>CANQQU010000027.1 GCA_947626085.1 uncultured Oscillospiraceae bacterium
ACCTACACGGTGACGGAGCAGGAGGCCAACCAGGACGGCTACACCACCAGTTCCAGCGGCGCGACCGGCACCATCACCGATGGCGGCGTGGCGGAGGCGGAATTCACCAACGACAAGCCCGCCCCGGAGCCCGAGACCGGCAGACTGAGGATCTCCAAGACTGTCACCGGCGACGGCGACAAGACCAAGGACTTCCACTTCACCGTGACCTTTACCCCGGCAGAGAAGGATTACAGCAGCGCGGTTGTTACAAAATTCGACGCTGCTGGGAATGCCACTTCTGAAACCTTCGCGATCACCGGCGGCAAGCTGGAGTTCACCTTGAAGGACGGCGAGTTTGTGACTGTCTCCGGCCTGCCTGTGGGCACCGCCTACACGGTGGCAGAGGATGATTACACGTCCGAGGGCTACACCACTACCTCTGCTGGAGAGACCGGGACCATCCCCAACGGCGGAGCAACCGTTACATTTGCCAACGACAAGCCCACGCCGCCTCCGTCGTCCACGCCCACGACGCCGCCTCCCACCACGGAGCCCACAACTCCGCCGCCTCCTTCCTCCTCGCCGGACGACACGCCGAAGACGGGAGACGGGAGCCTGCTGGGCCTGTGGGTGATACTGGCAGTGTTCTCCATGTCCTGCGCGGCCTGGACGGGCCTCTCCGCGGCGAAAGCAGCCCCCAAAAAGAACCAACACCATTAAGACAAGCCGGCGGACAGGATCTCCTGTCCGCCGCTTACCGTAAGGAGGGGGCGTATGAAAAATGAAGATCTGACCTGTTGGAAATGCTCAAAAGGGCCTACTCGATAACCGAAAAAATAATGCGGGCTTTTGCGGAGGGCCAGGATCGCGGCGGGCGCTTTGTCGATTTCTGACCAATTTTGCAATTATATGTTTTTGCGCTTGCATTTTTGAAAACAGAGGTATATAATGTGGGCTGAATCTGAGAAAGGAAGATGACCCTGTTTGTTTGCCCTGATCTTTGCCGCGTGGCTGATTTTGAACGGGAGAATCACACTGGAAATTTGTGTGCTTGGCCTGGTTCTGTCAGCCGCGCTTTTTTGGTTTCTGTGCCGCTTTTTGGACTACAGCCTGGAAAAGGAGCTGCGATTCTGGCGGCTGTCGCCCCTATTGGTCCGGTATCTGGGGGTGCTGATCCGGGAGATCGTGAAGGCCAATCTGGAGGTGCTGGGGCTGGTCCTGTCCCCGGAGCTGGAGCCAGAGCCGGCGCTGGTCTATTTTAACACGGACCTGACCTCCGATCTGGCCAAAGCGATGCTGGCCAACTCCATCACCCTGACGCCGGGCACCATCACCGTGTCCATGGAGGGCAGCCGCTTCTGCGTCCACTGCCTGGACAAAAAATTCGGGGAGGGTCTGGAAAGCTCGGCCTTCGTCCAGCTCCTGCGGGAGATGGAGGCCCGGGATCGCAAATTCGGTCGAAAGGAGGCGGAGCAGGCATGATGGAGCAGGTTTTTGGGGCCCTTTTGATCGGCATGATGATGGTGCTGGGAATCCTCATTATCGTCAGCATCATCCGCTCGGTGCTGGGGCCGGGAATTTCCGACCGGATCATCGCGGTCAACATGATCGGCACCATCGTCATTATGCTGATCGCCCTGCTGTCTGTCTACCTGGATGAGAGCTACCTGGTGGACGTGTGCCTGATCTACGCCATGATCAGCTTTCTGGCGGTGGTGGTGCTTTGCAAGGTCTACACCGGGGTGTATCTCCAGAAAAAGCAAATGAAGGCCGATCTCCAGGCGGTGGAGGACAATCTGAAACATCAGGAGGAGCCGGCGGGCCCCGAGGAAAAGGAGACGAATTGACATGGAATGGGTACGGTATTTCCTGGCGGGGGTCCTGCTTCTGCTGGGGCTGTTTTTGGAGATTTTGGCGGTGTTCGGCGTCAACAAATTTCGCAAGGCTCTGAACCGGATGCACGCCGCCGCCATCGGGGACACCCTGGGAATATTATTTGTGTTCCTGGGGTGCATGGTCCTGCGGGGCTTCAGCATGGACAGCCTGAAGCTGTTCCTTGTGATCGCCTTTTTCTGGCTGGCCTCCCCGGTTTCGGGGCACATGATCAGCCGGTTGGAAGCCATGACCAACGAGAATCTGGGAGAAATCGCCGTTGTCCATCTGGACAAAGAAGAAAAACAGGAGGAAAAGGACCATGGAAGTGTTTGAGCTGCTGCTGTTGCTGTCGCTGGTGGTGTGCGCCGTGTCGGTGGCGGTGATCCGGGACCTGCTGGCCTCCATCATCGTGTTCATGTCCTACAGCCTGATCATGTGCATTATCTGGATCCTGCTCCAGTCCCCGGACCTGGCCATCACGGAGGCGGCGGTGGGCGCCGGCGTCACCAGCGTTCTGTTCTTCGTGACGCTGAAAAAGATCCACGCCATCCGGAAGGAGGACCGGGATGAGTAAGCGAAAAAGCCCCCAGGAGCTGGGCCGCTACCTGAAATTCAAGCGCTGGCTGGCCGGGGACCTGGACCTATTAGAGGATGTGACGGAGGACGCTGTTCCGGTGGCTGCCCCGGAAATCGCCGATCGCCTCCCGGCCCGGGACAGCGCCCTGGAGTCCCGCTGCCGGGCCTCCGAGGAGGTCTACGGCCCCGAGGTCTGGCCCCAGTCCCACGCCCCGGGCTACGCCCAGGCGTGGCGGGACCGGGTCGCCCTGCAAAAGGGTGCCGGGGACGCCCAGGCGGTACTCCAGGCCCAGGAAAAGTCCCTGGGGTTCTTCCGGGCCGTGTATAAGATCATGGCCGTTCTGCTGTGCGGGGCGATCATTCTGGTGTTCCTCTGGACCACCGCTTTCCTGCCGCCCTTCGGAAACCCCGATAACCCCGCCAATAACGAGGTGCCCGCCCGCTACATCCGCCACGGGGTGGAGGAGACCGGCGCCACCAATTTTGTCACCGGCATGATCCTGGACTACCGGGCCTTTGATACCTTTGGGGAGTCCTGCGTGCTGTTCATCGCCTCCTGCTGCGTCCAGGTGCTGCTCCGGGTGGACGCCTGCGACGGCAAAAGCGCCGCCCGGACCCGCATCCAGCAGGAGAACGACCGGCTGTTTGAGCCGAAAAATGACGGAATCCTCCAGCAGACCGCCCGGCTCTTGGTGCCGCTGATCATGATTTTCGGGGTCTACATTATTTTGAACGGCCACCTGTCCCCCGGCGGCGGATTTTCCGGGGGCGCGGTGCTGGGCTCCGGGCTGATCCTGTACCTGAACACCTTCGGCTTTGCCAAGACCGAGCGGTTCTTCAACGAGCGGGTCTACCGCCGGATGACCCTGTGCGCCCTGACCTTTTACTGCCTGGCGAAGAGCTATTCCTTCTTCACCGGCGCCAACCATCTGGAAAGCGGCATCCCCCTGGGGACCCCCGGCGCGATATTGAGCAGCGGCCTGATTTTGCCTCTCAACATCTGCGTGGGCCTGGTGGTGATGGGCACCATGTATTCCTTTTACACGCTGTTCCGCAAGGGAGGAATGTGAGCCATGTTTGGCGAACTGAATCTGAATCTGGAAGAAGAGGCCGCCATGGTCCTCTTCGGCATCGGCTTTACCATGCTCCTGCTCCACCGGAACCTGATCAAGAAGATCCTGGGCATGAACATCATGGACACGGCCATCTACCTGTTCCTGGCCGCCAAGGGCTACATCGCGGGCCGGCAGGTGCCCATCCTCACGGACGGAGTGACGGACCCCGCCGCCTACATCAACCCCATTCCCAGCGGCCTGGTGCTGACGGGGATCGTGGTCAGCGTCAGCACCACGGCGCTGATGCTGGCCCTGACCATCCGGCTCTATGAGCGCTACCACTCCTTAGACCTGGACCGGATCCTGATCTCCATGAAGCAGGAGGAGGAAGAGCAGCTTTGAGCTTCGTCCAAAATTTCCCGTTTTTTTCCATTATTCTGGCCATGTTCTCCGGGATCGTCTCCTCGGTGCTGAAGGGAAAGAAGGCCCGGGTGCTGAGTATCTGCGCCATTGCGGCGACCATGGTCCTGTCCGCCGCCGTCTTGGCCTACTGCGCCGCCACCGGGGAGAGCTACGTCTATTGGATGGGCCACTTCCCTGCCCCCTGGGGCAACGAAATTCGGGCGGGGGTGCTGGAGGGGCTGACGGCGCTTCTGTTCAGCGCCATTATGCTCCTTTCGGTGATCGGCGGGGTGAAATATACTCAGACCGACGTGGAGCCCAGCAAGCAGAACCTGTTTTACATCCTGATCGATCTGATGCTCAGCTCCCTGCTGGCCCTGGTGTACACCAACGATCTGTTTACCGCCTACGTCTTCGTGGAGATCAACACCATCGCCGGCTGCGGCCTGATCATGATCACCCAGACCGGGCGGAGCCTGACCGCCGCCATTCGGTACATGGTCATGAGCTCCCTGGGCTCCGGACTGTTTCTCATTGGGCTGAGCCTTCTTTACGATGTGACCGGGCAGCTGCTGATGAGCCCGGCCCAGGAGGCGGTGGGGGAAATCGTCGAAAGCGGGCAGTATGAGATCCCGCTGCTGGTAATCGTGGCGGTGGTCAGCGTGGGCCTGGCCATTAAAAGCGGGCTGTTCCCCTTCCACTACTGGATCCCGGACACCTACGGCTACGCCACCCCCACGGCCAGCGCCATTCTCTCCGGCCTGGTCTCCAAGGGGTACATTTTCCTTCTGATCAAATTTTACTACCGGGTCCTGTCCCCGGAGAGCGTGGTCCGCAGCCACATTGGAAACGTATTGTTCCTCTTCGGCGTGGCGGGGATGATGCTGGGCTCCCTGCGGGCCATCATGCAGACCGACACCCGGAAGATGATCGCCTACTCCTCCGTGGCCCAGATCGGCTATATCTACATGGGTATCGGCCTGGGAACGCCGGAGGGTATGATCGCCGCGGTGTTCCACATCTTCTCCCACGGGGCCACCAAGGCGCTGCTGTTTCTCAGCGCCCGGGGGCTCTACCGGGTCTCCGGAGACCGGACGGATTTTCTGGCCCTCCGGGGCTCCGGGTATCGGAACCGGCTGGCGGGGGTGGGCTTTTTGGTGGGCTCGCTGTCCATGGTGGGCTTCCCCATGCTCTCGGGCTTTATCTCCAAGCTCCTGTTCGCCACCTCCGCCATGGCCAGCCCCGGCAAAATGCTGACCACCCTGATCGCTCTGGCGGTGAGTACGGTGCTGAACGCGGTGTATTTTCTGCGGCTGCTGACGGGCCTGTACCGCCCCGCCAGGAGCGGCGCCTACGACGCCGGCGCGGGCCCGGATGGGGCCGCCGGAGAAAGAGTCAACGCCCCGGGCTTCCGGGTGGCCGTCCTGTGTCTGATCGCCTTTAACCTGATCCTGGGGCTGTTCTCCCAGCCCATTGTCCGGGCCATTACCGAGGGCCTGGCCATGTTCAGCTAAAGATCGCGGAAAGGAGAAATTAGATGTTCCTACTATTGCCAGTATTCTTTCCCCTGGCTGCCGGGGCGGCGATGCTGCTGGCGGGCCGCCGGATGGGGAAAAGCAGGGCGCTGCTAAATGGATTTTTCCTGGCGGCCCAGGCGCTGGAGACGGTTTTTACCATCTTAGCGGCGGCGCTGGGCGGGGATGTGACCCTGCTCAGCCTGACCGGGAACCTGACCATGGGCCTCCGGGTGGACGGGGTCGGGCGCTTCTTCGGGGTGCTGACCGCCGTAATGTGGTTTTTGACCGCCGTCTATGCGGTTTCGTACTTAAAAGAGGACGGCCATGCCGCCGGGTTCTACGGGTTTTACCTGATGGTCCCCGGGGCGCTGATAGGTCTGGATCTCGCGGCGGATGCGCTGACGTTTTATGTGTTTTTTGAACTGATGACCCTGACCTCCCTGCCGCTGGTACTCCACGAGCGGACCAAGGAGGCAGTGCGGGCGGGCCTCAAGTACCTGTTCTACTCCGTCGGCGGCGCGTTTCTGGCCCTGTTTGGCATTTTTTACCTGGCCCAGGCCGCCGGGAGCCTGACGTTCCTGCCGGGGGGCTATTTTACGGCGGCGTCCGCCGCCTCCGCGCCGCTGCTGCTGCCGGCGGCGCTGTGCATGATCGTGGGCTTCGGCGCCAAGGCCGGCATGTTCCCCCTCCACGGGTGGCTGCCAGTGGCCCATCCCGCCGCCCCGGCCCCGGCCAGCGCTGTGCTCTCCGGGGTCATCACCAAGGCCGGCGTTCTGGCGATTTTGCGGAGTATCTATGACCTGATCGGGCCCGCGGCCCTCCGAGGAACCTGGGTGCAGAGCGCCTGGCTGATCCTGTCTCTTCTGACGGTGTTCCTGGGCTCCATGCTGGCCTATCGGGAGCCGGTCTTCAAAAAGCGTCTGGCCTATTCCACCGTCAGCCAGGTGTCCTATGTCCTATTCGGCCTGGGACTGATGGACCCTCTGGGCTTTACCGGGGCGCTGGCCCATGTGGCCTTCCACTCCGTGATCAAGACGGGGCTGTTCCTGTTTGCCGGGGCGGTGATCAGAAGCACCGGCAGGACCCGGGCGGAGGAGTTCCAGGGCCTGGGGCGGATCATGCCCGTGTCTCTGGGGGCCTACACGGCGGCCTCCCTGGCGCTGATCGGCATTCCCCCCGCCAGCGGATTTATCAGCAAATGGTATCTGGCCCAGGGCGCGCTGGCCTCGGGCACCGGGGTGTTCCGGTATCTGGGCCCGGCGGTGCTTCTGATCAGCGCCCTGCTCACAGCGGGCTATCTGCTGCCCCCGGTGATCGCGGGGTTCTTCCCCGGCAAGGAGCCGGAGGGACCCGCCCTCATTTCCGGGGAAAAGCCGCCGGCGATGATGGCCCTCCCCATTCTTCTGCTGGGGGCGGCGGCAGTGCTGCTGGGCTGCTTCCCCGGCCCGCTTCTGGGCTGGATCGGCCGTCTGGCGGAAGCCGGGATCGTGGGGTGAAGAGAGCATGGGCGGTATTCTTCTGGCAGGGCCGGTGTTCCTCCCCATTTTTACCGGAACACTGCTATTTTTGCTCCAGCCCTGGATCACCACGCCCAGGCGGCAAACCCTGGTCCGGGGGGCGCTGCTCCTGCTGGTGCTGGGAAACAGTATCTGGATGGGGGCGCTGATCGCGATCAACGGCGGGGAAAGTCCGCCCCAGGTCCTGTTTCGCCTGTACGGGGAGCTGACGGTGATGTTCCGCCTGGACCGGATGGGCAGCGTATTTGCCGGGCTGGTGTCCTTCTTGTGGCCCCTGGCGACCCTGTACGCCTTTTCCTACATGGAAAAGGAGGAGCGGCGGCCCACCTTCTTCGGGTTTTACACCATCTCCTTCGGGGTGACCCTGGGGGTGGCCCTGGCGGGCAATTTGGTGACCATGTACCTGTTTTATGAGATGCTGACCTTCGCCACCTTTCCCCTGGTCATGCACCCCATGACCTCCCAGGCGGCCCGGGCCACCAGGCGCTACCTCTACTATTCCATCGGCGGGGCGGCCTTCGCCTTTCTGGGGCTGATCTACGTCCTGACCTACTCCGCCACGGGCACCACCGCCTTCGTTCCCGGCGGGATGCTGAACCCGGCGGCTGGGGGGAAGGAGCTGACCCTCCTTCTGTATGTGCTGGCCTTCTTCGGCTTTGGGGTGAAGGCGGCGCTGTTTCCCTTCCACGGGTGGCTGCCCAAGGCCACGGTGGCCCCCACCCCGGTGACCGCCCTGCTCCACGCCGTGGCGGGGCTGAAATCCGGGGCCTTTGCCGTTCTGCGGCTGACCTATTTCAGCTTCGGGGCCGCCCTTCTGCGGGGCACCTGGGCCCAGTGGGTGGTGATGGGGGCGGCGCTTGTCACCATCGTGTACGCCTCCACCATGGCCGTCCGGGAGGTCCACTGGAAGCGGCGGCTGGCCTACTCCACCATCAGCAACCTGTCCTATATTCTCTTTGGCGCGTCGCTGATGACCCCGGCGGGGCTGGCGGCGGCTCTGGCCCATCTGATCGTCCACGCCATTATGAAGATCTGCGCCTTTTTCTGCGCCGGGGCGGTCCAGACCCAAACCGGCAAGACTTACGTTACCGAGCTGGACGGCCTGGGCAGGCGGATGCCGGTGACCTTCGGATGCTTCACCGTGGCGGCACTGTCCCTGATGGGGATCCCGCCCTTTGCTGGGTTCCTAAGCAAATGGAGCCTGTGTACGGCGGCCCTCTCCGCCGCCTCGGATGCTGGGGGCGCGGCGCTGCCGGTAGTGGGGGTGGCGGTGATCCTGTACTCCGCGCTGATGACGGGGATCTATATGCTCTCGGTGTCGGTGCGGGTCTTCTTCCCCTGGCGGGCGGCGGCCCTGCCGGACCGCCGGGACCCGGACTGGCGGATGCTCCTGCCGCTGCTGCTCTTTGCCGGGCTCCTGCTGGCGCTGGGGCTCTGCGGGCAGCCCCTCCTGGCGGCTCTGGCCGATATTGGAAAGGAGGCGGGATGATGGATCTGTTCATTCCGGATTTCTGCGGGATGGGCCTTCACCTCCGGCTGGATGGGTTCCGCATGGTCTATTGCCTCATCGCCGTCTTTATGTGGGCGGTGAGCGGCGCGTTCTCCCGGGAATACATGGCCCATTACGAAAACCGGGGGCGGTACTATTTCTTCCTCTGGGCCACCTTCTTCGCCACGGTGGGCGTGTTTTTGTCGGCGGACCTGTATACCACCTTCCTCTTTTTTGAGATCATGTCCTTCACCTCCTATGTCTGGGTTGCCTTCGACCAGCGGCGGGCCAGCCTGCGGGCGGCGGAGACGTACCTGGCCGTGGCGGTCATTGGGGGATTGGTGCTGCTGATGGGTCTGTTCCTCCTATATGATCAGTTCGGCACCCTGGAGATGGACGATCTGGCCCGGCTGGCCGGGCCGGTCCTCTCCGGCCCCCTGGAGGGGCGAATCCGGCTGTACGCCGCCGGGGGGATGCTGCTCTTTGGCTTTGGCGCCAAGGCCGGCTGCTTCCCGCTGCACATCTGGCTGCCCAAGGCCCACCCCGAGGCCCCCGCGCCGGCCAGCGCCCTGCTTTCCGGCATCCTGACCAAGGCCGGGGTGTTTGGGATCATTTTCACCGCCTGCGGCCTCTTTGGGGCGGACCAAGCGGCGGGGGCGCTGCTGACGCTGCTGGGGCTGGTAACTATGCTTCTGGGGGCGGTGCTGGCCCTCTTCTCCGTGAATCTCAAGCGGACCCTGGCCTGCTCCTCTGTCTCCCAGATCGGATTCATCCTGACAGGCATCGGCATGGCCTGCCTGCTGCGCAGCGCCGGGGCGGAGAACCTGACGGCGGTGCGGGGTGCCTTCCTGCACATGGTCAACCACTCTTCCTTCAAGCTGGTGCTGTTCCTCTGCGCCGGGGTGGTGTTTATGAACCTACACCAGCTGGACTTAAACGAGATCCGGGGCTTTGGCCGGGGAAAGCCGGCCCTTCTGGCGGCGTTTCTCTCCGGGGCCCTGGGGATCGGGGGCGTTCCCCTGCTTTCCGGGTACATCAGCAAGACCCTGCTCCATGAAAGCATCGTAGAGTATCAGGGCCTTGCTCAAAATCCAGGGCTCTTTTACCTGGCGGAATGGGTCTTTCTGCTCACCGGCGGCATGACCGTGGCCTATATGCTCAAGTTGTTCGTGGCGCTGTTCGTCGAGAAAAACCAGGACCCCCAGCGGCAGCGGGCTTTTGACGAAATGGGTCCCGGAATGGGGCCCCTGACAAAGGGCGTGCTGCTCCTGGCGGCGGCGGTGCCGCCGATCTTGGGGCTGCTGCCCCACTGGACCATGGACCCCATCGCCGATCTGGGCCAGGGCTTCTTCTATGCCGCCGGGACGGCGGAGCGGGTCGCCTACTTTGCCCCGGAGAACCTGCGGGGCGCGGCCATCAGCATCGGACTCGGCGCGGGAATTTACGTTTTCGTTGCCCGGGGACTGCTGATGCGGAAGGAAGGAGCGGTTCGTTGTTATGTTAACCGCTGGCCCCAGGCCCTGGACTTAGAGGAGCTGGTCTACCGGCCCCTGCTTTTGAAGGTCCTCCCGGCGATTTTCGGCGGGCTCTGCCAGGCGCTGGACCGCTATTTGGTGGATACCGTGGTGAAGGGCTTCCTGGCCGCCGGCACCTTCTGCTCCCGGGTCCTGGACAGCCTGGTGGACGGCTTCATCCGCCTCCTGCGGCGGACCACCCACCGCCCGCTTGGGCCGCCCAAAGAGATGCTGGATTCCGATCCCGCCGCCCATTTGGTCGGCGGCATCCTGGACCGGGCCGCCGGATTCTTCCACAAGATGCCCAAAGCCGGTTCCATTACCGACCGGCTGGCACGGGACGAGGAACGGGCCAAGGGCACCCTCCGGCTGATCCAGGAGAGCTTTTCCTACGGCCTGTTGCTGGCCTGCATTGGTCTGTGCTTGACGCTGGGGTACTTGCTTCTGAGCTTCTGGGGAAGATAATTGGGGCGGGAATGCCATGGATGCGCTCCCGCGAAAGAGGGGTATTCAGGTCGTATATAATTTACCCTTCTGTACGTCCCGCTGATCCTTTCCATGGGACCGGCGCAATTGGTCCAAAATAGGTTCGGTCCCCGACGCGCGGAAGCGCGGCGGGGACCTTCATAAAGAGGAAAGAAGATGAAAAACGGTCAGATTTTCTTTTTCTTCCGGGGCAGCACCAGCGCGATCCCCGCCAGGCTCCCCAGCAGGGCGGCGGCCAGGACCAGAGGCTTGGCTGTGTCGCCGGTCCGGGGCACGTCGGAGGAGGAATCATTCGGCTGGGTCGGTTTGGCGGAGGCGTCGGGCCGGGGCGTCTGCTGCGAGCCGCCGGGCGTCCCGGGATCGGTGGGTCCCTGGGGCGTCGCGCCCTTCAGGGGGATCACCGCATCGTACTGGGTCAGCCATTCGCCGGTGGCAAAGTCCCGGGCCCGGAAGACGATCTCCCTGTCGTAGACGAACATGATCCAGTTGGCCGGGATATTTTGATAGCCCCGGGAACTGGACTTCAGGCTGGGCAGATTCAGCTCGGTGAAGCTGCCGACGCCCTCGCTGGTCACCTGCACCGGGCCGCTCATGCCCAGGGCGGAGTGGAGATGGCCGCAGAAGTAGACCACATTGTCGTATTTTGCCAGAGCCGCCCGAATTTCCGCATCCTGCTTGCCGATGGAGTTGTCCTTCACGATGACGGGGTCAAAGTAGGACAGGGGTACCGTGTCGATGAACGGGAAGTGGTTGATGACGAAAATGGGCAGGCCGTCGGCGCTGTACTGAGTCATCATTTTGTCGATCCATTCAAAGGTCTCGTCGTCAAAGTGGACGCCGTGGCGGATGGGATCCAGCTCGTTGCCGGACTCGTCAGGGACATTCTTGCTGCTGCCGGTCTGGGTCAGGTAGTCGGTGTTCAGCACCAGGAAGTGGTACTGCCCCTTTAGGGTCATGCCGTAGCAGTAGTGCTTACCGGCCTCGTACCACGCATCGTCCAGCACCCCCACGCCCTGGCCGAACTGCTTGTTTTCCCCAATATGGCGCTGGAGATTCTCCCAATACCGGGCGGTGCTGACCAGGTAATTCTCATCCGCGCTCTCGTAATTGATCTCGTGGTTGCCGAAGGAGGCCACCATTTGCAGGGAGGTCAGGCCATACTTTGCCAGCAGGTCTTCCAACACCTGGTAGGCCGTGTCGGTGGCGGCGGCGGTGGCGTTATCGGCAAAGTCGCCGGCGTTCACGATGCCGTCCAGCGGCAGACCCAGACCCGTCACATCTTGGAATACCTGTTCCAGGGCCTTGGCCCGGGCGTCTACGGCGCTGCTAACGTGAATGTCGCTGAGCAGGAGCATGGACAGCCGGGGCGTGGGAGACAGAAGGAAGGCGTCAAAGGCAGCCTTCAGCTCGTCATAGGCCGGCATCAATTCGGCATAGTCCGCGGCGGTGGCGCCGTTCATCTTGGCCTTGGCGGCCTGGATGGCCTGGGCCAAGACGCTCTTGGCGGCCTGGGTGTATTCCGGGCCGACCTGGGTCAGGCGCTGCTCCGCCTCGGCCACCAGGGCCTTGAGATGGCCCAGATGGTAGTTGGCCTGGATATCGGTCTGGGTCATGGCGTCGGGGTAGATCTGGAAATCGTCGATATAGGCGTTGCCCAGGCCGTACTGGCCCAGCGCATCCGCGCCCAGGCCCAGGCTGTTGGCACCCAGGCTCTGCCCGTTGAAGGCGGAAATATCCACCGTCTTGACCAGCTCCCCGTCCACATAGACCCGGAGGGCGCCGTCCCGCTGATAGACCACCGCCACCTGATGCCAGCGGCTGTCCTGGGGATCGGCCACGCCGTCCAGATCCCGGTGGGCGCCGTCCGCGCCGGTGACGCCGGCGGCGAAGAATTCCGCCTGGGTCAGCTGGGCGGCGGACATTCCGGGAGAAGCGGGATCGGCGGTATTTTGGTTGGAGAACACGATGCCGCCCAGCGATGCCTGGCTCATATCGATGCCGGAGCCCGCGGTGGAGGCATACTCCGCCCTGGCCCACTCCGGATTGCCGCCGCAAAGGGTCTTGTACCAGAACAGGACCGTGCAGCTGTCCGTCGTCAGATCGATGCCCTTCAGGTTTTCAAACAGCACATAGTTCTGGGCGGCATGGCCGTGGGGATTGGTGATGTAAAGGGCCTGCCCGCCGTCATAGCCGGAGACATAGGCGGGGCTGCCGTAAATGGTACCGTTGTTGCCGTTGCCGGAGGCGTCCTGGACCCCGTTTTCAAAGTCCACGGACAACACCGGGTCCCCGGCGCTATAGGGCGGCTCGGCAAGAATCACCGTGCCGGTGTAATTGAAGTCGGCGAGGGTCTTCCCCGGGTTCTGGCTGGGCCGGATGCGGAGGGTGCTGCCCGGCTCGACGGTGATGGGCAGCTCCGTGGGGAAGGCGCCCATATAGGTCACGTCGGAATTTCCCGCCACGGAAAGGCCCTTGAAGCTGCTCAGATCCATGTTGAGGCTTCCGCTGTAGCAGTGGACCCGGAGCAGGTGGTCCGCGCCGGCGGGGATCATGTCGTAATCCCGCTCCGGCTCGGAATGCCCGTGGAGGTTCACCACGTCATAGCGGTCCATGCCGTACTGGGCCGCGCCGGAGTAGCCATAGACGTTGTACACCAGCTTGCCGGTGACGGTACAGTACTCGTTTTCCAGGGTATAGTTGGGGGAAGAGCCGGTGATGGAGCCCGTGGGGTACAGATTCACGATCATATCCCCCTTCCTGGTTGCTGTAGCATTCTGGCTGCTTCTCTGAGGCAGGAGCTTAAACAGGGTGCCCCGGATGTTCACCGTCAGGCTGCCCATTTCGGCGTCCTTGCCTTCCGCAAGGTAGCTATAGAGATACAGCGCGTTGCTGTACCCGCCCTCGTCGATATTGATGGTGATATCCCCCACGGGGGCGGAATTCATGCCGCCGCACTCGATGTAGCTGGTGACGACGCCCTTGCCCCCCAGGGTCAGGTTGACGGAGGAGATGTTGTGGACATGATTTCCGGCGTTCATGCTCCGCCACACGCCGCCCATGAGCTTGACATTCACGGGGGTGACGCCGTCATAGTCGTTGGCGTCCACAAAGCCGCAGCGCAGAACGATCAGGTAGCTCTTATCCGTCTTGACCAGCGGCTGACCGTGCCAGGATGTCTGGAAGCCCTCGCCTACGGCAAAGTCATAGCCGGTGTAGAACATGGTCTCGCCGGGGCTGCCGGAGGGACCCAGGGCGTCCACGGTGATGTTGTCCCACAGGGTGGGGCCGGACATTTGCAGGTACACCGCGCCACTCGCCGTGCCCAGATGGAGCACCGCCCCGTCCTGGCTGGTGATGGTGAGCTTGCCCTGATGGGTATAGCCGGCGTCCAGATTGAAATTCTCGGCCTGGGTGGTGTCGCCGCAGACGATGATGGTGCCCTCCGTGCCGGCGTCTTTCAAATTCTGGCCGTTGGGGTCCTGGTACCGCCGCACAAGCATCTTGTACGCCTCGTCCAGGGTCTTCACGGCGGTCTCGGGGGTGGTGCCGTCGCCGGAGACGGGAACGGTGCCGTTCAGGTAGACGGTGAGCTTCTGGACCTGGATGGGGGTGTTCTCATCCGGTACCGGGCCGTAGAGGACCGTCCCGGAGCCGGTGATTTTCAGGCCCGTTTCGGCCGTTTCTTCGGTGTACTCCGTCAGACGGAGAACGCTGCCCTCCGCCACCTCGATAGCGTAGCCCTGGGGCAGGGTGGTTTCGCAGATGGCGTTGGCGCTATCGGTCAGGGTCAGAGCGTCAAACTCCTCCAGGAGCTTGGGCAGCTTCCCCACAAAGCCCTGGAAGGTCACCCGGGCTTCGCCGCCCACCGTGACCGTGGACTTGCACACGGCGCTCAGGCTGCCCGCGCCGGCAAAGTCCTTGCCGATCACCAGGTCATAGTCCCCGGTGACAGGGCCGTCGCCCTTGGAATTGGACTTTATTCCGCCGGTGACCGTGCCGCCCAGCAGCGCCAGCTTTACAGAGCCGGTTTTGGAGCCTTTCGCCCCAGACGGATAGATGGCCTTGATGGTGCCGCCGTTGATGGTCACTTCCACCTGGCCGATGTCGGCAGCGCTTGCGCCCACGGACAGGTAGCCGGTGATCTCGCCGCCGTTGATGGTGATGGTGGCGGCGCCGGTGATGGGTTTTTTATTGGTAGCGACCACCAGCTTCACGGCGCCGCTGTTGAGTGTCAGGGCGGAGTCGGCAATGCTGCCGCTGAGGACACCGCTGTAGAGGGTGATTTTGCTCGAGCCATAGCCCTTGGTGACGATGCCATCTCCAAAGGTCAGGCTCTTATTAGCATAGAATAGGACATTGACTTTCTCCGTTACGTTAATGGTTAGATGCTCCAGCACTGTGGGACCGCCTACGTCAAAGTTAATGGCAGCGCCGAAGGTCAGCTCCGCGTCCTCGTAGACCTGGCCGCCGTACCGGCCGGTGATTTTGTAGGTCCCGTCATGAGCCGGAACAGTGTATTTGCTTTTTACAGGAGTAGGGGCCGCCGTGGGCCCGGTGAGGACGATGGTGCCATCCTGACCGCCCAGGGCGGCGAAAGCCTTCTCCAAATCGGAAAACGCCTTTTCCGGGGTCGTGCCGTCTCCGTCCACGACTGAGCCGTTGACATAGACCACCTTGCCGGTCTCTTCCTCGCCGTATTCAATCTCCCCGCCGCCGGAGACGGTGATCCCCGCCCCGTCCAGCTGGCTTTGGCTGTAGCCCGCCAGCTTCACCTTGCTGCCCGGCTCCACGGTGAGCTGGAAGCCCTCGGGAAGGGCGCCGGAAATGGTGGCGTTGCTGCTGCCGGTAAGGGTCAGGGCGTCGAACTGATCCAGGATGGCGGGCAGTGGGCCCTGATAGCCCTGGAAGGTGATGGAGGTTTTGCCCCCTGCCTCGATCTGGGCGGTCAGCATCGAAGCCCCGGCAAAGGCGTTTCCCACCACAATATCATAATTTCCGGTGACCTGGGTGGGCTGCGAGCCGGAAGGGACAGGAACGATCCCACTGGTCAGTTTGCCGCCCAGCAGGTTCAGCTTGACGTTTCCAGTGGTGCCGCTGCCGCCGGTGCCGGAGGCATAGATCTCGCCGACCTCGCCGCCCCGGACGTTGATCTCCACCTCCGATATGGTGGAGGCCTGTCCGCCGGCGTTGATGTGGCCGATCGCGCCGCCCTCCATATTGATGGTGGCCTTGCCGGTCAAATTGTACCGGGAGGGAACGATCTCGGCGAAGGAGCCGCTCTGAACGGTCACGGTACAGTCCCCGGTGTAGGCCGCCATATCGCCCGCGAACAGGTTCAGCTGGTTGCCGGAGGTGATGACGCCTGCGCCGATGGTCAGCGACGGGCAGGCGTAAAGATTCAGATTCGTCTTATTGGGCATGGAGATTTTCAGGTTCTCCAGCATGGTCGGTCCGCCCAGGTTGGTGTTAGAGGCCTTCGTGTAACACAGCTCCGCGTCGGGGTAGTCGGTCCCGGAGGGGTCCTTGCCGGTGATCACCAGCAGCCCCGTGTGCCGGACGGTATCCTTATTATTGAAGTGGCCTTCCAGGGTCACCTTTCCGGTCAGGACGATGGTGCCGCCGTCACTGCCGATGGCCTTGAAGGCTTCCGGAAGGGAGCCCAGGGGCGTCTCCGGCTTGGAGCCGTCGCCGTCGCCCCCGTCGCGGACATAGACGACCTTGCCGCTGCCCGGGGAGGCCGCCTCCGCCACGGTGACCGGCAGGACAGCCAGGATCATCGCCAGGGACAGCGCCAGGGCGAGCAGGGACCTGAATCGGTTTTGTTTTTTCATACGCTGCTTCTCCTCCGTTTTCTGAAAGTCGCGGAAAACGCCATGGAAATTTGAACCGGTCCAAAAATAAGGGAGACGGCGGTTCTTCCACGGGGTATTTCTGCGGGTTGGGCCCATTCTCCTCTAAATGTGGCATTATCTACAAATTAATTATAATTTGGACCGATTCAATTGTCAATTGTGCGATTTCCATGAAATGATCGGCGTGAATTTTCGCATAACGGAGAATTCTTTCAAAATCGTTGTGATTCTCCACAAAGTTTCGGGAAACGATTCGGAAAAACTGCCATCTTGTAATTTAGAGCGGTCTAAAGTATAATGAAAAGCACAAAAGCGGTCTTCTTTTCAGCTCGTGCTTGCAAGGACCGTACCCTCTTTTCTCCTTTCGGCAGCTTTTCCCACTGCCCGCCTTTTGGGCGCAGGCTCTCGCAAGCACGCGAGAGCGACGGCGGAACGCAAAATTAAATCGGTCTAAAATTCACGAAAAGCGGAGAGGGGTATAAAAATGGTAACAATTCGGGATGTGGCGGAGCGCGCTGGGGTTTCCCGCAGCACCGTTTCCCTGGTACTCAATAAAAGCCCGCTGGTCAAGGAGGAGACCCGGGAACTGGTCCTGGCGGTGATCAAGGAGATGAATTACGTCCCCAATAACAACGCCCGGGGCCTGAGCAATAAGACGATGAACAGTCTGGGCGTCATTATTATGAATGAGTCCCAGCCTTCCAACAGCTACAATTTCGACAATCACTCCGGCCTGTGCGCCTACAACATCAGCAACGGCATCATGTCCGGCCTGGCGGACACGGACTACGGCATCATCACCGAGGCCTTCTGCTCCGTGGCGGAGCCGGACCGGCTGCCCAAGGTCATCGGGAACCGGCGGGTGGACGGGGCCTTTATCGTGGGCTCCCCCTACGCGCCGGAGCTGGTGGCCAATATGAAAAAAACGGGCATTCCCTTTGTGCTGGTGGGCGTCAACAGCTACGAGCAGGACGCCGACTCCGTCCTGGCCGACCCCGGCGAGGGCAGCGCCCTGGCCATCCGCTACCTGGTGGAGACGGGGCACAAGCGCATCTGCTTCCTCAACTGTCCCACCCGGTTCCGCTCCTACTACGTTCGGAAGCACGGCGTCGAACAGCTGGTCAAGGAGCTGGGGGTGGAATATAACCCGGAGTGGTTTTTAAGCTGCGAACACAACCAGGGCGCCAGCGCCTATAAGACCATGACGGCCTTCCTGGACACCGGGGCCCGGCCCGACGCCATTGTGGCCGCCAACGCTCCCTTGGCTCTGGGAGCCATGCGGCGGCTCCATGAGCTGGGCATCCGGGTGCCGGAGGACGTGTCCATCATTCCCTATGAGGACTCGGTACTCTGCGGCTACGCCGTGCCGGCGCTGACCGCCATCAATATTCAAAAGGAAAAGCTGGGCCAGCTGGCGGCCAAATTGCTGCTGGAGCGGATGAAGGATCCGGACCGGCCCTACCAAAAAATCGTCGTGCCCCCCTATATGACCTTCCGGGACAGCGTTCTGGTTCGGTGATCCCGGCGCGGCGGCGCCCAGAAATAGGAGGAGAATGGAAAACATGAGGAAAACCGAGGATTCTGCCCGGATCCGCCGCGCCGATGTAGTCGTCGTCGGCGGCGGGCCCAGCGGGCTGTGCGCCGCGGTGGCGGCAGCCCGGATGGGCGCGGACGTACTGGTGGTGGAGCAAAGCAACTGCTGCGGCGGCATGGCCACCCAAGGACTGGTGGGGCCGTTCATGACCTGCTACGACCGGGAAGGCAAGACCATGATCATCCGGGGCCTGTTCGCGGAGATCGTGGACCGGCTGGTGGAGCGGGGCGCGGCCATCCATCCCTCCCAGGTCCGTTCCGGCACCAGCTACACCTCCTGGATCACCGTGGGTCACGACCATGTGACCCCCTTCGAGCCGGAAGGACTCAAGCTGCTGTCAGATGAGATGCTCCAGGAGACCGGCGTCCGGGTGATGTACCACACCACATTCCTGGAACCGCTCCTGGAGGAAAACGCCATCACCGGTGTGGTGGTCTGCTCCAAAAGCGGGATCGAACGGATCGGCGCCCGGGTCGTCATCGACTGCACCGGCGACGCGGACGTGGCGTACCGCAGCGGCGTCCCCTGCAAGCTGGGCAACCAGGAGCTGGGGATCATGCAGCCGGCCACCATGTTCTTCCACATCAGCAACGTGGATTCCCAGGCGCTGGAGGCGGATATTCAGGCCAATATCTCCACCTTCCACCGGAAAAACGGGGTGAACTACCGCTCCCTCCACTGGTGGGTCAGCAAGGCCCGGGCCGCCGGAGACTGGAATCTGGAGCGGGTCAGCGTGGGCCTGTACCAGATGCCCAAAAAGGATGAGTGGTGCGTCAACACCTCCCGGATCATGGGGGTGGACAGCACCGACGTGGAGAGCCTGACCCGGGGGGAGATCACCGGCCGGGCCCAGGCGGACCAGGTCTTCCGGTTCCTGAAAAAATATGTCCCCGGCTGCGCCGACGCCCGGCTGGTGTCCACCGCCAGCTACCTGGGCATTCGGGAGAGCCGTCATATTCAGGGGGAATACTGCCTGACCCTGGAGGACATCCTCCACGCCCAGGTCCCCGAGGACAGCATCCTGCTGTGCGCCAACTCCGTGGACGTCCACGGCCGCTTCGGCCCGGAGAGCAACGAGTATCTGCCCATTGAGGACGGCAGCTACTACGGCGTCCCCTACCGCTGCCTGCTTCCCGTAAAGGTGGAGGGGCTGCTGGTGGCCGGGAGACCGGTGTCCGCCTGCTCCGAGGCGGCGGGCGCCATTCGAGTGATGCCCCCCTGCATGGCCATGGGTCAGGCGGCGGGCACAGCGGCGGCGCTGGCGGTCCACAGCGGCAAGACGCCCCGGCAGATCGACGCCCAGGAGCTGCGCCGGGTCCTGAAGGAAAACGGGGCCTACCTGTAATACCCCCCTGCGATGCGAAAACCGCAGGAAAGCGCAGGAAATTTTTAGAGCGGTCCAATAGTTTTTTCAGCACTTTTTGTGCAAAAAACAACGTATTCAACGGGTATTTCCCCGCTGAAATAAAATTAATTTAGGAGGAGAAACAATGAAGAAATTTTTCGCGATGATCCTTGTGGCCGTGATGGTCATCGGGATGCTGGCCGGCTGCGGCCCCACCGGTCAGAACGAGACGCAGCCCCCCAAGGGCACCGACGGCAGCAAGCAGACTGAGGCCTCCAAGGATACCCAGGGCGACACCCAGGGCGCCGAGCCCCCCGCTGACGCGGATCCCCTGCGGGACTGGATCCTGGAAGAGGACACCTCCATCAGCGGCACCGTCAACTTCTGGGTCCCCTTTAAGGGCAACCAGGGCATGGACGACATGATCGCCGAGTTCAACACCGTCTATCCCAACATCACCGTCAACCTCAACACCTACAACAACAACTCCGACGGCAACCTCTCCGTCAACGCGGCCATCATCGCCGGCGGCCAGGTGGACGTTCTGGCCTCCTTCGGCCTGAACCAGACCTACAAGCGCTGGGAGAACAACCTGTACATGGATCTGACCGACAAGCTGGCCGAGGAGCACATCGACCTGGTCACCAACTGGGGCACCGACGTGTATAAGTACGACGGCAAGGTCTACACCCTGCCCAACGGCGGCCAGTGCGACTACATCAACATCAACATGACCGCCTGGAATGAGGCGGGTCTGGGCGAGCTGCCCACCGAATGGACTTGGGACGAGTACCTGGAGGCCTGCAAGGCCATGACCAAGGTGGACGAGAATGGCAACGTGCTGGTCTACGGCGGCTCCGACGCCCACTCCGTCCAGTACTTCACCTACCCGGTGTATCAGGTCTACGGCAAGGACAACTACTACAACCAGGACGGCACCGCCTCCTCCTTCGACTCCGAGCTGGTCATCAAGTCCCTGGAGCGGGAGCTGAAGGCCGAGCT
This sequence comes from uncultured Oscillospiraceae bacterium, assembly GCA_947626085.1. Classification (GTDB taxonomy): domain Bacteria; phylum Bacillota; class Clostridia; order Oscillospirales; family Oscillospiraceae; genus Faecousia. The sequence continues at coordinate 20,207 of CANQQU010000027.1, forward strand.
GGAGGACAAGATCTGGTTCCCCAAGGCCACCTACCGGTCCGATAACCTGAACACCATCCAGCCCTTCACCCAGGGCAAGACCGCTTCCGCCAACAGCCAGATCATCTACCGCAGTATCCGGGACACCGAGAACTACCCCGTGGACTTCATCACCGGCTTCGCCCCCTATCCCACTGAGGAGAAGGGCCAGACCAACTACTGCGCCGGCACCTATGTGTTCAGCCATGTGGGCATCGCCACCGGCTGCCAGGATGTGGACGCCGCCTGGGCCTTCACCAAGTGGTACGCCACCTACGGCTCCAAGTACCTGGCCATCGCCGGCCACGCCGCCGTGTGGAAGGGCACCGAGAACGACGACCTGGTCAGCCTGATCTTCGGCTCCGAGGAAGAGGCCGCCAAGCTCATCGATGTGGAGAGCTTCAAGCGGGTGGTGGGCCGCACCGACCTGCCCACCCATGTGGACACCGTTCTGACCGCTTACGACGATGTGGTGAACACCCTGACCGAGTACGGGATGTACGCCCTGAACGGCGAGATGTCCGCCCGGGAGGCCATGGAGGAAGCCGCCGAGATCGCCAACGATTATATTGCCCGGGAAGCCGGTTAATATTGTCTTTCCATATTGTAAATTCCAGTGGACCGGGGCCCGTCCAGGCGGGTCCCGGTCCGCAGTAAGCCACTTCCCAGAAAAGAGGTAGCGATATGTCAAAGATCCTTTCCAAAACCGACGCCTCCGGCGCCCGGCGGCTTAAACATCAGCAGCAGCGGAACGAGAATATCATCGGCTATGTATTCGTCACACCGGCGTTGCTGGCATTTCTGATGTTTATTGCCTTTCCCTTCTTCTTTTCCCTGTTCCTGTCCCTAACGGAGTGGAACTTCCTCTCCGGCCTGCAAAATCTAAAATTCGTGGGCTTGCAGAATTTCCGGGAGCTGCTGCGGGACCGGCGGTTCGGCAAGGCCTTCTTCAACACCTTCACCTACGCCTTGGCCACCGTGCCCACCTCCATTTTGATTGCCCTGGTCCTGGCCTACCTGCTCAACGGCAAGGTCTACGGCAAGAAGCTGCTGCGGCTGTTCTTCTTCATCCCCTATATTTCCAGCGCCGTGGCCCTGTCCGCCGTGTTCAAATTCATGTTCCGGGAGGACGGCATCATCAACAATATCCTGATGAGTCTGCACATCGTCACCTCCCCGGTCAAGTGGTTCACCAACCCCCAGCTCAACAAGGTCCCCATTGTCTTGCTACTGATCTGGACCGCCATCGGCTATGAGCTGATCATCTACATGGCGGCCCTGCAAAACATCCCCAAGAGCCTCCTGGAGGCCTCCGAGCTGGACGGCGCCACCGGGTTCCGACAGTTTGTCCACATCACGTTCCCCTTGATCTCCCCCACCACCTTCTATCTGGTGATCGTTCGGCTGATCAGCGCGTTCAAGGTCTTCTCCGCCATCGACGTCATGACCCTGGGCTCCAAAGCCCTGGACAACACCTCCATGGTGGTGCAGATCTACGATGAAGCCTTCACCAAGTACAATTTCGGCTACGCCTCCGCCGAGGCGGTGGTGCTTTTCGCCGTGATCCTCATCATCACCCTCATCAACTTCTGGGGACAGAAGAAATGGGTCCACTACTAAAAAGGAGGACGGGCTATGAAAAAGCAAAAAATCGCCAAGGCGCTGCTGGTCACCCTGATCATCGCGCTGCTGGGCGTGCTGTTCATGATCCCTCTGGTGTGGATGGTGCTGTCCTCCCTGAAGAACGCCAACGAGGTCTTCGCCACCGAGTTCCACTGGCTCCCGTCGGAGTTCCGCTGGTCCAACTATGTGGAGGTCTGGACCAGTAAGGATATGAGCCTGGTCCAGGCGTATCTCAACTCCTTCTTCATCGTGGTCTTCGCCACCGTCGGCCAGCTGGTCATCGCGGCCTACGCCGCCTTTGCCTTCGCCAAGATCAATTTCAAGGGGAAGAATTTCATCTTCATGCTCTTCCTCTCCTCCATGATGATCCCCACCCAGGTCACCATCATTCCCCGGTTCATGATGTTCAAGGAAATGGGGCTGTACAACAAGCTCTTTTCCATCATCCTGCCCTCCTGGTTCGGCGCCACCGCCATTTTCATGCTGCGGCAGTTCTTTATGGGCCTGCCGGATGATCTGATGGACGCGGCAAAGATCGACGGGGCCGGATATCTGCGGATCTTCCACACCATCATGCTCCCCCTGACCAAGCCGGCCATGGTGTCGCTGATCGTGCTGAGCTTCATCGCCAGCTGGAACGAGTACCTCTCCCCCATGATCTTCCTGACGGACAAAACCAAGTACACCGTGGCCCAGGCCATCCGGTGGTATCTGCTGGATCAGCTGTCCCGGTACGACCTGACCATGGCCTGCGCCACCAGCGCCATTGTGCCGGTGATCATTTTGTTCATCGTCTGCCAGAAATATTTTGTGGAAGGGATTGCCACTTCCGGCTTGAAGGGTTAAAATGGATACCAGAATAAATATTCTCTGCTTTGGCGACTCCAATACCTGGGGCTGCATCCCCCGTTGGGCCGAATCCACCGTGCCCTCAGAGCGGTACGACGAGTCCATCCGCTGGCCTATGATCCTGCAAAAGGACTTGGGCCCGGACTACAAGATCATTGAGGAGGGCCTGGGGGGCCGGACCACCATCTATCCACCTCCCGCCGCCCCCTGGAAATGCGGGGAGCCCTACCTGGTGCCCTGCCTGTTCACCCACCGGCCCCTGGACCTGGTGATCATGATGCTGGGGACCAACGATTTGCAGAAGGTCCATCAGCCGCCCCTGGAAAAGCTGGGGGACGGCATCCGCCGCCTGGTGACCCTGATCCGGGAGAACCCCAACTGCGGCCGGGGCCAGGCAGCTCCTCGGATCCTGCTCCTGGCGCCCACCTACATCCAGCCCTCCAGCCCGGAGGGGCGGGTGCTGGTGTACCCCAAATTCAACGGGGACGTGGGCAGGCGCCTGAGCCTGGCCTTCCCGGAGGTGTATGGGGCAATTGCCCGGGAGCTGGGCTGCGATTTTCTGGACGCTTCCCAGTATGCCCAGCCCAGCGTGGCCGACGGGGTCCACTTCACCCCGGAGGCCCACATTCAGCTGGGCCACGCCGTGGCGGCGTATATCAAGACCCATATTTTCTGACATTGGGAGGCGGAGGCCATGACCATTCGGCTGGACAGCCCCATTTACCGGGGCCTGACAAGGGTATTTGACGCGGCGCTGATCACCGTCTATTGGGCGGTGTGCTCCCTGCCGGTCGTCACCGCCGGGGCCGCGGCCTCCGCCATGTTCGCGGCCATGATGGCCGTAGCGGGCGGGGATACCGGCGTCACCGCCCGCTTTTTCCGAGCCTTCCGGGAGAATTTCAAGCTGGCCACCCTGGATTTTCTGGTCTACGCCGCCCTGGGGGCGCTACTGGCCCTGGATGTGGGCATCTGCTGGTTCCAGGAAGGGCTGACCGGTCCCCTGTGGCAGATTTTTCGGGGGGTGACCCTGGCGGCGGCGGTGCTGTTTTTCATCCTGGGGACCTATCTCTTCGCGGGGATCAGCGCCTTTCAGGTCCGCTTTCTTCAAAGCTGGCGCAACGCCCTGGTGCTGGCCCTGCGGCATCCCATGGCCAGTCTGGGGCTGCTGCTCCTCACCGCCGGGATGATCCTTGCCTGCGCTTTTTTGCTGATTTTCGCCCTGCCCCTGCTGGCGGTGGGCTTTTACTGCCAGGCCGCGCAGCTCCGGCGGATCTTTGAAGCGGAAGCCAAGGACGCGGGCCTGATCCGGGAGGAAGAAGCATGATCTATACCGTCACCATGAACCCGGCGCTGGACTATGTCCTGCGCCTGGACGCCCTGGCCCCGGGGCAGACCAATCGGGCCGCCCGGACCGACATCCAGTACGGCGGCAAGGGCATCAATGTATCCAATGTGCTGAAAAATTTGGGGGTACCCAGCGTGGCGCTGGGCTTTCGCGCCGGTTTTACCGGGGAGGAACTGGCCCGGGGCCTGGAGCAAATGGGCCTGAAAAGCGACCTGATCCCCCTCCCCGCCGGCCGGACCCGAATCAACGTCAAGCTGAAGGCCGGCTCCGCTGAGACGGAAATCAACGCCCCCGGCCCGGAAATCCCGGCGGAGTCTCTTTCGGCGCTGCTGGAAAAGCTGGACCGCCTGGGCCCCGGGGACTACCTGGTGCTGGCGGGCTCTCTGCCCACGTCCCTGCCCCAGGACACCTACGGTAAAATTTTGGCCCGGCTGGCAGGCCGGGGGGTGGAATGCGTGGTGGACGCCACCGGGGAGAGCCTGCTCTCCGCCCTGCCCTACCGGCCCTTCCTGATCAAGCCCAACCGGAAGGAGCTGGAGGAGCTCTGCCGCCGGGAGGCCGGCAGCGAGGAGCGGCTGGAGGACTGCGCCCGGGAGCTGCAAGGCCGGGGGGCACGAAACGTGCTGGTATCCCTTTCCGGCGACGGGTCCATGCTGCTGGACGAGACCGGGACGGTCCACCGCCTCTACGCTCCCAAAGGGCCGGTGGTCAACTCTGTCGGCGCTGGGGACTCCATGACCGCCGGTTTCCTGGCCGGCTGGCTGGCCCGGCAAGACTACCGCCATGCCCACCGCCTGGGGGCCGCCGCCGGCGCCGCCACGGCCTTTTCCCTGGGGCTGGCCAGCTGGGCGGACATTGAACAGGTCCTGGCCCAAATCGAGGCTATGGAAAGGAGCCATTTATGAAAGTAAAAGGCGTGCGCCTGTACGGCGCCCATGATATCCGCCTGGAGGAATTTGAGCTGCCCGAGATCCGGGACGACGAGATCCTGGTCCGGGTGATGAGCGACAGCATTTGTATGTCCACCTACAAGCTTCTGGAGCAGGGCAAGGCCCACAAGCGCTGCCCCCAGGATGTGGACGTCCACCCGGTCCTGATCGGCCATGAGTTTGCCGGCGATATCGTCCAGGTGGGGAAAAAGTGGGCCCACGAATTTCATCCCGGCGAAAAATTCGCCCAACAGCCGGCCCTGAACTACAAGGGCAAGCTGGACTCCCCGGGCTACTCCTATCGCTACTGCGGCGGCGCGGTGACCTACTGCATCATGCCGAACGAGGTGATGGAGCTGGGGTGCCTGCTCCACTACGACGGGGAGAGCTATTTCGAGGCCTCCCTGGGCGAGCCCATGAGCTGCATCGTGGGGGGCTACCAAGGGCTGTACCACACCAACAAGGTCAATCACGACCACGCCATCGGTCCCAAGCCCGGGGGAAATCTGCTGATCATCGGCGGCTGCGGGCCCATGGGCCTGGGCGCCATCGAATATCCCCTGGCCCTGGAGCGGAAGCCCCGGCGGATCGTGGTAACGGACGTGTCCGACCAGCGGATCGCCCGGGCCCAGGCCCTGCTCCCGGAGAAGGAAGCAGCGGAAAAGGGTGTGGAGCTATATTATGTAAACCCAAGCAACTGCGCCGATCAATTTTCCCACCTGATGGCCCTCACCGGCGGGGCGGGGTATGACGATGTGTTCGTCATGGCTCCCATCCGCTCCCTGGCGGAGCTGGGGGACCGGCTGCTGGCCTTCGACGGGTGCATGAATTTCTTCGCCGGGCCCACGGACAAGAGCTTCTCCGCCAATATCAATCTGTACAACTGCCACTACACCAGCACCCACATTATGGGCACCACCGGCGGCAATACCGACGACCTGAAGGAGAGCATTGCCCTGGCGGCGGCGGGAAAAATCCGCCCGGCGGTGATGGTGACCCATGTGGGCGGCCTGGACGCCATTGCCGACGCCACCCGGAACCTGCCCAACATCCCCGGGGGCAAGAAGCTGACCTACACTCAGTTTGATATGCCCCTGACCGCCATTTCCGATTTCCGCGCCCTGGGGGAGACGGACCCCTTCTACCGCACCCTGGCCGACCTCTGCGACGCCCACGGCGGCCTGTGGAACACGGAAGCGGAGCGCTTCCTCTTCCGCCACTTTGGCGTCCAGGCTACTCAATAAAAGCGCATCGAACCGGCGGGCAAGTTTTCAATTGCCCGCCGGCAAGAATAGGAGCATCGCCCATAGGGGGCAAGCCTCAGCCCGGGAACCGCGCAAGCGGCCCCGGGCGATTTTGTACTTTGGGCCGGCGAAAGGACGCGCGGCGGGGTGTTCGGCCCCTGTTTTGAAAAAAGTCTTGACAAACGCCCTGCCCTGTGCTATAATACCCACGATAAAAGAAAAGCATCTGTATCGCGGAGTAGAGCAGTTGGCAGCTCGTCGGGCTCATAACCCGGAGGTCGGAGGTTCAAGTCCTCCCTCCGCAACCAAAAAAATCGGCAATCCTCGTTAGAGGGTTGCCGATTTTTACTTCTTCACTTGGGCCGATTTTTGGGCGGAGTTATTGAAATCTCTCCCGGACTGTGGTAGAATTTAGAAAAGGAGTTGATTTTTATGAAGCTCGGCATCGTGGGCCTGCCCAATGTGGGCAAGTCCACCCTGTTTAACGCTATTACCAGCGCCGGCGTCCCGGCGGACAACTACGCCTTCTGCACCATCGACCCCAATGTGGGCACCGTCAGCGTGCCCGACGGGCGGCTCACCTGGCTGTCGGACTTCTATAAGCCCAAGAAGACCACCCCCGCCGTGGTGGAATTTGTGGACATCGCGGGGCTGGTGAAGGGCGCCTCCAAGGGCGAGGGCCTGGGGAACAAATTTTTGAGCAACATCCGCACCACCGATGCCATCGTCCATGTGGTCCGGTGCTTTGACGATTCCAACGTCACCCATGTGGAGGGGAACACCGATCCCCTGCGGGACATTGACATCATCAATCTGGAGCTGGTGATGGCCGACATTGAAATGGTGGAGCGCCGGGTGGACAAGTGCCAGAAGGCCGCCAAGGGCGGGGACAAGCGCTTTCTCCGGGAGGCGGAGGTCTTCTCCCGGCTCCTTGCCCACCTGAACGAGGGCAAGCTGGCCCGGACCTTCGAGGGCAGCGAGGACGATCTGGCCCTCATCGCCACCTCCGATCTGCTGACTCTGAAAAAGACCATCTATGTGGCCAACATGGACGAAAATCAGTGGGCCCAGCCGGAAAACAGCGCATACTACCGCCAAGTCAAGGCCCTGGCCGACGGCGAGGGCAGTCAGGTGATCCCCATCTGCGCCAAGCTGGAGGCGGATATCGCCGAGCTGGACGACCCGGAGGAGCGGGCCATGTTCATGGAGGAGCTGGGGGTGGCTGAGTCCGGCCTGGACCGGCTGATCCGCAGCAGCTACGCCCTGCTGGGGCTGATTTCCTTCCTCACCGCCGGGGCCGACGAGTGCCGGGCCTGGACCATCCGCCGGGGCACCAAGGCCCCCCAGGCCGCCGGCAAGATCCACACCGACTTTGAGCGGGGCTTCATCCGGGCGGAGGTCATTGCTTTCGAGGATCTGAAGGCCGCCGGCTCCCTGGCCGCCGCCAAGGCCAAGGGCCAGGTCCGCAGCGAGGGCAAGGAGTACGAAATGAAGGACGGAGACGTGGTCAACTTCCTGTTTAACGTGTGAGCGGGGGAACGCTATGACAAATGACGAACTGATCCGCGCCGCCGAGGACGCCGGCTTCGCCGGGGCGGCGGTGGTTGAGACAAAAGACATTCCCTTTGACTTTTCCTTCCGGCAGTACTGCGCCGAGAATCTGTGCGGCCAGTACGCCATCAATTACTGCTGTCCCCCGGACTGCGGCACCCCCGAGGAGATGCGGGAGAAAATTTTGGCTCATTCCCGGGCCCTGGTACTGCAAACCATCTGGGAGATCTCCGACTACTCCGACAAGGCCGCCACCAAGCAGGCCAAAGCCGGGCACAACCAGGCCAGCATCCAGCTGGTGAAGGCCCTCCGGGCAGGCGGCTGCGACGGCTTTTTGGTTGGTGCCAGCGGCTGCGCGTTGTGCAGCCCCTGCGTGCTGCCCAAGGGGGAGCCCTGCAGGTTCCCCGCGTACCGATACTCCTGTATGTCCGCCTACTGCGTTTTTGTGAAAAAGCTGGCGGATCAGTGCGGTCTGGAATACGACTGCGGGCCGGGACTGCTGGCCTTTTTCGGAATGTACATCTGCGACTGACATTGGTTTGACGGAGAGATAGAGAATGAAACGGATGTGGCTGCTGACTGTTCTGTGCCTGATCCCGCTGGTGGGGTGCTACCGTCAAACTTACATTTCCCTGCCCCAGCCGCCGGGTCTGGAAAGCGCCGCCTCTACGGGCACGGAAACCGACTCCTCTTACGTCGCCGGGGGAACCGCCGCGGCCACGGCGGGCGCCGCTGAAACTGCCGCACCCACCCAGCCGGTGAGTACCGCGCCTCCGGAAACCCAGCCCTCCGCCACAGCGGGAACCACGGAAACGGGCGGGGAGCCCTCCAGCGAACCCACTGCCGGGGATCCCGGCGGGGAATCTTCCGAAAGCCCCGGCCCGAGCGCCTCACAAACTGAAGGTTCCGGCGGGTCCCGGGACGAGGAATCCAAGCCCACGGAGCCCCCCGCAACCAGTCCGCCTCCCACCGTACCGTCTCCACCGCCGGTCACAACCCCACCGCCAGTCACTGCCCCGCCGCCGGTCACGGAGGCGCCCAGCGCGCCGCCTGCCGGCGGAGACAGCATCAGCGCCGGGCTCGTGCTGGCGCTGATCAATCAGGCCCGGGCCAACGCTGGGCTTTCCCCGCTGGGTTCTGATGGAGCCCTGGCTGGGCTGGGCGGGAGCTGGGATGGCAGCGGGACCCTGCTGGAATATCTGCTTGCCAACGGCTATGACTGCTCTACCGCCGGTACCGGGGGTTTCTCCGTCACCGACGACGCCTACGCCGCCGAATTGCTGGAAGAGTGGATCCTTTCCAGCGGCGGGGAATTCCTGTCCCCCGCCTACACCCGGGTGGGGATCGATCTGCGGCACAGCGGAAACTACATTCTTATCGCGCTCTATTACGCGGGATAAAGCGAGGCGTCCTCCAATGGGCAGTGTTCGTAAAACAGTAACCATGAAATGAACGGCAACCGCCGTACAGGATCGGTTAAAAGTCAAACTGTTTTACGGAGGAAACACCATGAAAGGACTAAAATCTTGTGAGTTCAATATCGACAGCGGCTGCGTGGAGATTTGCTTTTCCGATGGGTCAATGCTCGCCATCAACTGCACTGCTGTGGAGAACGGCATCGAAACGACCATGAATGGACGAACAGAGTTGGATTGGCTCGTCTACAACGCCCCGCTGGATTACGCTAAACTTGTTCTCAGCGGAGAGCTGGATGGATAC
>CANQQU010000028.1 GCA_947626085.1 uncultured Oscillospiraceae bacterium
CCCATCAGCCTGCTGATGGAGCGGCAAAAGCTGGAGGGCCCCGCCGCCTCGCTGCTGGACCGGGTGGGGGAGGCGAAGGTGTTTGTGGGGGAACGGGCGCTGCTGTCGTCCCTCACCGGCTACCCCCTGACCCGGGGGATCCTCTGCGCCATGGCCCGCCCGGTTTTGCCCGCCCCGGAGGAAATTTTGAAGTCTGCCCGGCGGGTGGCGGTGCTGGAGGGCATTGTGGACGCCACCAATATCGGCGCCATTTTCCGCTCCGCGGCGGCGCTGAATATGGACGCCGTGCTGCTCACCCCCACCTGCTGCGACCCCCTCAACCGCCGGGCGGTGCGGGTCAGCATGGGCACGGTGTTCCAGGTGCCCTGGGCCTGCCTGGAGGGGTCCTGGGCCTGGCCCCAGGAGGGGCTGGCCCGGCTGAAGGAGCTGGGCTTCGTCACCGCCGCTATGGCTCTGGGAGACGGGGCATTGCCCCTGGACAGTCCCCGGCTGCAAAACCTGGAAAAGCTGGCCCTGGTGCTGGGCGCCGAGGGGGACGGCCTGTCCCAGGCCACCATCGCCCGGTGCGATCACATGGTCCGCATCCCCATGGCCCACGGGGTGGACTCCCTCAACGTGGCCGCCGCCAGCGCCGTGGCCTTCTGGCAGTTCCGGGTCCGGGCGGCGGAAACGCGAGGAATGAACTGATTATCCAGCACTAGCCTGGGATTTTTCTTCATTTTACCATGCCCCGGCGCTTTCGCGCCGGGGCAGCTGTTTAGGATTCATATCCGTTGGGGTTTTGCTTTTGCCAGTTCCAGCTGTCCCGGCACATATCCAGCAGGCCCAGCTCCGCCTGCCAGCCCAGCACCTCCCGGCTCTTGGCGGGGTCGGCGTAGCAGGTGGGCAGGTCCCCGGCCCGGCGGGGGGCGATCTGGTAGGGAATTTGGACCCCGTTGGCCTCCTCAAAGGCGTGGACCATGTCCAGCACGCTGTAGCCCTGGCCCGTGCCCAGGTTGAAAACCTCGGTGCCCGTGTGGGCCAGCAGATACCGGATGGCGGCCACATGGCCCTTGGCCAGGTCCACCACATGGATATAGTCCCGGACGCCGGTGCCGTCGGGGGTGGGGTAGTCGTTGCCGAAGACGTTCAGATGGTCCCGCTTGCCCACGGCGGTCTGGGTGATATAGGGCATCAGATTGTTGGGGATGCCGTTGGGATGCTCCCCGATCCGCCCGCTTTTGTGGGCGCCCACCGGGTTAAAGTAGCGCAGCAGTACCACGGACCACTCCGGGTCGCTGCGGGCGGCGTCCCGAAGGATCTGCTCGCCAAAGTATTTGGTCCAGCCGTAGGGGTTGGTGCAGTTGCCGGTGCGGGAGGTCTCCTTCAGGGGCATCTCGTTAGCCCCGGCGTACACCGTGGCGGAGGAGGAGAAGATGATGGCCTTCACCTTGTGGCGGGCCATGACCTTGCACAGGGAAATGGTGGCCCCCAGGTTGTTCTCATAATAGGCCAGGGGGATCTGGACCGATTCTCCCACGGCCTTCAGGCCCGCGAAATGGATGGCGCAGGTGATGGTATGCTCCGTGAAGATCTGATCCAGCAGTTCTTCGTCCCGCACATCCCCGGGATAGAAGGGGATCTTCGCCCCGGTGAGCTGCTCCACCCGGGCCAGGCTCTCCGCGCTGGAATTGCACAGATTATCGATGACCACGGGCTCCAACCCCGCCTCGATCAGCTCCAGGCAGGTGTGACTTCCAATATATCCGGCTCCGCCGGTGACAAGTACCTTCATATAAAAAAGCTCCTTTTCATCTGTTCCGTTCCCGCCGCCTATGGCGTGGGCAGATAATAATAGTGTAATCATTTTTGAAAAAAAAGCAAGACCAAATACCGCTTTTCCGAAAAAAAGACGCTCCATCCGTCCGCCTCTACGAAACATTTTATCCGTGCCTGCCCGCAATTCACGGACGAAAAGAGACGGCCTGTACACATTGCCGGAAAACCGGGAAAAAAGGGGCCGGATTTCTTGGCATTGTGGAAATTGACAAATCCGCGCAAAAAAATTATACTATTTACACAATGTTACATGCCCATTGGGGAGGCTGAAATATGATCAAAGTTTGGGATGTTACCATCCCCCAGCTGTCCGGAGACGAGATCCGGCGGGCCTATGTGTATCTGCCCAAGTCCTACGAAAAGCACCCGGAGAAGCGGTATCCGGTGATGTATATGTTCGACGGGCACAATGTGTTTTACGACGACCACGCCACCTACGGCAAGTCCTGGGGCATGGGCGACTATCTGGACAAAACCGGCAAGGAGCTGATCGTGGCGGCGGTGGAATGCACCCACCAGGGGAACAACCGCCTCAGCGAGTACTCCCCGGTGAGCTTTGCAAATGAGGTCCTGGGGAAGGTCCGGGGCCGGGGCCGGGAGTACATGACCTGGATGCTCAGTGAGTTCAAACCAAAGATCGACCGAGAGTACCGGACCCTTCCCGACCGGCGGAACACCCTGATCTGCGGCTCCTCCATGGGCGGGCTCATGGCCCTGTACGCGGCGGTCAATTATAACAACGTCTTTCAGCGGGCGGCCTGCCTGTCTCCCAGTCTGTGGGTGGACACGGGGAAGGTCCTCTCCCTGATCGCCCGGGGCCGGATGAAAACGGACACCTGCATCTACATGGACTACGGCAGCCGGGAGCTGTTCAATCACAACGCCAACACCGACGCCCTGGTCTCCGCGGCCCAGCTGCTGCTGATCAAGCAGATCAACCTGACGTTGCGCATTGCCCCCGGCGGGGACCATTCCGAGGCGTCCTGGGAGCGGCAGATCCCCGTTTTCATGGACTGCCTGGGCATTTAGGAGGAAGCACATGGAAATTCAGTATTACCGCCACTATTCCGGCTGCCTGGGCCGGGATATGGAATTTAAGGTCTACGGCCACGCCGGAAAGCCGGTGATGTTCATTCCCTGCCAGGGGGGCCGATTCTTCGATTTCGAGAACTTCCACATGACCGACTACTGGGCCAAGTGGATCGAGGAAGGCCGGTGCATGGTTTACTCTGTGGACACGGTGGACAACGAGACCTACGCCAATCTGGGCGGCGACCCCCGGTGGCGGATCGAGCGGCATGAGCAGTGGTATCATTACATTGTGGATGAAATGGTGCCCACCATCCGCCACCTCAGCGGCCTGCGGAACGGCTACGACCAGGGGATCATGCCCTTCGGCTGCTCCATGGGTGCCATGCACGCGGCCAACCTGTTCTTCCGCCGGCCGGACCTGTTCGACAAGGTCTTCGCCATTTCCGGCCTGTACGATTCCCGGCTGTTCTTTGGAGACTACATGGACGATCTGCTCTACCAGAACACCCCGGTGGCGTACCTGGCCAATATGCCCCAGGATCACCCCTATATCGAGATATACAACCAGCGGGAGATCCTGATCGTGGTGGGCCAGGGAGCCTGGGAGGACGAGCTTTTGAGCAGCACCCGATGGCTGGACACGGTGCTGGCCCAGAAGGGGATTCGGGCCCGGTTTGAATATTGGGGCTACGATGTGAATCACGACTGGCCCTGGTGGTATAAAATGGTGGACTACTACGTTCCCCAGCTACTGTGAGAAAAGGAGAGAAACAGCATGAAAAACTTCATTTTTATTTCCCCCAATTTCCCGTTGACCTACTGGAAATTCTGCGCTGAGCTGAAAAACAACGGCATGCGGGTCCTGGGCATCGGCGACTGCCCCTATGACCAGCTGACCCAGCAGCTGCGGGACTCCCTCCATGAGTACTACAAGGTGTCCAGCCTGGAAAACTATGACGAGGTCTTCCGGGCCGTGGCCTTCTTCACTTACAAGTATGGCAAGATCGACTGGCTGGAGTCCAACAACGAGTACTGGCTGGAGCGGGACGCCCGGCTGCGCACCGAGTTCAACATCACCAGCGGCTTCAAGAACGAGGACATGGAGCGGGTGAAGCGGAAGTCCGCCATGAAGAAGTACTATGCTCAGGCCGGCATCCCCACCGCCCGGTACCATCTGGTGGAGGGCTATGACGACGCCGCCGAGTTTGCCCACATGGTGGGCTATCCCGTCATCGTCAAGCCGGACAACGGCGTGGGGGCCAACAACACCTACCGCCTGGCCAGCGACGACGATCTGCGCTTCTTCATCGATACCAAGGACGACAACGTGTATATCATGGAGGAGTTCATCAACGGCTACGTCCGCAGCTACGACGCCATTATCGATTCCCATGGCGATCCCATCTTCGAGTCCGGCAACATCACCCCCAATTCCCTGATGGACATTGTGAACACCCAGAGCAACTGCCTGTACTACCTGGTGCCGTACCTTCCCGAGGACTTCCGGCAGATCGGCCTGCGGACGGTGAAGGCCTTCAATGTCCGCAGCCGCTTCATCCACCTGGAGTACTTCGTCCTCAACGCCGATCAGGAGGGCCTGGGCAAGAAGGGGGACGTGATCGGTCTGGAGGTCAATATGCGCCCCGCCGGCGGCTATACCCCCGATATGTACGACTACTCCGCCGAGACCGACGTGTACAAAATGTGGGCGGACATGATCGCCTTTGACCGCTGCACCATGTCCCAGGACAAGCCCCGGCACTTCTGCGCCTTCTGCGGCCGCCGGGACGGGAAGGAATTTTACCTGGATCACAACGCCATCATGACCAAGTACGCCCCCAATATGCGGATGTGGGGCCGGATTCCGGAAGCCCTCTCCGGCGCCATGGCCAACCAGATGTATGTGGCCGTGTTTGACACCGAGGAGGAAATGTGGCGCTACTACAAGGACCTGCTCTCCTGCAAGGATGAATAAAAAATCCCGCCGCGCTGGTCGCGGCGGAATTTTTGCCCCCGGTTATGAAAAAAGGATTGCGCGTTTCGGCAAAAAGGGATATAATAGAGGCGAAAAGTTCGCGCGATAGGAGGAAAGCCCATGGAACCCGTGCCGGAAAAGGAAACACTGTCCCAGATCGCGGAGCTGTTCAAGGGCTTCAGCGACGCCACCCGGGTGGAAATTCTGGCCCTGCTGGTAGGCCGGGAGCTGTGCGTCAACGACATTGCCCAGGCCGTGGACATGAGCCAGAGCGCCGTGAGCCACCAGCTGGGCATCCTCAAGCGGATGCACCTGGTGAAAAACCGCCGGGAGGGGAAGAGCCTGCTCTATTCCCTGGCGGACGACCATGTGTTGACCATCCTCAAAACCGGATTGGAACACGTTTTGGAATAAAAAAATCTCCCCGAATGGGCCTGAGCCCATTCGGGGAAATTTTTTTACAGTGCCTGCTCCTTTAAAAGCGCCGTTAGATCCTTCCCCCAGGGAAGCGCCGAAAGACGCCGGGAAAGATCGTCCTCCGCCAGGCGGCACCCCGTCAGGGCGGCCTCGACCCGGGGGGAGAGGGAGACGTCCATGGCGTCGGTGTAGACCTTGGCCTCCAGAATGACGCCCTGCTCCACCCGGAGCAGCACCTGGACCTGCCCCCAGGGAAACCTACTCCGGCAGTCCAGGGAGAAGGGAGGCTGCTGGCCGTAGTTCCATTCCCAGCTGGCCTGACGGGCCCGAAGAAGGGCCACCCGGGCCGGGTCCGGCGCCGGAGCGGGGGTGGGCGCAGCCTCGTAGACCTGGGCGAAGGCCCTGCACAGGGCCCGTCCCAGGGCCTCCACGGTCAGGCCGGGCCGCAACTGGGCCAAATTGACCACTCGGCTGCGGACGGAGCTGACGCCCTTGGCGGCCAGCTTGGCTTTGGCGGGGCTTAAATAGCGGGTCATTTTTTCCAGGTCCACGTTTACCAGCAGGGTACCGTGGTGATAGGCGGCGGAAGGCCCCCGGTAAAAGGCGTTTCCCGAGAATTTCCGCCCCTGGCAGTGCAGGTCGTTCCGTCCGGAAAGTTCCGCCGGAATCCCCAGGGAGGCCAGGGCGGTCTGGATCACCGTCAGCTGGCGGCCAATGTCAAATTCCCCGTGGGGCGCCAGGAAGGTGAAGTTCAGATTCCCCAGGTCGTGGAACACCGCTCCGCCGCCGCTCTGGCGGCGGGCCAGACGCCCCCCTTCCCGCTCCAGCAGGGCGGTGCGGCACTCCAGCCAGGGGTTTTGATTCCGGCCGATGACCACGGTGCTTTCATTTTGCCAGAGGTAGAGGATCACCGCCCCTTCTCCGGCGGTGGAAAGCAGGGCGCTCTCCACCGCCAGGTTGGTATAGGGGTCGGTTCCCGTCCCGATATGAAGATAGAGGGCTACTCCGGTTGACATAATATTGGAGTCCGGGCCGCCCGGACCTCATCCGGCCGGCGGATCTGGGCGTGATGGGGCGCTTCGTGCATATACCCCGGGT
Source organism: uncultured Oscillospiraceae bacterium (assembly GCA_947626085.1). Lineage (GTDB taxonomy): Bacteria > Bacillota > Clostridia > Oscillospirales > Oscillospiraceae > Faecousia. The sequence goes on from CANQQU010000028.1 coordinate 6,341, forward strand.
CCTCATGGGCCAGATCCCAGAGGTTTAAGAAGACCTCCGCCGCCTGGTCCAGGGTCTGCTTGCTCTCCGTCTCCGTGGGCTCCAGCATCAGTGCCTCGTGGACGATCAGGGGGAAGTACGTGGTGGGCGGGTGCATCCCGTAGTCAATGAGGGTCTTGGCCAGGTCCAGGGCGGAGACCCCGGTCTCCTTCTTGAGCTGGCTCAGATCCAGCACAAATTCGTGCATGCACAGCCCGTCATAGGCAGGCGTGTACCGCTCTTTCAGCCGGGCGAGGAGATAATTGGCATTCAGCACGGCGTTTTCCGCCGCCTGGGGGACCCCCTCCTTGCCCAGGGTCAGCAGGTAGGCCAGGGCCTTGACCACCACCAGGAAATTCCCGGCGAAGGAGCGCACCTGGATGCCGTCGCCCCCGTCCATCAGCCGGGACTTGGGCAGATACGCCTTCAAAAATTCCTTGCAGCCCACCGCCCCGCCGCCGGGCCCGCCGCCGCCGTGGGGGGTGGCGAAGGTCTTGTGCAGATTCAGGTGGACGCAGTCGAAGCCCATGTCCCCCGGACGGGCCAGGCCCATAACGGCGTTGAGGTTGGCCCCGTCGTAGTAGCACAGGCCCCCCGCGCCGTGGACCAGCCGGGTGATCTCCAAAATGTTCCGGTCGAAAAGGCCCAGGGTGTTGGGATTGGTCAGCATCAGCCCGGCGGTGTCCTCTCCCAAAGCGGCCTTCAGGGCCTCCAGGTCCACGCAGCCGTCGGGCCCGGAGGGAATGTTCACGATCTGATAGCCGCACATGGCGGCGGTGGCCGGATTGGTGCCGTGGGCGGAGTCGGGGACCAGAATCTTGCACCGCTTGCGGTCGCCCCGGGCGTCGTGGTACTGCTTGATGAGCAGCACGCCGGTGAATTCCCCGTGGGCCCCGGCGGCGGGCTGGAAGGTCATGTCCGCCATGCCGGTGATCTCGCACAGCAGTCTCCTGGCGGTGGCGAGTACCTCCCGGCAGCCCTGGGTGGCCCCCTCCGGCGCCAGGGGATGGATGCCGGTAAAGCCCGGCAGGGCGGCCATCTCCTCGTCGATCCGGGGATTGTACTTCATGGTGCAGGAGCCCAGGGGGTAGAAGCCGCAGTTGACCCCGTACACCCGCTGGCACAGCTGGGTATAGTGGCGGCTCACGTCGGTTTCGCTGAGTTCCGGCAGCTTGGGGGGCGCTTTCCTGCTCAAGCCCTCCGGAAGGGAAACCTCCGGCACGTCGCACGCCGGCAGATATTCCGTCCCCCGGCCGGGGACGCTTTTTTCAAAAATCAGCTCCATCTGCCCAGCACCTCCTTCACGATCTCCACGGCCCGGTCCAGTTCCGCCTTGGGGACCTTCTCCGTGGCGCACCACAGCACGCCGCCGGCGATGGGCAGGCCCCCCAAGATCCCCGCCTCCTCCAGGGCGGAGAGGACCTCCGCTGTGTGGGGAAGGGTGGTGACAAATTCATGGAAAAACGGGCCGCTGTAGACCAATTCCACGCCGGGAAGGGCGCGGAGCTTCTCCGCCAGATAATGGGCCTTGGCCATGGACTGCTTCGCGGCCTTTTCCATGCCCGCGGGCCCCATGGCCGCCATGTACAGCCCGGCGGTGAGGGCGCACAGCGCCTCGTTGGAGCAGATGTTGGAGCTGGCCTTTTCCCGGCGGATGTGCTGCTCCCGGGCCTGAAGGGACAGAACGTAGGCCCGCGCTCCGGCGGCGTCCACGGTCTGGCCCACGATCCGGCCGGGGAGCTTGCGCATATATTTGGCAGTCGTGGCCATGAAGCCCAGGTAGGGCCCGCCGTAACTCAGGGGCATGCCCAGGGGCTGGCCTTCGCCCACGGCGATGTCCGCCCCGGCCTCCCGGGGCGTTTGCAGGATGGCCAGGGCGATGGGGTTGCAGCCCAAAATGTACATGGCCCCCGCCTGATGGACGGCCTCCCCGATTTTTTCGACGTCCTCCAGCTGGCCGTAGAAATTGGGCTGCTGGATGTACACCGAGGCCACCTCGGGGGTCAGCATGGCCTCCAGGGCCGCCAGATCGGTTTTGCCGTCTTTCTCCGGGATCACCTCCACCGCCTCCCCGGCGGCGTAGCAGTAGGTTTTCACGGTCTGGATGGTGTCCGGGTGGGCGGCGGCGGAGATCAGGGTCACCCGCCGCTTCCGGTCCCGACACATGGCGGCGGCCTCCGCCGCGGCGGTGGCCCCGTCGTAGACCGAGGCGTTGGACACGTCCATGCCCGTCAGGCGGCAGATCATGGTCTGATACTCAAAGATCGACTGCAAAATGCCTTGGCTCATCTCCGCCTGGTAGGGGGTGTAGGCGGTGAGAAATTCCTCCTTGGCGGGGATGTACTTGACGATGCTGGGGATGTAGTGGTCATAGGCTCCGGCCCCCCGGAGTACCGTGGGGAACGCCCGGTTTTTTCCCGCCAGGGCGGTTAGGATTCGGGCGACCTCCAGCTCGCTCTTGCCTTCGGGCAGGTCCAGGTCGGGCCGGTACATTTCCTCCGGCACGTCCCGGTACAGCTCCTGGAAGGAGGATACCCCCACGGCGGAGAGCATTTCCCGCCGCTCCGCCGGGGTGGAGGGAATATAGCTTCCCATATCAGCCCTCCTGCTCGCAGAACGCCTGGTAGTCCTCCGCGTTCATCAGGTCCTCGCAGTCGGTCACGTCCTCCACTTGGATGATCCAGGCGCCGTAGGGGTCCTCGTTGAGACTCTCGGGGGCGTCCTCCAGCGCGGTGTTCACCTGGCACACCACCCCGGTGACGGGACTGATGAGATCGGAGACCGCCTTGACGGATTCCACATCCCCGAAGCTCTCCCCGGCGATGACGGTGTCGCCCACGGCGGGCAGGTTCACGAAGACCACATCCCCCAGGGCGTCCTGGGCGTAGTCGGAGATGCCGACGATGGCCACGTCGCCATCGTCCCGGAGCCATTCATGGGAGCGGGTGTACTTGTAATCTACGGGATAGTTCATTTTCAAATCCTCCTTTTTATTTCAGCAGTTCCGCCCGGCCATAGGGGGGCAGATCCTGGCGCATATGACGTTTGACAAGCTCCCCACGGAGCAGCTTTCCCCGGACGTTGACCTGAACAGCGTCCCCAGGACCCAGGCGGCTGTCCACATAGGCAAAGCCGATGGAGCGGCGGCCGGTGGCCTCCGTGGGCTGGCCCTGCTCGTCCAGGACCCAGTAGGGCACCATGGTGCCGCTTGTCACCCAGCCCACGGCTTGGCCGTTTTGCAGCACCTCCATGCCGCCCCGGAGTACCCCCCGGTCGGTCAGGGTGATGGGAACGATTTTCTTTTCCGTCCCGGTCCGCTGGGTTTCCAACGCTGCCCGGCCCACAAAATCCCCCTTCTCCGGGGCAAAGCTCACGGCGAACCGGGCCAGGGACACAGCAAAAATGGGGATCTCGGTTCCGTCGGGGGCTGTTCCCAGCTCGTGGCCGTAGAGGGGAAGCCCCGCCTCCAGCCGGAGGGTGTCCCGGGCGCCCAGGCCCGTGGGCCGGGCCCCCCGGTCGATCAGCAGGTTCCACAGCCACACCGCGTCCTTGGCGTCGATGAACACCTCGTAGCCAATGGGGTCGCCGGTGTAGCCGGTCTTGGACACCCGGACGGGCTTGCCCTGAATGGTGATCTGCCCCAGGTCGTTTTTCTTCGGGCCGGTGATGGTTTCCGCCCCGGACAGCTCCTTTAAAATCGCCTCCGCCTCCGGCCCCTGGACGGCGATGGAGGAATAGGAGTCCGTGATGTTGGTGATGCGGCAGTCGTAGTCCGGCAGATACCGGGCGAAGTGGGCCAGATCCTTTTCCGTGTTGGCGGCGTTGACGATGAGCATGTAGTTTTCGGGCTCATACATATATAAATACGCGTCGTCCACCGCCCCGCCGGTCTCGGTGGGGATCATGCAGTACTGGGCCCGTCCCGGGACCAGGGCGGCGGCGTTGCCGGAGAGTACCTTCTGTAGGAAGGCCAGCCGGTCAGGCCCCTCCACCAGCAGACGCCCCATATGGGACACGTCGAAAATGCCGCACTTCCGCCGATCATACAGATGCTCCGCCACAATGCCGGTGGGGTACTGGACGGGCATTTCCCACCCGCCAAAATCCACCAGGCTCGCGCCCGCCGCCAGGTGGGCCGGGTACAGGGAAGTTCGTTTCAGTTCGCTCATGGGCTTCCTCCTATTCTTGCATATTGATTCCAGCCTGCGCCAGCAGACCGGGAATGTACTTTTCGCCGCCGATGGCCATGATGTGGATACCGGCGCAGAGCTTTTCCGCCCGGAGGCGGGCCGCCAGCTCCGCCGCCATTTGGATCCCCAGCCGGGCGGGACTGCCGCCGGTGGCCTTCTCCGCCGCCAGGGCGTCGATCTGCTCCTGGGGCACCGCGATGCCGGGGACGTGGTCGTTCATGAATTTGGCCATCCCGGCGGATTTCAGAGGGATGATCCCCGCCAGCACCGGGATGTGGATCCCCGCCCGGTCCAATCCCTCCAGGAAGGGCAGCAGGCTCTCCGCCGTAAAGACCGCCTGGGTCTGGATAAACTGGGCCCCGGCCTCCACTTTGCGCCGGACCTTGGCGATCTGCAGGGGCAGGGGATCGTAGACGGGGGTGGCGGAAGCGCCGCCAAAATATTGGGTGGCTGGGCCGGTCAGGGGGTTCCCGCCGCAGTCCCGGCCTGCTTGCAGTTCGTTCAGCAGCTCCAGGATCCCCACGCTGTCCAGATCATAGACCGGCTTGGCGTCCCGGCAGTCCCCCACCGCCGGATGGTCCCCGGTGAGGGCCAGGACGGTGTCGATGCCGAAGGCGGCGGCGGTGAGCAGATCGGCGGCCAGGGCCATCCGGTTCCGGTCCCGGCCCGTCATCTGTAAAATGGGCTCGAATCCCGCCTGCTTCAGCGCGACGCACAGCCCCAGGCTGGAAGCCTTTAGGCAAGCGGATTGCATATCCGTCACATTGAGCCCGTGGACCTTCCCCCGGAGGGCCTGGGCCGTCTCCAGGGCGGGGGCCAGGTCCGCCCCCTTGGGGGGCGCCACCTCGGCGGTGACGGCAAATTGGCCGGCCCCGAGGGCCTTTTCCAGCTGACTCATTTGACTCCCTCCCGCAAATTCAGATGGGCCGGATGGGCGTGTTCATGCCGCTGTCCCGGGGGGATCAGGAGGCTGTCCAGCTTCCCCAGCCGCTCCAGGCGGCGGTAGATCAGGATCCAGGCGCAGTCATTTTCCGGGTTTACCTCGCACTTGCCGTTCTTCTGGCCGCCGCAGGGGCCGTTCACCAGGCCCTTGGCGCAGCGGGTCACGGGGCAGATGCCCCCGGTGGCGCCCAGGACGCAGTCCCCGCACATCCGGCAGTACTCGTGGAAGATCCCCACCCGCTCCACCTGGCCGAGAAACAGGGTGTCGTTGGCGGGGTACACCGGCAGCGCCACATTGTCCGCCACAGTCTGGACCCCGTCGCCGCAGGCCAGGCACACCACCGCGTCCAGCTCCAGGCCCCGCAGGGCTTTCAGGTCCCGCTTCACCAGCATTTTGTGGCAGCACTCCTCCGGCAGAACGGCGGCGAGCACCTGGATGCCATGGGCCTCCAAAAAGGCCTTTGTTTCCTCCAGCTCCTTTTCCCCGCCGGTCTGGCAGGCGGCGGCGCAGCTGGCGCAGCCCACCAGGGCCGCCCGCCGGACCCCCTGGAGCATGGCGAGCAGATCCGCCCGCTCCTTTTTTCGGGTGATGATCATCTCCATTCTCCTTTCCAATGGACAAAAAATAGGGGCGCGGCCAGGGAGAGTACCCCTGCCGCGCCTCCGCCAAAATACCTGAGAGATTCCCCGCTTTTGTGGCGGGTTGCACCTTCGGCGTGGGGGAACCCCCACTCTACGGAGCATCGTCCTGGCCCGGTCCTTTTGCCTGAGAGTTTTCGCATACCCCTTCGGCGCCGTGTCCGGTCTCTCCCGGGCCATTCATCCGATCCATCTATTTACTTGACTGCCCCTATCATACCACACGGTTTGGTGAATTGCAAGTAAAATTGTGTATTAGTTCTGATTTTTCTTGCTCAGATTAGGACAAGTCTGTGAAAAAGAGACAAAACCATTTCTTTGACTTATGCTTTTGAAAACATTATAATATCAGAAGGGGGAAAACCATGGGAAAAGCCGTTATTCGCGCCACTTCTTCGGGGTATAAATTTGACCTTCGGGCCGCCAACGGGGAAACCGTGGCCTCCTCCCAGGTCTATGCCTCCCGGGCAGCCTGCCTCCGGGGGGTCCGGGGAGCCCTGCGGGCGGCCAAAACCGCCGGGATCGCCGATCTGACCGCCGGCGACGCGCCGGGGAGCAATCCCCGGTTTGAGCTGTACCGGGACCGGCGGGGAGAGTGGCGGTTCCGCCTCCGGGCCCGGAACGGAACGGTGGTAGCCTCCTCGGAGGCATACCGCACCCGCACCGGATGCGAAAAGGGGATCCAGTGCCTTCAGGAGCTGGAGACGGCGGGATTTTCCTTAGAAGTTTCGGGGGAATGATTGACTTTTTTCCAATTTTATGAGACAATACACGAAAAATATGAAAAGAAGAGAGGCTTTTCTTTATGACCCAATCCAGAACCCATACCTGCGGGGAGCTGCGGCTTCCCGACGTGGGGAAAACCGTGACATTGTCCGGATGGTTGGAAAATATCCGGGAGGTGGGGGCCAACTTCGCCTTCCTGGTGCTGCGGGACTTCTACGGCACCACCCAGGTGGTGGTGCGGACGCCGGAGATGATGGCCGCCGTGAAGGGCGTCAACAAGGAGTCCACCGTCTCCGTCACCGGCGTGGTCCGGGAGCGGGAGAGCAAGAACCCCAAGCAGCCCACCGGCGAGATCGAGGTGGAGCCCACCGCCATCACCGTGCTGGGCAAGTGCCGCTATAACGCCCTGCCCTTTGAGATCAACAAGTCCCGTGCCGCCGACGAAAACGTTCGGCTCAAGTACCGCTTTTTGGACCTGCGGAACCCGGCGGTGAAGGCCAACATCATTCTGCGCAGCCAGGTGGTGGCGGAGCTGCGCCGCCGGATGACGGAGGAGGGCTTCTTGGAGATCACCACCCCCATTCTGACGGCGTCCAGCCCGGAGGGGGCCCGGGACTACCTGGTGCCCTCCCGGAAGCACCCGGGGAAGTTCTACGCCCTGCCCCAGGCGCCCCAGCAGTTCAAGCAGCTGCTGATGACCGCAGGCTTTGACCGCTATTTCCAGATCGCCCCCTGCTTCCGGGACGAGGACGCCCGGGGCGACCGGTCCCCCGGCGAATTTTACCAGCTGGATCTGGAGATGGCCTTCGCCACCCAGGAGGACGTGTTTGGCGTGATGGAGAAGGTCCTGCCTCCCATTTTCGCCAAGTACGGCGCCTACGACGTGGCCTCCCAGGCCCCCTTCCGTCGGATTCGCTACAACGACGCCATGGATATCTACGGCACGGACAAGCCGGACCTGCGCATCGACCTGACGGTGGGGGACATGACGGCGCTGGCCAAGAAGACCCAGGGCTTTGCCCCCTTTGAGGAGGCGGCCGTGGTGAAGATCGTGCCCTGCTCCGGTGGTTCGCTGACCCGGAAGCAGATCGACAAGCTCTGCGACGAGGTGGCGGTCCAGGCGGGGCGGAAGCCCTACTGGGTCCGGATGGACGAGGGCGGCGCCCTGGTGGGCGGCGTGGCCAAGTTCCTTGTCGGCCATGAAGAGGAGCTGAAGGAGCTGGGCATGACCCCCGGCAGCCTGGCCCTCATCGCCGCCGGCGACGGAAACAGCGCCCGGAAGACCGCCGGCGTGGCCCGGAAGATGCTGGGTACGGCGGTGCCCGGCCATATGGATGAGAAGCAGTACGCTTTCTGCTGGATCGTGGACTTCCCCATGTTCGAGATCGGGGAGGAGTCTGGCCAGCTGGAATTTTGCCACAACCCCTTCTCCATGCCCTCCGGCGGTCTGGAGGTCCTGGAAAAGGCGGAGCGGGGAGAGGTTGATCCCCTGGACATCTACGCCAACCAGTACGACCTGGTGTGCAACGGCGTGGAGCTGAGTTCCGGCGCGGTGCGGAACCATGATCCGGAGATCATGGTGAAGGCCTTCGAGTTGGTGGGCCTGGGGGAGGCGGACGTCAAGGCCAAGTTCCCTGCTCTGTACAACGCCTTCTGCTACGGCGCGCCGCCCCACGCGGGCATCGCCCCCGGGGTGGACCGGATGGTGATGCTCCTGGCGGGGGAGGAGTCCATCCGGGAAGTCATTCCCTTCCCCATGAACAAAAACGCCCAGGACCTGATGATGGACGCCCCCAGCGCCGTCACGGAAAAGCAGCTCGAGGAGGTCCACATCCAAATTCGGGAGGAATAAGGCGTCTACAGACGGCCCTTGCCGTATCTGGAATGGAAAAGCGCGTTTTTATGCGGAACATTTTAAAAACAAGAAGGCCACCGGCTGTGCCGGTGGTCTTCACCAGACTGCAAGAATATGCCGCAAAAAAGTGCGCTTTTTCCCGAACAATTTATAATATTTTATCCAAAATTAATATATTCAGGTTTTTATAGGCATGAAAACAAAACCCTTGCCGTGTTTTGGAAAACGTAAGGGTTCTCTTTTCATGCCTCCAGGGCTCGCCGAAGCGTATTTTACTACGCGTCTTCATTCCGGCGGGCCTTTTTTCTTTTCCCGTACCACATTATGCAGATAATGTGGCGTCTCTTGGGACAACGATTCAACGGGACAGGAAGAAACATAACGGCGGCGGGAAAGCACTTTGGGCGTTTTTTCACCGTCGTTCACCATATATGCCGAAAGGGGAAAGCGCGATGGGCATCGAACTGTTTGAGCACAATCGAATGGCGTATGCCTCCGCCGGGCCCTGGAAATGGCCGACGGCCTTCACGAATTTTCTGCCTGCCTCTTGGGTGCGTATGCCGCTTCCGCGGCAAGCGGCTCCAGCCCCGATTACGGGATCGCCTCGAAGACGGCCTTGATGTCTGCCTCCTCCGCGCTGTCGGTATTTGTCAGAATAAAAGTGACGCCTCCGCCCGTCCAAGTGATCTTCAGATAGACCTCCTCGCCGCTGCGGATCGCCGTCAGGGTGGCGTTTCTGCCGGGGTCCAGCTCCTCCGTCTTCTCCTCGGTACCGTAGAGACCGGAGAAGTCCTCCTCCTCGGCGGCGGCCCGGAGATTGTACTCGTGCCCGTCAAACAGAAAGGTAATGTCCGCGATCCGCTGATAGAGAATGGCGTAGGAAACCGCCTCTGCGCCTTCCGGGGCGTCAACCTGGATGCCCAGCCGGGCCTGGTATTCCGCCGGGCTGTCCACCGGCTCCAAGGGATTCGCCAGCTGACTGATCGGCCCCTCCACGCTGCCGGAAGTTTGGGTTTCCGTGCCCGCCGCCCCCTGGGCCGCGCAGGCCGTACAGAAGAGCAGCATCAGCAGCATGAGCAGGCATGATAGATATTTTTTCATTGAAACAGACCTCCCTTACCAAACTGATAGATATGCAAGAGCATTCATTCTTTGCCCCTATTATAGCACTTTTCGCGCTGTTTTCAAGAATTTTACATCAGCGGCGGAAAAAGAGTTGCCTGCTTTTTCAGACTGTTCCTGTTTTTGCGAAAAATGCTATTTTTGACAAAACGCCGAAAACCCGCAGAAAACCGGAGCCTTCGGCGCTGCTGACCAAAACATTGACGGCGTATTTCAGCCAAAAAGCCCAACATATGGTTGTAATTCCCTTTGGAACCACTATTTTTTTCTAAAATAGACGGTCAAAACTGTCCATATTTCATTGACAAATTCCCTGTGACATAGTATAATAGCATGCGATTGAACCGTTGCGCCCATTTTTTATAGTCAACGGCCCTGTCATAAAGTAGTATACTTCATTACAATTTGAAAGGAGTGGTCATATGGTGTTGTTTGCCCACGATCGGGAAGCGTACCGGGCCGCTTCTGTTATGCTGCCTGAAACGGGGGAAGCGGCCGGCGTCTACCCCACCGGCAAATCCTTCCTTGGATTTTCGCTGCGTGCGGCCCCGGCCAAAGTTGATCATCTTTGATGGATTTCATCGTTGTGGCGCAACCCGCTGGAGTTAAAGGGCAGAGTGGCTCTTGCTAATCTGGAGGCCCCGGTCCAGTATAAGATCGAGGAGGGCTGCTCCTGGGCAGCTGGCTCCAAATGCGTTGGCAGGCGCGGGCGTATGACGACTTGCACGGCAATATCAAGCTTCCGGCGAATTAGCACAAATTGAAAAGAAATGGAAAAAGGTGGGTCAAGGATCTACAGTCCATTTCTCATACTCAAAGAAATAAAACAGAAACAGGAATATGTATGCAGACGAAAAGCAGAAGACGGAGAATCGCGGTAGCGGGGACGGGCTATGTTGGCATGTCCGTTGCCACGCTTCTTGCCCAGCACAACGAGGTCTGGGCGGTGGATATCCTTCCGGAGAAGGTTGCGCGGATCAACCGGCGGGAGAGCCCCATTCAGGATGAGTACATCGAAAAATATCTGGCGGAGAAGGACCTGACCCTCACCGCCACTCTGGACGCCCGGGCGGCTTACACCGGCGCGGAATTTATCGTGGTGGCCGCTCCGACCAATTACGACCCGGTCACCCATTATTTTGACACCTCCGCCGTGGAGAATGTGCTCCGCCTGGCGAAGGAGTACGCCCCCGAGGCGGTGATCGTGATCAAAAGCACCATTCCGGTGGGTTATACCAAATCCATCCGGGAGAAGCTGGGCATTCAGCGGATCCTGTTCAGCCCGGAATTTCTCCGGGAGTCCAAAGCCCTGTACGATAACCTCTATCCCTCCCGAATTGTTGTCGGTACGGATCTGAAAAACCCCGAATTGGTGGAGGCGGCCCATACCTTTGCCGGCCTCCTTGCCGAGGGAGCGGTGAAGGAGCACATCGACACCCTGTTCATGGGCTATACCGAGGCGGAGGCGGTGAAGCTGTTCGCCAATACCTACCTTGCCCTGCGGGTGAGCTTTTTCAACGAGCTGGATTCCTACGCCGAGCTGAACGGTCTGGACGCCCGCTCCATTATCGACGGCGTCTGCCTGGATCCTCGGGTGGGGACCCATTACAACAACCCCTCCTTCGGCTATGGGGGCTACTGCCTGCCGAAGGATACCAAGCAGCTTCTGGCGGACTTTTCCGGCGTCCCTCAGAGGATGATCCAGGCGGTGGTGGAATCCAACGACGTCCGCAAGGAGCATATCGCGGAGCGGATTTTGGAAAAGCTCTTGGCTGTAGGAGGCGCCACCGTGGGGGTCTACCGGCTGGCCATGAAAGCCGGGTCGGACAACTTCCGGGAGAGCGCGATCATCGGGGTGATGGAGCTTCTCAAGGCCAAGGGGGTCCAGGTCTGGATCTACGAGCCTACGGTGTCGGGCAGTTATCTGGGCTATCCGGTGGAGGGCGATTTTGACCGGTTCTGCGCGGGCAGCAGCGTCATCATCACCAACCGCTGGGAAGAGCAGCTGGAGCCGGTACGGGAGAAGGTCTATACCAGAGATCTCTTTGGGAGGAACTAAAGAATGAATATTCTTGTCACCGGCGGGGCCGGATTCTTAGGCTCCAACCTGTGCGCGCGGCTGGTCAAAAACAGCCAGGATCACATCTACTGCCTGGACAACCTCCAGACGGGGCGGATGGAGAATATCGCGGAGCTGATGGACAGGCCCAATTTCACCTTCATCCGGCACGACATTGTGGAGCCCATCGACCTGGAAGTGGACCAGATCTACAACGCCGCCTGCCCGGCCAGCCCGCCGGCCTACCAGGCGGACCCGGTACATACCATGAAGACCAGCGTGCTGGGCATTCTGAATATGCTGGAGCTGGCAAAAAAATATGACGCCACCCTTTTGCAGTTTTCGACCAGCGAGGTCTATGGCGACGCCCTCCAGCATCCCCAGCGGGAGGACTACTGGGGCAACGTGAATCCGGACGGCATCCGCAGCTGCTACGACGAGGGGAAGCGGGCGGCGGAGACGCTGTGCTTCGACTATCACCGGATGTACGGGACGAAAATCAAGGTGATCCGCATTTTCAACACCTTCGGCCCCAAAATGAACCCGGCGGATGGACGGGTCATCAGCAATTTTGTGAATCAGGCGCTGCGGGGCGAGGACATCACGGTATACGGGGACGGGAATCAGACTCGGAGCTTCTGCTATGTGGACGATTTGATCGAGGGGATCGTCCGAATGATGGCGTCGCCTGATGAGGTCACGGGCCCTGTAAATCTGGGGAACCCGGAGGAATTCACCATCAACGAGATGGCCGAGCAGGTGAAAGCCCAGATCGGCAGCGCCTCGAAGATCGTCCACCTCCCCCTTCCCAAGGACGACCCCAAGCAGAGACGACCGGACATCACGAGGGCGTGGGAGCTCCTCGGCTGGAAGCCCCAGGTCCCGGTCCACGAGGGCCTGACCCGGGTCATCGAATATTATCACCGCCTTATGGCATAAGGAGAGATCAACTTGGAGCAAATCGTAGCTGAGCAGCCCCTATCTCTTTCTGAGAATAGGAAAACCGCGTACATCTTACTAAAACGTACATTTGACATTATTCTTTCACTTTTGGGATTAATTTTGATCAGCCCGTTTTTGCTTATTGTTATGGCATCGATTGTTTTGGAGGATGGCGGTTCTCCTTTTTTCTTTCAGCCCCGGATCGGCAAGGGCTGCCAGACTTTTCAGATGGTCAAGTTTCGCAGCATGTACCAGAACGCGGAAGAAATGCTTGCGCAGCTCTCCGATGAAGAAAAGAAGGAATTCCATGAAAACTTCAAGCTGCGAAATGATCCCCGTATTACGAAGGTCGGAAGGTTTATCCGTAAAACGAGTATCGATGAACTCCCCCAGCTTTGGAATGTGTTAGTGGGCGACATGTCTTTGGTTGGGCCACGTCCGCCTCTGTTGGTTGAGGATGAAGCCTATGGGACCCATTTGCAAAAGGTGATGTCTGTTCGCCCCGGAATCACCGGTTACTGGCAGGTCCATGGAAGAAGCGATACCAGTTTTTCAGAGCGCATCGAGATGAACGAGTACTACATCGACCACAGAAGTCTCTGGCTGGACACCCGAATTCTTTTCGAGACGATAGCGGTGGTGTTCGGCCGCAAAGGGGCAATCTAAACGATAGAAAGGCACGAAAAATGGCAATATTGGTCTGCGGTGGAGCCGGCTATATCGGCTCCCATATCAACAAGGAGCTATCCCGCCGGGGCTACGAGACGGTGATATTCGATAATCTCGTCTATGGCCACCGGGAGGCGGTGAAGTGGGGAAGCTTCATATTGGGCGACCTCAAAAATCCCAACGAGATAAACGGCGTATTTGAAAAGTACCCCATCGAGGCCGTGATGCATTTCGCTGCCTATGCTTATGTTGGCGAGTCAGTCCTTGACCCAGAAAAATATTACTTTAACAACGTGGCCAATACCTTAAATTTGCTGCGCGCCATGCGGACCCACGGCTGCGACAAGATCATTTTTTCCTCTACCTGCGCCACTTACGGCGAGCCGGAGCGGGTGCCCATTACCGAGGATATGCCCCAAAGGCCCATCAACCCCTACGGCGCCTCCAAGCTGATGATCGAGCGGATCTTGAAGGACTACGGCGCCGCCTACGGCCTGAAATACGCGGTGCTGCGCTATTTCAACGCTGCCGGCGCGGACCCGGAGGGGGAGATTGGAGAGGATCATGACCCGGAGACGCATTTGATTCCCCTGGTGCTGGACGCGGCCAGCGGGAAACGGCCGGACATCAAGGTTTTTGGCACGGACTACCCCACCCGGGACGGCAGCTGCGTGCGGGACTACATCCATGTGACGGATCTTGCCGACGCCCACATCCGGGCGCTGAAGTATCTTCAAAACGGCGGGGAAAGCGATTGCTTCAACCTTGGAAATGAGAAAGGAACTTCTGTTCTGGAGGTCATCGACGCGGTGCGGCGGGTGACGGGGAAGGACTTTAAGGTCACCCTGACGGACCGCCGGCCCGGCGACCCGGCGGCGCTGGTGGGTAGCAGCGAGAAGGCGAAGCGTGTGCTGGGCTGGGAACCGAAGTATGCTGATGTGGAAACTATTGTAAGGCATGCCGCAAAGTGGAGAAAATATAAAGATGAATAATGGAATTGCACAGCCGGATTTTCACCGATACAATACTTTGACCGATCAAAAAGGGCCCAATGAAAGTTTGCGGGAAATGCAGGAGGCGGAGCTTGAAATCCTTAACTGTGTTGCAGATTTTTGCGATGCTCACGGTTTGGTGTATTTTTTGGCGTCAGGGACGTTGCTGGGTGCGGTGCGGCACAAGGGCTTCATTCCTTGGGACGATGATATAGACATCGTCATGCGCAGGGACGAATATGAGAGGTTCCTATCTGCGGCGAAAGCAGAAGGTTTTGAAGGAAGCCTTGAGTTAAAGCACTACAGTACGGATGCTGAATTTGATTGTACATACACCCGTGTGATAAACAAAAAGGTGCGGATTTTGAATACTTCCTACCAGAAAGAGGTTTTCGAAAATGCGTGGATTGATATTTATCCCTTGGACACGTTACCGACTAACAAGATGTTGGCATGGATCTATCAGTTTAGATTTCTCGTAATCAGGCTGTTTTATTACTACTCCTGTTTCGATACTCATGTAAACCTGCAGCGCAAAGATCGTGGTACATTCCAGAAAGTTATGATCTGGATCGGCTGTCGATTGGGGATCGCTAAAAAACTTGACACAAGAAAACTTATCGAACGGCAGGAGCGGTTTCTAAAAAGTCATTACTCCGCAAGTGCGAAAAGGCTGTTTTTGGCGTATACCCCCTACTTTTTTAAAGAAGTATACCCACAGGAATGGTTCGTAGAGAGGATTAAAATGCCCTTTGAAGGTCGATTTTACTGGTGCCCGAAGGAGTATTCTAAGGTGTTGACGCAGATGTATGGAAACTATATGAAACCCGTCCCGGAGGAAGAACGCATGGTGAAGCACACATTCCAGATTATCAGAGAAGAAGAGCAAGCCAATAACCAGGAGGAGTAGTTAATGGACAATATGGATTCGGACCGCCGGAACTTGCAGCTGACGGAGCTTGAGATCGCCAAGAAATTTGTGGCGGTCTGTGATGAGCATGATCTTCGGTACTTTATGCTGGGGGGTACATTTCTGGGCGCTGTTCGACACAAGGGGTTTATTCCTTGGGATGATGACATGGATTTTGGCCTGCTACGAGAAGATTACGATAAATTGCTGAAATTGTGCGCGGACGGTCAGGTTCCGTTTGAGGCGCATAACTATTTTATTGATCAAAACAATCTGAATTATCGATATTACTTCCATATTGAAGACAGAAAAATAAAAGTATTGAGAACATTCGCTCAGATTAAGGAAATTTCATCCGTGTGGATTGATGTTTTTCCGTTGGACGGTATGCCCAATGGCACTCTAATGCGTATGTTCAGAAAGTATTATATTCTGTGGCGGCGTTTGACATATAAGTTTTCCTGCTTTAGCCATTATGTCGATATAAAAAGGAAAGGTAGACCCTTCATTGAACGTGCGTTAATAAAGGTCGGACAAATCTTTCCTGTTGAAAAGATATTCAAACTTGATCGTGAAATAAAAAAGCTGGACAAGGCACTTCGGAAGTATCCTACTCAAACATCGAACTACTATGCGAACGCCATGAGTGGGTATAAGTTTAAGGAAATGTTTCGTAGAGAGGTTTTTGGCGACGGCTCGTTTTATGAGTTTGAGGGACAGAAATGGCGCGGCCCGCAAGATTACAGGACATACTTAACGCAGCTCTACGGCGATTATATGACGCCACCGCCTGAGTCTGAACGCAATCAGCACGCCATTGAGGCGATTATGGATTCATAATTGCTTTTGTAGGTTGCTCATTATCATGAGCTTGAATCAAATTAGGAAACTTGGCAAAAGGAGGGGGAATATGGAATTCAAGGGAATTGAGAATATCATTGTCCAAGCGGGCGGGAAAGGCACGCGGCTTGGCCATTTAACAGCGAATAAACCGAAAGCGCTCGTTCCTATTGATAACCTTCCAATGCTGTTTCATCTTTTCCGAAAATACCCAGCCAGTAAATTTATCATTATCGGGGATTACAAATATGATGTCTTGGAACGGTATCTGGCCGCGTTTGCAACGGTAGATTACCAGATGGTGCGCGCTACCGGCTATAGCGGCACCTGCGCAGGGCTGCGTCAAGCCTTGGATAAGCTTCCGGAAAATGAGCCTTTCATGCTTATCTGGTCGGATCTGATCCTTCCGAAAGAGTTCAGCATGCCTGAAAAGCTGGGAAACTATATTGGAATCGCGAAGGATTTTCCCTGCCGTTGGAAATATGAAAACGGCGCTTTTGCCGAGGAACGTTCAGACGCCTTTGGGGTGGCGGGACTGTTTTCCTTTCATGATAAGTCCGTTTTGAGCGAGGTGCCAGCAGAGGGAGAACTGGTCCGCTGGCTGTCAAAAACAGGCCTGGCCTTCCAGAGCCTCCCGCTGTATCGGGTAAAAGAATATGGGCTGCTGTCTGAATATGAGAAACTGGAATCTTCCCGGTGCAGACCCTTCAACAGAACTTACATAGAAAACGGGTATTTTGTGAAGGAACCTATTGATGAGCAGGGTATGGCGTTAGCAAAGCGGGAGGAAGCTTGGTATAAGCGGGTGCAGGATCAGCATTTTGCCAATATACCTAATATCCTTTCCTATGAGCCCTTGAAAATGGAGTTCATCAAGGGAAATGCCATCTATGAATATGACGCGCTTACACATAATGAGAAATATCAACTTTTACAGCAGATTATAAGATGCCTGAAATCCGTGCAATCTTTGGAGCAAACCGCTCCAGACTGGGCCAGTTTCAATGAGGCATATATCGGGAAGACTTTTCAAAGGCTGGAGAAGGTCCGCGAGCTGGTGCCCTTCGCGAAGGATGAATTTGTAACGGTGAACGGGCGCAAATGCCGGAACGTATTTTTCTGCCGGGAGGTGCTGGAACAGCGCGTCGCCAAGTATTTTCCCCGTCAATTCAAGCTGATTCACGGAGACTGCACCTTTTCCAACATGATGCTGCGGGAAGACGGTACGCCGGTCCTCATCGATCCGCGCGGGTATTTTGGAAACACAGAACTCTATGGCGACCCGGCCTACGATTGGGCCAAGCTGTATTACTCTATTGTTGGTAACTACGATCAGTTTAACCGCAAACGGTTCCGGCTGGAGATCGGGCAAACGGGCGTCACGCTGCGAATTGCCTCAAACGGGTGGGAAGCGCTGGATCCCGAGTTTTTCGAATTGCTGCGGGATGAAGTGACGCCGGCGCAGATTCATTTGCTGCACGCGATCATATGGCTATCGCTGACGACCTACGCCTGGCAAGATTACGATTCTATCTGCGGGGCATTTTACAATGGGCTTTATTACTTGGAGGAGGCTCTGAATGAAGAGATATTTTAAGAACGTGACAGATACGATCCAGCACGCCGTGGCTTCTATGGATGTTGCGGTGTTTGAACAGCTCCTGAACGAATGTGAGCAGGCGCTGAAAAGCGGACATAAGATCATTGTCAGCGGGTTGGGCAAGAATGTACCGGTCTGTGATAAGTTTGTAGGCACCATGAACTCACTGGGACTAGAAGCGTGCTTCATGAATACCAACACCGCTGTTCACGGGGATCTGGGGATGGTGAAAGCCGGGGATTTGGTGATCATCCTGACGAAAAGCGGGGAAACAGTAGAATCCGTTTACTTAACGAAGCTGTTGAAGCGTCGCAATGTGGACCTGTGGCTGCTTTCCTTCAACTCTGACAGCGTTTTGACCCATGAGATCCCCAAGCATCTGATCCTGGATCTGGAGCATGAGGGGGACGCCTGGAACATTGTACCGAACAATTCCACTACTGTAAATCTGATCGTGCTGCAGGGGCTGGCGTTGAATCTGGCTGAACGGATGGACGTAACTCTGGAACAGTTCAAGGAAAACCACCCCGGGGGCGCCATCGGAGAAAAACTTCGGAAGGAATAAAAATGCGTTTGGGAAAAGAACCATTGGAGCTGCCGCTCTCTCCGCTGGAACACACCTGGATCTTGGATCTGGATGGAACGATTGTGAAGCACAATGGGTATAAGCTGGATGGCGCGGACAGCTTTTTGGAGGGGGCCCAAGAATTTTTGGCAAGCATCCCCGAAAAAGACATGGTGATCATTCTGACCTCACGCCCCGAAGAATTCCGCGAGCAAACGGAAGCGTTCCTTCAGGAACATGGTGTGCGATATAACGCGATCCTTTTTAACATACCGTACGGGGAGAGGATCCTGATCAATGACGATAAGCCGTCCGGCCTAAGGATGGCTGTCGCCATCGCGAAGCAGCGGGATTCAAAGCTCGCGCTCAAAGCTGTTATCGATGAAGAAGCCGCGTTGGAAGCCGCGGCGGCGCCATAAAAAGGTGAATATATGAGTGACTATCGGAAGTATGTGGGGCCCCATTGGCCTTGGAAGAATAACATGATCGTGCTCCCGGCTGCCTTCCTGGGAGGAATTCTTTACTTTAGGCTAATGAAAAGGCGGGGCAGCACACATTATCTAGTTATGGCACAGGGAATGGGAGATAACATTTGCGCGCTGTCTTATTTGAGGGAATATAAGCGCCAGAAAGGCTATACGCATGTGACGCTGGTGGGCTGCCCGCCTTTTGTGCGCCAGGTCTATCAGATGTACAAAGGGGTGGCGGACGACGCGATCTATCTGAAAAGTTGGGAACACAAAGCGCTGCGATACTTTTCTCGGTCTCTGATCGGGCAGAATTATATCGCGTTTTCTCATCGGGACAGGATCACGTTTATTAACTACAACTGCAACATAAGTCAACGGCTGATGTGGGATACCGAGAATTTTTCCATAGCGTACTATTTTAAGACGCTGCTTTATCAGATCGGGCCCGACGCCATTCCGGAGCGCCCGCAAATTCCGGATGTAGATATCGGTCGATTTGTTGAACAATATGGGCTTAAAAAAGGTAAGACCGTTTTTCTGCATCCATTCGCGAAAACGCTGCGGCTGGATGCGGCGGGGCTTTTTCAAACGCTTACGCAGGCGCTTGCGCGGCGGGGCTTCGCGGTTGTTACCTTAACGGCCAATAGTGAGCAAATGCCTGTAGCTGGGACCCCCGCGCTGATCTGCGATTTGAATGAAGCGTTTCGGCTGATTGAATTCGGCGGGACCGTGGTCGGCCTGCGCAGCGGTTTTTTGGATGTGATGGCGTTTGCGAGCTGTAAACTGATCTCCGTTGAGGACTTGGAGTACGGCAGAAGAGAGTTTTACGACCTGGAAAAGCTGGGCGTCAACGAAGACTGTCATTCTGTCCTCTATGAGGGCGACCGCGCAACTTGTAATAAGATATTGGCGCTTATCTGTTCTGCATGAGGTGACCACCGTGACCAAATATCAAGGCTTGCAGAAATTCGCATACATGCTTTTGTTCTTTCCGTTGTTGAAACCGGAGAGCATAGAATATCTTTTTCCATTTGCGGACAATTTGTATGATATTTTGCAAATTATGTCCGCGTTAATCATCCTTTTTCTGTTTTTCATCAAACGGCAGAAGATACATGCTTTTCTGATCGCAGCTTTTTTCTATTCCGCGACGCTGATGATCTCAACCATGATCAATCAGGGCGCCTTTTTCTCGGCATTCGTATATATAAGCAAAACGGTGGCGTTGTTGCTGCTGGTTGATTTGCTGTTGGACCGTGGTGTTTTGTTTTGCGTTGACTCCCTACTTCCGGTTATGGAGATCATGATTTTCGCGAATCTGCTTTCGATACTCCTGTACCCTAATGGGATGTTTGTGGTAGTGCATTATTTATGGAAGAGCGGCAATTCGTGGCTGCTGGGGTACGACAATAGCCATATTTCCTATTTCCTTTTTGCTATAGTACTTTCTATGCTCCGGACCTATTACAGCACCGGGAAAGCAACGCCGACATTGCGAAACTGGGTTTTGTTAGCGATGTGTGTCGCTTCTGTCTGTATATGCCAACAAGGAAACGGCAGGGTCGCAATGTTCCTGATGATGGTTTTCGTTCTCTTCCCTTGGCTATTCTCCAACGCTAGGATTTTTAATATACGTACATATGCGATCATTGCCGTTATATTCTTCCTGGCAATCATCATTTTTCGGATGCAAAAGGTTTTGGAACCGATCGTGGTAGATATTCTGCATAAGGATCTCACATTTACCGGCAGAACGAAGATATGGGACCGCGCGATCCAGAGTATTCTGTCACACCCGCTTTGGGGCATCGGTCGCGAAACCGATGAAGTTGTTTTCCCCATATTGGGGCTGGATCATGCGCATAACATGTATTTGCAGACAGCTTTTCAGGGAGGAATATTTAACTGTATTTCGTTCCTTGCGATGATTTTTGTTACTATGCACAGCCTTATGAAGAATCGTGATAAACTCGTCGTCCAATTTTTGTCTTTTTCCGTATTCGTTATTTTGATGCTTTACCAGACAGAGGTCTATACATCCCCTCTTATTTTCTGCGTTATTCTAACTGCGTATAAGTCGTACAAGATTGTCAAACAGCAGTCAGAGGATATCGTCTGCGATCACCGCGGGCGCCGGGTAGTATTTCGTTGGGGACCAAGAAGGGTTGTTTCCGCCGGCAATGGAAGGTAACCTGGCGGCGAGCAATCTCAAAGTAAAACAGGAAGTCATTTCATATGCAGGAGAAACCAAAGTCACTTTTAAAAAACTATATTTTCAATTTCCTGAAGACCTTCTCCAGTTTGATTTTCCCAATTATAACCTTTACCTACTCGGCCAGAATTTTGGGCGCCGAGGGGGTCGGGCAAGTCAATTTTGCCAGATCGGTTGTTTCCTATTTTTCTATGTTTGCGCTGATGGGCATGAATTATTATGGAACGCGGGAAGCGGCGAAAAGGAGGGATAACAAAGAGGAACTCAGCAAATTTGTCCAGGAAATGCTGATGATCAATGGCGTGACCACAGGTATCGCGTATATTTTCCTGTTTGCCGCCATCGCGTTTGTACCAAAACTGCGGGAATACGATGCGCTTCTGCTTGTCAGCAGCCTTGCGATTCTGCTGCAGGGGCTCGGATTGGAATGGCTCTACCAGGGATTGGAAGAGTACAAGTATATTGCGATACGCTCTATGCTGTTCCAGGTTGGCGCGCTGGTCGCGCTATTCCTGTTTGTAAAGAACAGGGATGATGTGATTCCCTACGCCATAATTACCCTGATGTCGTCATATGGTTCCTACATTTTGAATTTTGCCAATGCCAGAAAATATCTCCAATTTCGCTGGTATGGCGATTATGAGATCAAAAAGCATTTCAAGCCCCTTCTTTGGCTGTTCGCAATGGCCGTTTCGATCGAGCTTTACACAGTTCTAGACAGCACGATGCTGGGCTTTATACAGGGGGACGCCGTTGTTGGGCGATATACTGCCGCCGTAAAAGTAAATAAATTGGTCATAACATTGATTAATGTTGTCGGCGTAGTAATGATTCCGCGTCTGTCCTACTTTGCGGAAAAGCAAAATCAAACAGCGGTAGGCTCTTTGGTAGCCAAA
Organism: uncultured Oscillospiraceae bacterium; assembly: GCA_947626085.1. GTDB lineage: Bacteria > Bacillota > Clostridia > Oscillospirales > Oscillospiraceae > Faecousia. Next base: position 27,988 of record CANQQU010000028.1, read on the forward strand.
TCGTACAATTATTCGTTTATGCTGTCCGTCCCGGCCGCTATAGGGCTCTACATGCTGAGCGAGGAGATCATACTGCTTTTCAGTGGCCGGGAATTTTCTTCCGCTGCGGTTACAATGCGAATCCTGACGCCGATTGTTCTTGTGATTCCATTCAGCGTGGCAACAAATCAGTATGCGTTTATCCCAATGGGCAAGGAGAAGCTGATCTTAAAAGCTACGCTCATTGGCGCGGTTTCCAACTTTGCGGGGAATTTCCTGTTGATGCCGCGCTTTGCCGAAAACGGAGCCGCTGTCGCGACGGTCATCGCGGAAACGGTTGTGGCATTCGTCAGCTTTTTCAATGCCTCAAAGTTTTTTGATATGCGGGGGATCTTTCGATATTACTACCAATACTGGATCGCTGCGCTTCCGATACCTTTGATCGCGGTATTAGGCAGAAAGATACATGTTCATTATGTACTTAGAATGGGTATCGTAATCATTCTTTCGATTGGATGCTATTTTCTGGCCCTGTTTTTGATCAAAAATCCATATTTTGTAGAGGCACTTCGATCCGCGATTAGAAAGCTTAAAAAAAGCAAGCAGAATCCAAAAGAGGAAAACAGTTAACAAGGAGCAAAAAATGACAAAACAACCATCCATCTACATATCCTTTTCCACGGACATTCTCCACAGCGGGCACCTGGCGATTCTGAACAAAGCAGCCGCCCTAGGCCGTGTCACGGTGGGCGTGCTGGCCGACCGGGCGGTGGCCAGCTTTAAGCGGTACCCGCTGCTGCCGTTCAGTGAGCGCAAGGCCCTGTTTGAAAACTTAAAGGGCGTGGAGCGGGTCGTCTGCCAGGAGACGCTGAGCTATAAGGGCGTCATCGAGCAGTTACATCCGGACATCGTGGTGCATGGGGACAACTGGAGCTCCGGTTTTCAGAGCCCCATGCGGGCGGAGCTCATCGAGCTCCTGGCCGCGTACGGCGGGAAATTGGTGGAATTTCCCTATACAGAGGACCCGGAGCTTCGCGCCATCGAGAGCCGGAGCCGTGCCGACGCCGCCATTCCCGACGTGCGCCGGGGCCGGCTGAAAAAACTGCTGGATATGAAGGGCTTTGTCCGAATTTTGGAGGCCCACAGCGGCCTTTCCGGCCTGATCGCCGAGAACGCCGCCGTCTACCAGG
>CANQQU010000029.1 GCA_947626085.1 uncultured Oscillospiraceae bacterium
CAACAAAATGGCAACATTATTCGGATTATTGCATAAGTAAAGAGCTATCAGATTTTTGATGTCTGATAGCTCTTTTTCATTTGTCATTCAGTTTGTCCTTGAAAGCCTCAACCAAAGTATCGCTTAGCTCTTTTGGCGGGACGCTTGCCCGTATTTCGGTATCGTCGTATTTGGGATAATGATAGCGCCAGTTGTCGTAATCTTCCCGGCTGATCTCATCTGCTGCACACTCGCCCGTCAGACATCCTCGCTAAAGAAATCCGAATCAATACGTTTGACCTTATAAACAGCCACCGTTGAAACTCCAAGGTCGTAATCGATCATCAGCTTGGCCAACTGTTTCCCATTGACGAGGACGATTTTACTATGGAGCTGCTTTGCCGCAAAAGCGATGGCTTCCTTGGAAAACTGGGATGTGGTGATGAAAATACCTTTTGACGCGCCCTGCCCTGCCAACGCGCCAATCCCTCCTTTTTCCCTATGATATCATACTTTAATTGCCTTTTCAAGAATCATTACAGGTAATAGGACGCTTTGTGCAACGGTCGGTCTTTTTTGGTGCGGGAGGTGGGCAGTAGCGCCTGCACAGAGCATCCTGGCGGATGGAGACGGGTAATTTTTCCGTTCATTTTGTGCAGAATTGCCTTTGCGAAAAAAAGGATTCTCTGCTATAATAGCAACTGTGTGTAGCTGAAACGGCGTAAGTCCAACCTTGGGACTTGCGCCGTTTTCACGTTTTGAAGGAGGTATCATGATGGAACAAAATCAATCCGCGCTGGCTACGGAAAAGCTGGGCAAACTCATGGGCCGATACGCGGTACCCTGTATCATCTCCCTGCTTGTGGGTGCGCTTTACAACATCGTTGACCAGATCTTTATCGCCAACGCCAGCTATCTCGGCTCCTACGGCAACGCCGCCAACACCGTGGTCTTCCCTTTGACGGTGATCGCGCTGGCCATCGCCGTCATGATTGGGGACGGCTGCTGTGCCTTCGTCAGTCTGAGCCTGGGTCAGGGAGACAAACAGGCGGCCGGAAACAGCATCGGCCTTTCGCTCTGGATGACGGTCGTCAGCGGCCTTCTCCTCTGCGCCGTGTATCTGGCTTTTTCCACGCCGATCATCACGGTCTTCGGCGGGACCGTCAACGAGGCCACCTTTGCCCTCTCCAAGGAATATTTCTTCTATATCACCTTGGGGATCCCGTTTTATATGTTCGGCCAGGCGCTGAATCCAGTCATCCGTGCGGATGGGAGTCCAAAGTTCGCGATGGCCGCCACGCTGCTGGGCGCCGCGCTGAACATCGTCCTCGATCCGCTTTTTATTTTCTGCTTCCACTGGGGCATGATGGGCGCCGCAGTGGCAACGGTCATCGGTCAGATCGCCACGGCGCTGCTCTCGCTGTGGTATCTGCCGCGCTGCAAGTCCATCAAGCTGTCAAAGCAGGATTTTACCTGGGATCCGAAAATCGCGGGGCGCACATTGTCCCTGGGGATTTGCAGCTTTCTTTCTCAGATCTCCCTGGTCGCCTCCATGGCGGCGGTCAACAACATGATCCGGAAATATGGCGCGCTGGACCCCATTTTCGGGCAGGCGCTCTATGCTCAGATCCCCATGGCGGTGGTCGGGATCGTGATGAAGGTGTTTCAGATTGTGATTTCCATCGTCATTGGCATGGCGGCGGGATGTATCCCCGTGGTGGGGTACAATATGGGCGCCCGGCGGCCAGACCGGGTCCAGGGGCTGTTCTCGCTGCTGCTCACCTGCGAAGCGACGGTTGGTCTGGCAGCCCTGCTGGTGGTGGAGCTGCTTCCGCGGCAGCTGACCGGCATTTTCGGCTCGGCGAACGAGAGCGTCTATTACACGCAGTTCGCTGTCAAGGCGTTCCGGGTCTATCTTTGCATGATCGTCTTTGCCTGCGTGAATAAAGCGACCTTTATTTTCCTCCAGGCCATGGGAAAGGCGGCCGCCTCCACCATGCTCTCCATGATCCGTGAGTTCGTGTTTGGCGTCGGCTTTGCCCTGCTCCTGCCGCCGTTTTTCGGCCTGGACGGGGTGCTGTATTCCATGCCGGTGTCCGACATTCTGACGGCGGTGATCTCCGCCGGGATCATTGCCGCGACCTACCGGCAGTGGGCCGCCCAGCGGAAAGCAGGCGGTTGCGCTGGAAGCGCGCCTCTTCTGCCGGAGCGGGAAACGGAAATGGAGTAGAAATGGCCCTCCGCTGCTGGAAACGCGGCGGAGGACTTTTTGTCGTCTTTTTCTTTCATCGCTTCTACCAAGGCGCCAGGCGGGGGTTCCCAGCGGCGCCTTCCGCTTTATTCCTCGAACGGGAACCGGTAGGGCAGGCCGCACTCGTCCCGCAGCTGCACTAGCTCCTTTTGGATGGCCTCCCCCACGGGGACGCCCAGATCCTTCCGCTCCTGCCAGGCCAGGTATTCCTTTTCCCCGGCGGTATAGATCCGCTCCGCCCCGGGCGCCTTTTGGGAGGCCCGCAGGTCCCGGCAGATGCCGCCGGCGGTGTGCCGGAAGGTGTCCAGGCCCATGAAAAACGCCGGATTGATGACAAAGAAGAAGTGGCCCAGCCGATACATGGCACGGTTCCCCGCCTCGTCCTTGCCGCTTAGAGCCTTCATGTAGGGTCCCCCGGTCAGGGCGGCGGAGAGGATCTCCACAATGGCGGCGAAGCCGTAGCCCTTGTAGCCGCCGGTCTCCTCCCCCATGCCGCCCAGGGGCAGGAGGGCACACTCCCCTGCCCGCATTTTGCGCAAAATCTCTCCCGAGTCCGTCATGGTGCCGCCCTCCCGGGTCACCACCAGGCCGGCGGGGGTGGGCTGGCCCTCCCGTTCGTAGTATTCGATCTTCCCGTTCTGGATGGTGGAGGTGGCGCAATCAAAATTAAACGGAAACGCCTCGTCCGTAGGCATGGTGAAGGTCAGCGGATTGGTGCCCATCATGGGCTCCACCCCGAAGGTAGGGGCCACGGAGGGCCGAGCGTTGGTGCCCGAGATCCCGATCATCCCCGCCTTCTCCGCCATGCCGGTCCAGTAGCCCGCGATGCCATAGTGGGTGGAGTTGAAAATGGCGCCCCCCGCCATGCCATACACCCGGGCCTTCTCTATGAGCAGCTCCATCATTTTATGACTGGCCACCATGCCCATGCCGTTGTTGGCGTCCATGACCACCGTGGTGGGGGTCTCCTTCAAAATGTCGATTTTCGTCACCGGCAGCAATGTGCCGTTCTTGATCCGATCCAGGTAGATGGGCTTGAACCGGTTGCAGCCGTGGCTTTCAATGCCCCGGCGGTCGGACTCCAGCAGCACGTCGGCGCAGATGGCAGCGTCCGCCGCGGGAACGCCATAGGCTTGGAACACATCTACCATGAAGTCATTCATCAGCTTCCAAGGGACATAGGGCCGGTCATCCATAGCAATCTCCTCCAGTATGTTCTATCCATAAGATACCATATCCTTCGCCCCGGGGCAACCCCCTTTCCAGAAAAAACTGCCCATGGACGCAAAATGCCGGGGCTTGTGAAGCGTCCCGGCAGCTTTTTCGGCATCCTCCGCCAAGACTGCCCCGGACAGAATCGCGCTTTTCCGGAAACGCTGTAATTTTAAGCCGGAAAAATGCAAGATTAGGCCGGATTTTCATTTTTTACTTGAAGCGTTTTGGGAGAAATGTTACAATTAAAAAGGGGGATTGCGCGATGAAGGTGGTTATCATTGAAGACGATCCGCAGGCGGCGGCGCAGCTGAAAAAGCACCTGGGCCGCCTGGGCGAGGAGACGCAGACGGCGTTTGAGACCGTCCATTACCGGGATGCCGAGGTCTATCTGAAAAACCATACCCGGGAACATCCCGAGATCATTTTCCTGGACATCGAGCTGCCCACCATCGACGGAATGGAGGCCGCCCGGCAGCTGCGGAAGCAGGACAGCGCCGTGGTGCTGGTCTTTGTCACGAAAATGGTCCAGTTTGCCCAGGAGGGGTACGCGGTCAACGCCCTGGATTTTCTGGTCAAGCCCGTTTCCTACGCCGAGTTCAAAATGAAGATCCAGCGGGCGGTCAACGTGGCTAGGGCCAATCAGGTCCGGATGCTCCAGGTCCCCTTTGATGGGGGCTTCTACCGCATTCCCGGCGATAAGATCGTATTTGTGGAGGTCACCGGCCATCGGCTGCGATTCCAGCTTGTGGATGGGGCGATGGAGGCCCGGGGAAGCCTTTCCAGCGTGGAGGAAAAGCTGGAGGGCTGGGGCTTCCTGCGCTGCAACAGCTGCTATATCGTCAATGCCCGCTATATTGAATCGGTAAAGGGCTACGACCTTTATATTGGCGGCCATCAGCTCCGGATCAGCCATCCCCGCCGGAAGGAATTCATGCACCGGCTGATGGAAATTTACGCGGACGGCGCGGAAACAAAGTAGAGGACCGATATGGACTATTCAAACCCGCTGACCTGGTTTTTGTATATTCTCCCACCCTATCTTTTTCAGCTGGCGCTGGCCGAGGGGATGTTTTGCTGCCGTCTGAAGGTCCGGCGCTTTCTGCTCCCGCGGCTCCTAAGTAGCGCCCTGGTCTGCGCCGCGGCGCTGTGGCTGGCCGCCCGGGCCCTCACATGGCATTCTGGGCCGGACGGGGTGGTGATCACGACGGTATACCTGGCGCTGTTTTTCCTGACGGTGGGCGTCCTGAAGCTCTGCTTCCAGGCAAGCTTTGCCACCCTCCTGTTTTACGGCATCGCCGCCTACGCGACCCAGAATCTGGCCTACCGGATTTACAGCATCTTCGAGCTGACCGGCGCTGTCTGGCGTCTGGGGGACCGGATCGGCCCACCGCTTGCCTATCTGCTCTGCTGGAACGGGATCTTCGCTGTGGTGGCATCGGCGGTCTACCTGATCTTCACCCGCCCCATGCTCCGGCAGGACGCGGCGGCCCTGCGCAATCTCAAGGTATACGCCCTGTCCGGCATTACCATGACGGTGACGGTGGTGCTTTGCTCCTGGACCAATGTTTACGCCGGGCAGAGCGACGCGCTGACGATGATCATCTGCCTATTCTCCTGCGTCTGCTGTATTTTCATTTTGTGCCTTCAGTCCGGTATGCTCCAGACCGAGGGCCTGCGGCAGGATCTGGCGGTGCTGCGGCAGCTCTGGGAGCAGGACCGGAAGCAGTATGAGCTTTCCAAGGAGAATATCGGCCTGATCAACATCAAGTGCCACGATCTGCGGTTCCGGCTCCAGGCCCTTCGCAATTCGGAGGGGGAGGTCTCCCGGGAGGAGCTGGAAGAGATCGAGAACGCCATTTCCATTTATGACAGCCGGGTGTCCACCGACTGCGAGCCGCTGGATACCATCCTCACGGAAAAGAGCCTGTTCTGCGCCAAGAACGGCATCCGCTTCACCTGCATGGCGGAGGGGAGCAGGCTCCTGTTCATCACGCCGGCGGACCTCTATTCCCTTCTGGGCAACATCATCTCCAACGCGGTGGAGGCGGTGCGGAAGGTGGAGGACCCGGAGTACCGGGTGATCACCCTGGTGGTCAAGCCGGTGGGAGAGATGCTGCTGATCTCCGAGGAGAACTATTTTTCCGGCCGCCTGGAATTTCAGGACGGTCTGCCCGTCACCAGTAAGGCCGACAAGCTGGAGCATGGCTACGGCATGAAGAGCATCCGAATGCTGACCAAAAAGTACGGCGGGGACCTGCGGGTGAAGGTGAAGGACGATCTATTCTCCCTGACGCTGCTGTTCCCCCTGGAAAAGTGAGTCCACTGGGCCTTTTCCCCTGCTGCCGGGACTGCGGGCGCTTTCTTTCCTTCCGGTGGAAAGCCGATCAACGCATAAAACACAGCCATACCCGAATAGATTTCCGGGTATGGCTGTTTGCTTTGCCGCGCCATTGCCGGGCGAATGCCCAGCCGACGCGTTTTTTCACCGGGCCTGGATCCGCCGGATCCGGCTGCCGTTCTGATTGGCGCCGCCGCTCTCCCCGGAACCTGCGCCGCCGGAAGCGTCCTGGCCGCCGTCTTCTCCGGCGCCGGAGCTTCCGGTGCCGTCAGAGCCGCCGGTGGAGCCGCTGGGGCTGGTCTGCCCGCCGCTGGGACGGGTGCCCTGGGTGCCGGAGGGGGCGTTGGTGGCGCCGCTGCCGCCGGTAGCGCCGCTGGGCGCGGAAGTACCGGAACTGGGCACGGAGCCCGAAGGCGCGACGGTGGGAGCGCTGCTGGACGAGGGATTGCTGGAACTGGGATTCTTGCCCGCGGTCTTGCCGTCTGTGCAGCCGGTCAGGCTCAGGGTAAGGACAAGGGCCAGGGCAATGGCAGTAAAGGTCTTCATAGATGATCCTCCTCTCAAAATTGCCGCAAGGGTAGTATTTCCGAAAGCCCGCGAACTAGACAGGAAAAAACCGGGAAAGCTGGAAATGGAATTCCCTCTTGCTTTTTCCGAGCGTATCATGTATAATGAGCAAAATAACCGAAAAGGGGATTTTTTTGTCATGAAAAAGCTCACCGTCAAGAAAAACGTGGAATGTATGGCGTGCCTTGCCTGCGTCCAGGCCTGCTCCAACGCCTTTTACAAGACCTTCCACCAGGATCTGTCCTGCATTCAGGTGGTGGCCAAGCCCGGCGGCGGGGCCAAGCCTGTGACCTGCATCCAGTGCGGCAAGTGCGCCCGGACCTGTGAGCATGAGGCCATTACCCAGAACCCCAAGACCGGGGTGTACATGATCAACAAGAAGAAGTGCGTCTCCTGCGGCAAGTGCAAGGAGGCCTGCCCCATGCACGTCCTGGTCCTGCCCACGGAGGGTCCCGCTTCCAAGTGCATCGCCTGCGGCATCTGCGCCAAGGCCTGCCCCATGGAGCTGCTGGAGGTCGTGGAAAAATAAAATTCGCCGCTTTCACGGCGGACAGCTGAACGGAGGGAAAATATGGTTCGATCCGGATGGGAATGGATCGTGTATATGCTGATCTACGCCTTCTTCGGCTGGGCCGGAGAGGTGGTTTGGTACGCGCTGAAGGACCGGAAATTCGTCCACCGGGGCTTTCTCAATCTGCCGCTGGACCTTCCCTATGGCATCTCCTGCGCGATTCTGGTCCAGGTGCTGCCCACTGTGGGCAGAAATTATGTGATGGAATTGGTACTGGCCTTTGTGGTGCTGACGGTGGCGCGGAGCCTGTCCGGCTTCCTGCTCCGGGTGGTCAGCAACATGGCCCACTGGGAGACGGAGCGGGCCCTTCCTCAGTCCTGGATGGGCCTGGCGGGCCGGCTGCTGATCGCCGGGGCCATGCTGGTGGGCTACCATGTGTTCCATCCCATGCTGGCCTTCCTGGTGCTGATGCTGCCGGAGCTGGTGGTGAAGATCCTGGCCCTGGCCTTCGGCGGGCTGGTGGTGGCGGACTTCTTCGTGATGGTCTATGCCCTGCGCCACGAGGTACCCACCCAGGCGGTGGAGAGCCGGAACCGCACCGCCAGCCTGGGCGCCAGGATCACGGATCAGGTCTGGCGCAGGATCCAGAAGGCCTACCCCGGCGTGGCCGCCGACCCGGAGCTGGCGAAGCGCTACACCTTCGCCCAGGGGATGTGCCTGGATAAGCTGGTCTGGGTCTTTTTCATCAGCGCACTGCTGGGGGACCTGATCGAGACCCTCTACTGCGGCCTGGGGGGCCGCTGGATGAGCCGGAGCAGCGTGCTTTACGGCCCCTTCAGCTTCGTCTGGGGCCTGGGGGCGGTGGTCCTGACGGTGGCGCTGCGGCACCTGGCGGCCAAATCCGACCGGTGGGTGTTTTTGGGCGGATTCGTCATCGGCGGGGCCTATGAGTATCTTTGCAGCGTGTTTACGGAATTGGTCTACGGCGTGGTGTTCTGGGATTACAGCGATATGCCCCTGAACATCGGCGGCCGGACCAACGTACTCTACTGCTTTTTCTGGGGCATTTTGGCGGTGGTGTGGATCAAGGTCCTCTACCCGCCCATGGAGCGGAGCATCGAAAAGCTGCCGGTGGTGGCCGGGAAGGTGCTGACCTGGGTGATCGTGGTTTTCCTGGTCTGCGACGCCGCCCTCACCGGGGTGGCCATGCTCCGTTATGACGCCCGCCAGGACCGGCCGGAGCCGGCCAACGTGGCAGAAGAATTCTTAGACGAAAACTTTGACGACGACTACATGGAGGCCCGCTGGCCCAACATGAAGGTCGCCCAAACCGAATAATTTACGGGCTCCCCGGCGGGGAGCCCGTTGTTCACGCGATTTTAAGAAGCGCGGACAGGACCTGGGGCGGACTTCCACACCCCGTAGGGGCCGTTGAGCCAGAGGATCATCAGTACGCCACGCCCCAGTAGAGCATCTTCTCCGCCTTTTTCCCGCAGATGGCGCAGGTATCGCCCAAATGCTCCTGGGCAAAGGGGATGCAGCGGGAGGACATGCCCGCCTCGTCCTTCATTTTGGTTTCGCACTCCTCGCTGCCGCACCACATGGTCTTGATGAAGCCGCCGTTGCGCTTTTGCAGCTCCCGGGCCTCCTCCAGGGTGGAGGCGGCGAAAATGTGGCTCTCCAGATTGGCCTTGGCCTTGGCGTACAGGCCGTCGTGGACCGCCTGGAGGGTCTCCGCCAGAGCCGTCTCCAGCTCCGCCAGGGGAACCACCCGCTTTTCCCGGTTGTCCCGGCGGACCAGAACGCACTGGTTCTGCTCCAGGTCCTTGGGGCCCACCTCTAAGCGGACGGGGACGCCCTTCATCTCATACTCGGCAAATTTCCAGCCGGGGCTCTGATCGGAGTCGTCCATCTTCACCCGGAATCCGGCCTTTTTCAGCCGGTCCCGGAGCTGGGCGGCGGCGTCCAGGACGCCCGGCTTGTGCTGGGCGATGGGCAGGATCACGCACTGGATGGGCGCCACCTTGGGGGGCAGTACCAGGCCGCTGTTGTCCCCGTGGGTCATGATGATGCCGCCGATGAGCCGGGTGGACAGGCCCCAGGAGGTCTCGAAGGGCACCTGGAGCTGATTATTCTTGTCTGTGAAGCGGATGTCGTAGGCCCGGGCAAAGCCGTCGCCAAAATAGTGGGAGGTGCCGGCCTGGAGGGCCTTGCCGTCGTGCATCATGCACTCGATGGTGTAGGTCCGCTCCGCGCCGGAGAACTTCTCCTTGTCGGTCTTCACGCCTTTGATGACCGGCATGGCCAGGTAGTTTTCGCAGAAATCGGCGTAGCATTCCAGCTGGCCCTCGGTCTCCGCGATGGCCTCCTGGGCGGTGGCGTGGAGGGTGTGGCCCTCCTGCCACAGAAATTCCCGATGGCGCAGGAAGGGGCGGCTGGTCTTCTCCCAGCGCAGCACGCTGCACCACTGGTTGTACTTGACGGGCAGATCCCGCCAGGAATGGACAATGTCCTTAAAATGGTCGCAGAACAATGTCTCCGAGGTGGGGCGGATGCACAGCTTCTCCTCCAGCTCCTCGCTGCCCCCCATGGTCACCCAGGCGCACTCCGGGGCGAAGCCCTCCACATGGTCCTTCTCCTTTTGCAGCAGGCTCTCCGGGATCAGCAGGGGCATATACACGTTCTCATGGCCGGATTCCTTAAACATTCCGTCCAGGATGTGCTGGATATTCTCCCACAGGGCGTAGCCGTAGGGCCGGTAGACGAACACGCCCTTGACCCCGGAGTAGGCGATCAGGTCCGCTTTTTTGCACACGTCGGTGTACCACTGGGCGAAATCCAGCTCCATGTCCGTGATTTGGGAAACCATTTTTTCTTTTGCCATAGTCTCAAACCTCCCATTTTCTGTAATTTTTATTGTATCACACCTGTCAAGGCTTCGCATAGGATGGGGGGAAGTTTTTTTGATATTTTCCATGGGAGGCCCGTATGAGCCAGGTGACGCTGCATTTGGAGCCGGAGCTGATCCGGTTTTACGCCCATATCGCCGCCGCGTCCGGCAAGACCTTGGAACAGGTCCTCCATGACGCCCTGTTCAAGCTGGCGGGAGAGCTGTCCCTGGAGGCTCTCCGGGCGGCAGGCACGGAAGAACCATGAATTTGCCGTTGTAATTTCCTCCCGGATTTGCTATACTAAATAAAATCATAATGGGGGAACGCTTTATGAAATCGATCCGGGAGCTGTATAAAATCGGGAAAGGGCCGTCCTCGTCCCACACCATGGGGCCGGAGCGGGCGGCGGAGCTGTTTTTGGCGGAAAATCCCCAGGCGGACGCCTTTCGGGTGGTTCTCTACGGCTCCCTGAGCAAAACCGGCGTGGGCCACGGCACGGACCGGGTCCTGCGGCAGGTGTTCGCGCCTCGGCAGACCCAGATCGAATTTGCCGGGGAGGCGCCGGCGGGCAGCCACCCCAACACCATGGACTTTTTCGCGTACTACGAAGGGCGGGAGCTTTCCCAACTGCGGGTGGAGTCCATCGGCGGCGGGGACATCCGCATCCCCGGCCGTCCGGAGGTCCAGGGGCCTGAGGTGTACCCGGAAAACTCCTTCGCGGAGATCGCGGATTTCTGCAAGTGGCGCTACATCGGCACCCTCAGCGAGTATGTGGAGATCAACGAGGGGCCGGAAATTTGGGACTTCCTGATGGAGGTCTGGCAGGCCATGAAGACTTCCATCGACGAGGGCCTGCGGGCCACCGGGACTCTGCCCGGCGGGCTGGGGGTCCAGCGGAAGGCCCGGTATCTATATGAGCAGGAGCTGGCCACCGAGGTGCCCCAGGTCCGGGAGTGCCGGATCATCTGCGCCTATGCCTACGCCGTCTCCGAGCAGAACGCGGACAACGGCACCATCGTCACCGCCCCCACCTGTGGGGCCAGCGGAGTGCTGCCGGCGGTGCTGAAATACTTTCAGGACACCCAGAACGCCTCGGATGAGCAGATCCTCCGGGGCCTGGCCACGGCGGGGATCATCGGCAGCCTGACCAAGCGGAACGCCTCCATCTCCGGGGCGGAGTGCGGCTGCCAGGCGGAGATCGGCACCGCCTGCTCCATGGCGGCAGCGGCCCTGGCGGAGCTGTACGGCCTGAATTTGGACCAGGTGGAGTACGCGGCGGAGATGGCCATGGAGCACCACCTGGGCCTGACCTGCGACCCCATCAGCGGCCTGGTGCAGATCCCCTGCATCGAGCGCAACGCCGTGGCGGCCATGCGGGCCATGAACGCCTGCAATCTGAGCTACTTCCTCTGCGGCACCCGGAACATCAGCTACGACATGGTCTGCAAGGCCATGTACGAAACGGGGCTGAACCTGGCCAAGCAGTACAAGGAGACCAGCGAGGGCGGTTTGGCAAGGTTCTTGGGGAGAAGAAGAGGAAGCCGGCAATAATATTTCTGAAAAAAGACCGCCTGCGTTGCACCGGGAACCGGTTCGCGGGCGGTCCATTTTTTTAGTTCGCATTTTAGTTCGCATTTTAGTTAGCATTTTTCTGTTTTTGCCGCGCAAAAACAAGGGTGCAGCCAGTACCTTCACCGGTCGCCGGGCTGGCGTAAAAAAGGGAAAATGCGACATTGCACCTTGACTGCCTCATTGAGATAGCGGGAGTAAAAACCCTCCCCATATTGGGGAGGGCGCAGTCAATCCTTTTTAATTTTGATCGGGAAAATAACGGTCAAAATAATTGGGACTCCGAAAACAAACAATGTGCCGAATCCGTCTAATTGTATAATCCCGTCAACTACAGGTAAAAAGTTTGAAGCGATCATCACACAGACAACAACGGACACAAAAAAGATAATTATTTTTGGGATCAAAATTCCAGCCAAGCGAGATTGCTTTTTAGGCGGCTGCAATGAAGGAACATAATCTTCGACCCCGAAAAGAGAAGCAGATAAGCACTTGAAATGCTTTGAATCAAGTTCTAAGAGGCTTTTTGAACCGTTACGGAAATATACGGCTACCTGAAAAATATTTTGGCTGTCCGCACCAACGATAGCCCCGCCATACCCAAAAACAGCGACTCCAACGGCGGCTTTTCCTGCGCTGAATTTGCTTTCCTCCTGATGGGACATTACTTCATAACGATAAACCGTTTCCTTTTCAATGGGCAACCACTTGCTAAGGCTGAGATCAACAACAATTTTTTCGCCACCTGGCAGAATCCTTACTGTTTTTCCTTTATAATCGCCTGATATCACAGTATTCATGATTTCACTTCCAATTTATTTTATAGTCGAAATATATCATATTACGCAGAAAAAGTCCAGAACAATTTAGAGAATTTTAATTATCCCACTATCTCAATGAGGTGGCGGGAATCTTTATATTTGGTGGTGAGACTATGGCAGCATATGGTTCCGTTGTTATCCAGACAAGGACGGACGCAAAAAGGCCAAAAAAGCCGCCCCTCGGGCAGTTTCCTTATAATGGAAGGAGGGATTTGTCTCCGTTTTTGCTTCGCAAAAACAAAAGATCGTCCAGTGTGCGCACTGGACGCCGACAGCCCACCGGGCTGTCGGATTGAATTATTCAAATTCCTTTCCTTCACCGCCAATAATAAAACCGCCCTTCGGGCGGCTTTATTATTGGCGGAGAAGGAGGGATTTGAACCCTCGATACCCTTTTGGGGTATACACGATTTCCAATCGTGCGCGCTCGGCCAGCTACGCGACTTCTCCCTGTCCAGCCCGAATATCATACCCTATTCGGGCCAGTTTGTCAAGTCCCAATTTTTCATCCCGCTAAAATCCGCTCCATTTTCTCATCTTTCCAATCTCATTGACAAGGAGGCGGAAAAATGGTATAGTAATGGTACAATTAAAAACCTGAGTGCCCCTTGGCCCGGCTTGGGCCCTGGGGAGAATAGGGAATCCGGTGCGAATCCGGAACGGTACCGCCGCTGTATGCGCGGAGGTTGGCAGCAGGACGAAAGTCGGTCATTGGCGCAAGCTGAGAAGGCGCTGTCAAGCCTGGGAGGCGCGAGTCAGAAGACCTGCTTGGGTGATGGCCCTCTTGGATAGGGCCGGATTGTGTGCGGAAATGCGGCCGCGGCAGCTTTGACTGCCGCGGTTTTTCTTTTGGGGGTGAGGACTTGGTCCTGAGCGGCTACAAGCATGGCGGGGACATCTACCGGAACCGTGTCCGGGTGGACTTTTCCGCCAATGTCAACCCCCTGGGGACCCCGCCGGAGGTCCGGGAGGCGGTGCGGAAGGCCGCTGAGGTTCTGGCCCCCTACCCCGACCCCTACTGCGGCGCCCTCCGGGCCAAGCTGGCCGCCCGGCTGGGGGTGGAGGAGGACGCCATCCTCTGCGGAAACGGGGCGGCGGAGCTGATCTACTCCTTTGCCCTGTCTCTTGCGCCCAAGCGGGCCCTGGTGCCTGCGCCCAGCTTTTCCGAGTACGCCGTCGCTTTGGAGGCGGCGGGGTGCCTGGTCCTTCCCTTTCCCCTGGTCCGGGAGCGGGGCTTTCGGCTGGGAGAAGAAATTCTTCCGCAAATCACCCAGGATGTGGACGCCCTGATCCTGTGCAACCCCAACAACCCCACGGGTCAGTGCGTTGAGCCCGGCCTGCTGGTTCAAATTTTGGAGCGGTGCCGAGAGACCGGGTGCCTCCTGCTGCTGGACGAGTGTTTTTTAAGTCTTACGGATCGGGAGGCGGCCTTCACCCTGCTGCCCGCCCTTCGTCCGGGGGACCCGGCGGTGATCCTGCGGGCCTTCACCAAGCTCTACGGCATGGCGGGGCTGCGTCTGGGCTACTGCGTCTGCCGGAACCCGGAGCTTCTTATAAAAATGTCCCGGTTTCAGCAGCCCTGGAACGTCTCCACCCCCGCCCAGGCGGCGGGGCTGGCGGCCCTGGACTGCGGGGACTTTGTCCGGGAGACCCTTGCCCTCCTATCCGAGGAACGGCGCTTCCTGGAGGCGGGGCTGAGGGAACTGGACATTCCGTTTCTTCCCAGCGAGGTCAATTTCCTGCTCTTCCAGGGGGAAGCCGACTGGGGAGAGCAGCTCCTCGCCCAGGGAATTTTGATCCGGAGCTGCGGAAATTACCCCGGGCTGACGGCGCGGGACTACCGCATTGCCGTCCGCACCCGCCCGGAAAACCGGGCCCTGCTGGCCGCCCTGGCTTCTTTAAAAAACCGCAAGGAGGAATGATCCAATGCCGGAAAACAGCTACTCCTTTTTCCAAAATTCCGCCTGCAAATACTTCCCCTGCCACAAAACGGAACATCCGGAGGATTTTAACTGCCTGTTCTGCTACTGCCCCCTCTACGCCCTGGGGGACCGGTGCGGGGGCAATTTCCGCTACACCGCCAAGGGGATCAAGGACTGCTCTAACTGCCTGGTCCCCCACAGCCCCGGCGGCTATCAGCGGGTGTTAAACCGGTTTTCCGACATCTCCGCCCTGGCCAGCCGCCCGACGGAGCTCCCCACCGGCACCCCCGGCACGCCCCGGGTCCTGCTGGCGGGGAACCACAGCGGCTGCGGCAAGACCACCGTCACCTGCGCCGTTTTGCAGGCGCTGGTCCATCGGGGGCTGAAGGTGGGCGCCTTCAAATGCGGCCCGGACTACATCGATCCCATGTTCCACAGCCGGATCATCGGGGCCAAGAGCGCCAATCTGGACAGCTTTTTCCTGGATGAGAATACGCTATGCTATCTTTTGGCGAAAAACAGCCGAGATCGGGATGTGAGCGTCCTGGAGGGGGTCATGGGCTACTACGACGGCCGGGGCCTGGATTCCACCCAGGGCAGCACCTACGAGATCGCCCGGATCACCGCCACGCCCACGGTGCTGGTGGTGGACGCCCGGGGCGCCTCCCTTTCGGTGCTGGCGGCCATTCAGGGTTTCGCCGGTTTCCGGCCGGACAGCGGTATTCGGGGCGTGGTTTTGAATCAGTGCGGGGAGCGGGCCTATGGACCCCTCCGGGAGGCGATCCTTCGGCAGTTTGGCGGCAGGATCCGGCCTTTGGGGTATCTTCCCCGGCTGCCGGAGGCGGCGCTGGAGAGCCGCCACCTGGGGCTTGTCACCGCTCAGGAGATTGGAAATCTGCGGGAAAAGCTGGCGCTGCTGGCCGCCCAGGCGGAAAAAACCATCGATCTGGAGGGCCTGCTGGCCCTGGCCCGGACGGCCCCCGCGCCGGAATACACGCCGGTCGTCTTCCCCCGCCTGGCCCAGGCGCGGATCGCCGTGGCCCAGGACGCCGCCTTCTGCTTTTACTACGAGGACAACCTGGCCGCCCTCCGGGAGCTGGGGGCCGAGCTGGCGCCCTTCAGCCCCCTGACAGACCCGGCCCTGCCGGAGGACATCCAGGGTCTATACCTCGGGGGCGGCTATCCGGAGCTGTACGCCGAGGCGCTGTCGAAAAATGGCTCTCTCCGCTCCTCTATCCGGGCGGTCCTGGAGCGGGGCCTGCCCTGCGTCGCCGAGTGCGGGGGAATGCTCTACCTGGCGGAGTCCTTGTGCGGCCATCCCATGGTGGGCTTCCTGCCGGGAAACGGGGAAAACAAGGGAAAGCTGACCCGCTTCGGCTATGTTACACTGACCCCCAAGGCGGACAGCCTCCTGTTCCGGGCTGGGGAACCGGTCCCCGCCCACGAATTTCACTACTATGACCTGCCCGATCCCGGCAGCGCCCTGACCGCCAAAAAGGCGGACGGGCGGCAGTGGGACTGCGGCTTTGCCACGCCCCGGCTCTACGCCGGATTCCCCCACATCCACTTCTACGCCCGCCCGGCCCTGGCGGAGCGGTTCTACCGGGCCTGTTTGGAGGAAAAGAACCATGTTTGAAATTAGAAAGCCTATGGAGATCGAAAACCGGAGCATGGAGATCATCACGGCGCTCCTCGGGGACCGGCCCATTGCCCCGGAAAACGAGGCGGTGGTCAAGCGGGTCATCCACACCACCGCCGATTTTGACTACGCGGACAATCTCCGCTTCTCCCCCGGCGCGGTGGAAAAGGGGCTTTCCGCTCTGAGAGCCGGCTGCGATATCGTGACAGACACCACCATGGCCCTTGCCGGCATCAACAAGACCGCTCTTGCCAAGCTGGGGGGCCAGGTCCACTGCTTTATCGCCGACCCCGACGTGGCCCTACAGGCCAAGGCCCGAGGCGTCACCCGCTCCTATGCGGCCATGGAGAAGGCGGCCCAGCTGGAAAAGCCCTGCATCTTCGCCATCGGCAACGCCCCCACCGCCCTGCTGTCCCTCCACGGCCTGATGGCCCAGGGGAAGTTGGCGCCGGAGCTGATCATCGGGGTGCCGGTGGGCTTTGTCAACGTGGTGGAGAGTAAGGAGTTACTCTTGACCGACGACGTTCCCTACATCGTCGCCCTGGGGCGGAAGGGCGGCAGCAACGTGGCCGCCGCCATCTGCAACGCCCTGCTCTACCAAATCACGAGATGATGGAGGAATACATCGTCAAGGAGGGCAAGCGCCTCCGGCTGGGCTATACCACAGGCTCCTGCGCCGCCGCGGCGGCCAAGGCGGCGGCCTGGATGCTGCTCACCGGCCAGCCCCGAGAGAAAATCGGACTGATCACCCCCAAGGGCATCCGGCTGGAGCTGGAAGTGACGGACATCTCCATGGAACCGGACCGGGTCTCCTGCGCCGTGGTCAAGGACGGCGGGGACGACCCAGACATCACCACCGGCGCCCACATCACCGCCACCGTGGTCCACGCTTCCCGGCCCGGCGTGGAACTATTGGGCGGGCCGGGGGTGGGCCGGGTCACCAAGCCGGGTCTGGATCAGCCCGTAGGCGCGGCGGCCATCAATTCCGTCCCCCGGCGGATGATCCGGGAGAATGAAAGAAATTTACCGCCTGCTGGACGAGCCGGGCGGGCTGACCGTTACCATTTCCGTGCCGGGCGGTGGGAAGCTGGCGAAAAAGACCTTCAATCCCCGGCTGGGCATCGAGGGCGGCATCTCCATTCTGGGCACCACCGGCATGGTGGAGCCCATGAGCGACCAGGCGCTGATCGACACCATTCGGGTGGAACTGCGCCAGCGCCGGGCCACCGGGGCGGAATACGCACTGCTGACCCCCGGAAATTACGGCGCGGATTTTCTGCGGGACGATCTGGGCGTGGATCCAGTGAAAGCGGTGCAGACCTCCAATTTCATTGGGGACAGCCTGGACCTGTGCCGGGAGCTGGGCTTCCGGGGCGCGGTGCTGGTGGGCCATGTGGGCAAGCTGGTGAAGCTGGCCGGCGGGATGCTGAACACCCACTCCAAATACGGCGACTGCCGGATGCCCCTGCTCACCGCCCAGGCCGCCGCCTGCGGCGTCTCCCCCGTGGCGGCCCAGGCCATGCTCTCCGCCGTCACCTGCGACGAAGCCATCCGCATTGCCCGGGAGGCGGGGGTGATGGAGCCCATGCTGGAACGGGTGACCGCCCTAGCTTGGGAGCATCTGGCCCGGCGGGCCGGGGAGCTGCCCGTGGGGCTGATTATTTTTTCCAAAATCTACGGCGTGCTGGGCCAGTCGGAAAACGCCCAGGCGCTTTTAAAACACGTTCAGGAGGGATAACCATGGTACATTTCGTGGGCGCCGGGTGCGGCGCCAAGGATCTGATCACCGTTCGGGGCGCAAAGCTCCTTTCCCAGGCGGATGTGATCATCTACGCCGGTTCTCTGGTCAACCCGGAGCTGCTGGACTATGCCAAGCCGGGAGCTGAAATTCACAACAGCGCTTATATGACCTTGGAGCAGGTCCTAAAGGTGATTTTGAAGGCGGAGGCCCTGGGAAAAACCGTGGTCCGCCTCCACTCCGGGGATTCCAGCATCTACGGCGCGGTACGGGAGCAGTTCGACGAGCTGGAGAAGCGGGGCATTCCCTACGACGTCTGCCCCGGCGTCAGCGCCTTCTGCGGGGCGGCGGCCTCTCTGCGGGCGGAGTACACCCTGCCAGGAGTGAGCCAGAGCGTCATCATCACCCGCACCGCCGGCAGGACTCCCATGCCGGAGGGAGAGGACATCCCCTCCCTGGCCCGACACGGGGCCACCATGGTGCTGTTCCTCAGCACCGGACTGACGGAAAAGCTGCAACAGGAGCTGCTGGCCGGGGGCTACGCCCCGGGCACCCCGGTTGCGGTGGTCTACAAGGCCACCTGGCCGGATGAGAAGATCTTCCGCTGCACCGTGGGGACCCTCCATGAGACTGTGGATAAAAGCGGAATCCGCAGCACGGCCCTGATCATCGTAGGCGGCTGCATGGGACCGGAATATCTCCGCTCCCGGCTCTACGCCCCGGAATTTTCCACTGGCTTCCGGGCGGGTACGGACCAATGATCGCCCTGCTGGCCTTCAGCCGCCAGGGCTGCCGCACCGCACGGAAAATCCAAGCGGACTTTGCCGAGGAGGTCCGGCTCTATGCCCCGGAAAAGCTGGGGCAGCCGGAATTTTCCCCCACCGCCTCTCCCCTGTCGGATTTTGTCGGTCCCCTGTTCCGGCAGGCTGGCGCCCTGATCTTTGTGGGCAGCGTGGGGATCGCCGTCCGGGCCATCGCCCCCCACGTCCGGGACAAGCGGACGGACCCGGCGGTGCTGGCGGTGGACGAGCTGGGGCGTTTCGTCATTCCCCTGCTCTCCGGCCACATTGGCGGGGCCAACGCCCTGGCGAACCGGCTGGCGGCGGCCCTGGGGGCCACCAGTGTGGTCACCACCGCCACGGACATCAACGGCCGGTTCTCCGTGGACGCCTGGGCCGCAGTCCACGGCTATGTCCTTTCCGACATGGGGCTTGCCAAGGAGGTGTCCGCCGCCGTTTTGGAGCGGACGATCCCCATTTCCTCGGCCCGGCCCCTGCCGGAGCCGCTGCCACCGGGATTGGTGGCTGGAGAAACGGGAGAATTGGGCATCCGCCTCTCCTGCCGGGAGGAAAAACCGTACAAAAACACTCTGCTTCTGATCCCCAAAGCCCTCACCCTGGGCATTGGCTGCCGCCGGGGCACGTCGAAGGAGGCCATCGCCCAGGCGGTGGAGGCGGTATTTCAGGAGGCGGGGCTGCGGCGGGAAGCGGCGGCGGAGGCCGTCACCATCGACCTGAAAAAGGACGAGGAGGGGCTGATCGCCTATTGCCGGGAGGCAGGACTTCCCCTCTCCTTTGCCTCGGCGGAGGAGCTGCGGCAGGTGCCGGGGGACTTCACCCCCTCGGAATTTGTCCGCCGGGTCACCGGGGTGGACAACGTCTGCGAACGGGCCGCCCTGCTGAAAGGCGGAACTCTGATCGTGAAAAAACGGCCCGGGCCGGGGTCACGGTGGCGGTGGCCGAACGAAATTGGGAGGTATCATCATGGGAAAAGTAACCGTCGTGGGCATTGGTCCGGGAAATTGGGAGAATATGACGTTCCTGGCGGACCTTGCTCTGAAAAATTGTCAGGTTTTGGCGGGATATACGGTTTATGTAAACCTTGTAAAGGACCGCTATCCGGGCAAGGAGATCATCACCACCCCCATGACCGGGGAGGCAAAGCGCTGCCGCATGGCCCTGGACTCAGCCCGGGCGGGAAAACAGGTGGCCATGGTCTGCTCCGGGGACAGCGGGGTCTACGGCATGGCGGGGCTGCTGTATGAGCTTCGGGGGGACGAAAAGGAGCCGGAAATAGAGGTGGTCCCTGGGCTGACCGCCGCTCTCAGCGGCGGGGCGCTGCTGGGAGCGCCCCTGACCCACGACTTCTGCGTTCTCAGCCTTAGCAACCGGCTGACGCCCTGGGAGCTGATCGAAAAGCGGCTGGACGCCGCCGTGGCCGGGGATTACACCCTGGTCCTCTACAACCCCGCCAGCGGAGCCCGGCCCGACACCCTCCGGCTGGCCTGTGCGCGGCTTTTGCGGGTCCTTCCGGGGAATAGGCCCTGCGGCATTGCCCGGAACATCGGCCGGGAGGGGGAAAGCTGGGAACTTCTAACGCTGGAACAGCTCCGGGACTATCCGGCGGACATGTTCTGCACCGCCTTTGTCGGCAATTCCACCACCCAGGTGATCGGCGGCAAGCTGGTGACTCCCAGAGGATACCCCAATGTGTAAGCTCTGCGTCTTTGCCGGCACCAGCGAGGGCCGGGTGCTGGTATCCTGGCTGGCCGGGCAGAAGGTCTCCGTCACCGTCTGCGTGGCAACGGAGTACGGGGAAAGTCTGCTCCCCCAGGGGGAAAATCTGACCGTCTCCGCCAAGCGGCTGAACCGGGAGGAGATGGCCGGCTTGTTTGAGAAGGAGTCCTTCGATCTGGTCATCGACGCCACCCATCCCTATGCCCAGGAGGTGACGGAAAATCTCCGGGCCGCCTGCAAGGAGGCTGGGGTTTCCTATCTGCGGCTGCTCCGAACCGGCGGAGAGGCAGCCCCAGGCCGGTATTTTTCCGAGATCGAACAGGCCATTGCCTATCTGTCCGGCACCGAGGGGATCATCTATCTCACCACCGGCAGCAAGGAGCTGGCAAAATTCGCGGTTCTCCCGGACTTTGCCCAGCGGGTCTACGCCCGAGTGCTGCCCATGGAGGCCAGTCTGGCGGCCTGCCGGGAGGCGGGGCTTCCCCCCGCCCGTATCCACGCCATGCAGGGGCCCTTTTCCCGGGAAATGAACCGGGCGGTCCTGACCATGACCGGGGCCAAATTCCTGGTGACCAAGGAGGCCGGTCCCGCCGGCGGCTTTGGGGAAAAGGCCCAGGCCGCCCAGGATGTGGGGGCGGAGCTGGTGGTCATCGGCCGCCCGCCCCAGGGGGAGGGGCTGTCCTTAGAGGAAACGGTCTCCTATTTGGAGAAGCGGTTTTCCCTCCGCCGCCAGCCCCAGGTGACGGTGGTGGGCATCGGCCCGGGCGGCCCTCAGGGGCTGACCCTGGAAGCCCACCAGGCCCTCCGGGAGGCGGACTGCCTGATCGGGGCCAAGCGGATGCTGGCCCTGGCCGCCCCCGGGCAGCCGGCGTACCCCGCCATCGCGCCGGATGCCATCGTGGCCCTGATTCGGAGTCACCCGGAATATACCCGGTTCGCCGTCCTGATGTCGGGGGATACGGGATTTTACAGCGGCGCCAAGAAACTGCTGCCCCTGCTTTCCGACTGCCGTGTGACGGTCCTGCCTGGGATCAGCAGCCTCAGCGCCCTCTGCGCCAGGCTGGGGGCCTCCTACGAGGAGGTCTTCCCTATCAGCCTCCATGGGCGGGACACCGATATCCTCCCCTGGGTGGCCCGGCATCAAAAGGTCTTCGCCCTGGTGGGCGGGGAGGACGGCATTGCCCGGCTCTGCGCCCGGCTGACCCAGGGCGGCTTCGGCGAGGCTCAGGTCACCGTAGGGCAAAATCTGGGCTATCCGGAGGAGGCCATCGTCACCGCCCCGGCCCGGGAACTCCAGGAGCGGCCCTTCCCCTCCCTCAGCGTGGCCCTCATCCAGCATGACAAGCCCTGGCAGGCGGCCATCGGCCTTCCCGACCAGGCGTTTCTCCGTAGCGAGGGCATCCCCATGACCAAAAGCGAGGTGCGGGCGGTGTGTCTGTCCAAGCTGGCGCTGCCGGAAGACGCCGTATGCTGGGATGTGGGGGCAGGGACCGGCTCGGTGTCCGTGGAAATGGCCCTCTCCGCTCCCCAGGGACAGGTGTACGCCATTGAGAAAAAAACGGAGGCCCTGACCCTGCTAAGCAAAAACCGGGAGCGATTCCTGCTGGAAAATCTGATTCCCGTGGCCGGGGCCGCCCCGGAAGCGTGCCGGACCCTGCCGCCGCCGAGCCATGTGTTCCTGGGCGGGGCCGGGCGGGAGCTGCCCGCGATCCTGGAGCTAATCCGGGAGAAAAATCCCAAGGCCCGGATCGTCGCCACCGCCATCACGTTGGAATCCGTGGGGCTTCTAAACGCCGCCATGGCGGACTTTGCCAGCGCCGAAGCGGTCTGCGTCACGGTGGCCCGGGACAAAAAGGCGGGGCCGTACCATCTGATGATGGGGCAGAATCCGGTATACATCTTCACCTTTCAGAACTGAGGTAGGTCTATGGCACACTCCATTATGATCCAGGGCACCATGTCCAACGCCGGCAAGAGCCTGATCGCCGCCGGGCTGTGCCGCCTGTTCCGCCAGGACGGCTACCGGGTGGCCCCCTTCAAGAGTCAAAACATGGCCCTCAATTCCTTCATCACCGCCGACGGCGGAGAGATGGGCCGGGCCCAGGTGGTCCAGGCGGAGGCGGCGGGCATCGCTCCCGACGTGCGGATGAATCCCATTCTCCTGAAGCCCACCACCGACGTGGGCAGCCAGGTCATCGTCGCCGGGCAGGTCCAGGGCAATATGCGGGCCATGGAATACTACTGCCGGAAGCGGGATTACATCCCCGCCATTCTGGATGCCTACCGGTCCCTGGCGGCGGAATTCGACATCATCGTCATCGAGGGGGCCGGGAGCCCGGCGGAGATCAATCTCAAGGGCGACGACATTGTGAACATGGGCATGGCCCGCATGGCGGACGCGCCGGTGTTCCTGGTAGGCGACATCGACCGGGGCGGGGTCTTTGCCCAGCTCTACGGCACCGTGGCTCTGCTGGAGCCAGAGGAGCGGGCCCGAATCAAGGGCACCATCATCAATAAATTCCGGGGGGACCGGGCCATTCTGGAGCCGGGACTAAAGCAGCTGGAGGCTCTTTGCGGCGTGCCGGTGGCGGGGGTCGTGCCCTTTACCCAGGTGGACATCGACGACGAGGACAGTCTTAGCGACCGCTTTTCCCACAGGGAGGAGCAGAAGCTGATCGATATCGCGGTGATCCGCCTGCCCCGTATCTCCAATTTCACCGACTTTTCCCCCCTGGAACGGTACGCCAACGTGTCGGTGCGGTATGTGGAGCGGGTGAACCAGCTGCGGCAGCCGGATCTGATCTTCCTCCCCGGCACCAAAAGCACCGTTTCCGATCTGCTTTGGCTGCGGCAGAGCGGCCTGGAGGCCGCTATATTGAAGGCGGCGGCCAGCGGCACGCCGGTATTTGGGATCTGCGGTGGCTATCAAATGCTGGGCAGGACTATTTCCGACCCGGAAGGGGTGGAAGCGGGCAGTCCCCAGACGGTACGGGGCATGGGCTTGCTGAATCTGGACACGGTTTTTCACGGGGAGAAGGTCCAGTCCCAGGTCAGCGGCCGGTTTGGCATTCTTTCCGGGCTGCTGTCCCCCCTGACCGGGCTCCGGTATCAGGGCTACGAAATTCACATGGGCCGGTCCGGGGAGGCGCTGCCCCCCATTGTCTGCCAGGGGGAGGTCTACGGCAGCTACATTCACGGGCTGTTCGACGAGCCGGGGATCGCGGACGCCCTGCTGCAGTCCCTCTGCCGGAAAAAGGGCGTGGATTTTTCCCAGC
The DNA here is from genome assembly GCA_947626085.1 of uncultured Oscillospiraceae bacterium. Taxonomy (GTDB): domain Bacteria; phylum Bacillota; class Clostridia; order Oscillospirales; family Oscillospiraceae; genus Faecousia. The sequence continues at coordinate 23,233 of CANQQU010000029.1, forward strand.
TCCAAGCTTTCGACGCCTCCGCCTACAAGCAGCGCCAGTATGACAAGCTGGCCCAGGTGCTGCGGGAGAGCCTGGACATGGACCTGATCTACAAGGCCCTGCGGAAGGAATTATAACTATTGCCGCCCCCTCCCGGGGGCGGCAATGGCTGTTTTTGCGGTAAAAATAGATAGGAATTTTATTTTTCCTTCCTATTTGCGACGCAATTTATTACAAACGCGATTGAATTAGACATCAATCCCGCGTTCAACAAAATTTGATTTTTCCCATCCTGAAAAATGAAAAGCGCCAGACAAATTAAACCGGCCAGGGCGAACGCAATGCCCCAGAATAGTAGAATCCTTTTTTTGCTCATTTATAAATCCTTCCCTTTCCAGCATTTTGACCGTATAATAAGGATCATTCCCAGCAGCATAAGCGGAAAAGAAATGCCAAGCGCGAAACCAGAAAGCATCTCTTGAATTTCTGTTCCGCCAATGAACTGTGAAAAGATCAGAAAAACGATTCCGGAAAGGGATACTACAATGCCAACAAGCATGAATTTCTTATTTTTAAGGTCCCGCGCTTCTTTCATCATTTTTAAGATTCGCTGATAATCGGATGGATGGACACTCTTTTCTTCTCCATCAAGCAATTCCGCTGCCGTAATATTTAACTCCTGACACAGCGGTTCAATAATGGCGTAATCAGGCATACACTTTCCTGTTTCCCATTTTGAAATCGTTTTATTGGAAACGCCCAGCCGTTCGGCAAGCTGCTCTTGCGTTAAATTCTGTTCTTTCCGCTTTTTTAAAATAAATTTACCGATTGCGATCTGATCCATATCTTCATTCCTCCAGCGTGTCTTTTGGATAGATTATACCTTTTTGCCCTGAAAACAACACCCCTTATAAGGCGAATATGAGTGGAATGGGCATTTTATCTTGTCACCCCGGGAAACCGTCCGTAAAACCAAGGCTTTTTGAGAGAAACGATTTCAATTCGCGAAAATTCAGGCCCCGCCGGCGGCGGGGCCTGTTTACTGTTTTGGAAGCGGCTTACACGCCGGAATAGGCGGCGAAGCCCGCGTCGATAGGCAGCACCACGCCGGTGACGGCGCTGGAAGCCTTGTCGTCGCACAGGAAGAACACGCCGCCCAGAAGCTCTTCGCTCTCCACAAAGCGGTTCATGGGCGTCCCGGCTAGGATCTTGGCGGTCCGGGCGGTGGGGGTGCCGTCGGGGTTGAACAGCAGGGCCCGGTTCTGGTTGGACACCAGGAAGCCGGGGGCAATGGCGTTGCAGCGGATGCCGGTGCCGGCAAAGTGGGTGGCCAGCCACTGGGTGAAGTTGGACACCGCCGCCTTGGCGCCGGAGTAGGCGGGGATCTTGGTCAGGGGGATATAGGCGTTCATGGAGGAGATGTTCAGGATCACGCCGTGCTTCCGCTCCACCATGTCCTTGGCAAAGACCTGGGTGGGCAGCAGGGTGCCCTGGAAGTTCAGCTTGAACACGAAGTCCACGCCGCCGGCATCCAGATCAAAGAAGGTCTTGTCGCCCTCCTTGGCCTCGTGCTGGTACTCGTTGGTGGTCTGGGCCCGGGCATTGTTGCCGCCGGCGCCGTTGAGCAGGATGTCGCAGGGGCCCAGGTCCTTCAGCACCTGCTGATGGACGGCCTCCAGGCTCTCCGGCTCCAGGACGTTGGCCTTGTAGCCCACGCAGGTGTAGCCCTCGGCCTTGCACTCGTCGGCGACCGCCTGGACGGCGGCCTCGTTCAGGTCCAGCGCGGCGACCTTCGCGCCAGCCTGGGCAAAGGCCTTGGCCATGGTGCCGCAGAGCACGCCGCCGGCGCCGGTGATGACCACGACTTTACCGGTGAAATCCACATTCAGGGGAAGATCGATCATTGCAAATTACCTCCAAAGGATAAAGTTAAACGGTTTCAATGGTGCCGCCGTTGGCCTCGATCAGGCCGTTCAGGTAGGCGCTGCCCAGGGCCCGGTCGTACAGGCCGTAGCCCGGCTTGCCGGTCTCGCCCCAGATCATCCGGCCATGGTCCGGACGGAAGTAGCCCTCAAAGCCGGTCTCCACCAGAGCCTTGACGATGGCGTTCATGTCCAGAGAGCCCGCCTGGGACAGGTGCCCGCTCTCCTCGAAGGAGGTGTCCGGCAGAATTTTCACGTTCCGCATGTGCATAAAGCCGATGCGGTGCATGGCGGAATACTTGCGGACCAGACGGGGAATGTCGTTGGCCGGGGAGCAGCCCAAAGAGCCGGTGCAGAGGCACAGGGTGTTGGAGGGGCTGTCCACGATGGACAGATACCGGTCCAGATTCTCCTCCTTGGTGATGACCCGGGGCAGCCCGAAGATGGGGTACGGGGGATCGTCCGGATGGAGGGCCATGACCACGCCGCACTCCTCCGCCACGGGGATGACCCGCTTCAGGAAGTACTCGATGTTGGCCCAAAGGCCCTCCTCCCCCAGCTCGCTGTAAGCCCGGATCAGATCCCGGACCTGGTCCTGGGTGTAGCTGGAGTCCCAGCCGGGCAGATGGATATCGTCCTTCAGGGGGTCCAGGCCCTTCATCTGGTCCCAGTACATGACCAGGCTGGTAGAGCCGTCGGGGGCCTTCTTGTCCAGCTGAGTCCGGGTCCAGTCAAAGACGGGCATGAAATTGTAGGTCACGCACTTGATGCCGTACTTGGCGCAGCGGCGGATGGATTCGCAGTAGTTGGCGATATGGCGGTCCCGCTCCGGGCGGCCCAGTTTGATCTCCTCGGTGACGGGGATGGACTCCACCACGTCGAAGACCAGGCCGTGTTCGGCGCACAGGTCCACCAGATGCTTGATGGATTCCTCGGGCCAGACCTCGCCGGGCTTCACGTCATAGACGGCGGACACGATGGAGCGCATACCGGGGATCTGACGGATCTCGTCCAGGGTCACGGGATCGCTCTCGCCGTACCAGCGAAACGAACTTTTCATAGTTTGTCTCCTTTCGGAAGATTATTGCGCAACAGTCTCGTCGGTGATGGTATCCATGGCCTCCTGCAGGGACATACCCTCGGCAATGGCCTTCTTCCGGGCGGCGTTCACCGCCTGGATGGTCTTGACCCGCTTGCCGTCCAGCTCATAGCTCTTCATGGCCCACAACGTCAACGCCCAAGCCACCATGGGGATGATGCAGAACAGGACGATGACCACCCAGTTCATACCGGGCGCATAGGGCGTGGTCTTGGTGGGCAGATCCGAAATGCCGATGAACAGCAGAGCAATGGAAACCACCGTGGCGGACAGGGAGGAAACCAGCTTATCCACCAGGGAGAACAGCGTGCCCATGATGCCGGGGATGAACTTGCCGGAGCGGTAGGTCTCATAGTCGGCGCAGTCCGCCACCATGGGGATGGGCATATCGGCAGTGGAGTAGTAAGCGCCATAGCCGACGCCAAAGAACAGGATGAACAGGATCGTGTACAGATTAATCGTCAGATGGAAATTGCCTGCAGCGTCAACCTCATAGATGTTCAGGTTGAAGGCAGGATTCCCCTGATTCCACAGCAGGAGCAGCACCAGCACGCCCACGTAGCAAATCAGCGCCACGGAGACATAGCGAACCAGGCTGGCCTTCTGGCCCTTCTTCTGAGAGGTGCGGACTGTCAGCAGGAAGAACGGCACCGCAAACACATAGCCCAGGACCATCATGGGCAGATACAGCGTATCATACCTGCCCATCATGCTGGAGTAGAGCATGCAAAGGACCGTGACGTTGGTGGCGATAGACAGCGCCAGCTTGCAGCCGCCGCCGGCGACCATCAGCCGCTGCAGAGGCTTGTTCTTGCGAATGATCCCCACATATTCGGAAATACGGACTTGCTCCTGCTTCGCGGCGCCAAGGCCAAAGTACTTGGGCTGGTCCTTTTCCCAAATGCCGATGATGGCTAGGAAGGTCAGCAGAACGGAGACAGCGATGCCGATAGGGGTCATGACCGCGAACCAGGTCTGGTTATAGTCGCCAAAAATACCGTCGCCCGCCAGGATGGGGCCGATGAACTGCATGGCGCCCATGCCGGCCAGGGAGCCGATGGTGTTGAAGATCGTAAACAGCGGCCGCTGCTTGGGATCGTTGGTCAGCACCGCCTGGGCGGAACGGGTGACGGAGGTCTGGAAGGTGTAGCCAATGACCCACACCGCGTAGAGCACGATAAACAGGGTATAGCGCAGCCACATCATGCTCTCCGGCACGAAGGGGGTCAGGACATACAGGCAGATCACGGACACCGCCATAATTGCGGAGCCAATGACCATAAAGGGACGGAATTTACCGAACTTTGTAACGGTCTTGTCCATCAGCGCGCCGATAATGGGATCGGTGATCGCGTCGAAGACCCGCATTCCCGTGACCATAACGGAGGCGAAAATGGCGATCAGCCCCAGCACCTTGCTGCCAAAAGTGGCAATATAGCTGAGAATCAGCACAAAGTACACGTTGGTCGCGCCGTTGTTCAGCGGGAACAGCGCCAGCTGATAGAACTTCGCTCGGTTCATGCCGTCGTTCTCTTGGTTGCTCATATGATCTCTCCTAACTAGATATTTTTCATTTCCTGTCCTCCCGGCAATTCACCGAGAGGACCAATTTCCAAACTCATACCCAGTTTTTGCCCACGCCCTCGCCCTTCTTCAGGACGTAATCGGGATTGGGGGCGTCCACATGGCGGATGACCGCCTCGTCATGGCAAGAGCCCGCGATGGCCTCCAGCTTGACCTCCCCCTTCAGAGGCACCTGGAAGGTGAAGACCTTGTCCCCCGCCAGCTCCGCCACCTGCTTGCCGTTGGCCAGGAGCTTGACCCGGCCGCAGTTGGAGTAGACCTTGACCATGGTGGTGTCCTCGCAGCGGTCCACATACCGCTTGGAGCAAATGTGGACAAAGGGCTGCTTGGTCCAGTAGGCCTTATACAGGTAGAAGCTGTCCTTCCGGATCTTCCGGTCGAAGGTCACCAGGCCCTTGTGGTTCATGCCGGGCTCGCCGCCCTGATCCCGGGCGTCGGCGGCAAAGTCGAACATATTCCAGACATGGGTGGCCCACATAAACGGCCGCTTCTCAAAGCACTTGAGCAGGTACTCGTGGTACACGCACTGGTATTCCTCCGTCTGATCCTCCCGCTTGGGATGGCTGGAGTGGAGGTTGGTCATGGCCTCGCAGCCGTATTCCGAGTAGCCCAGGCACCGGTTGGGGTACACCGCATGGAAGAAATCGATCCAAAGGTCGTTGAGGAACAGACCCGGCACATACCAGCCCAGATACAGGTTCCAGCTCACCAGGTCGGACAGGTGGGCCACCTTGTTGAAGGGGCCGCACATGGCGTAGCAGGCCAGGGTGGTGGGCCGGGTTGGGTCCATTTGGTGGATCAGGTCGTTCAGGGCCCGGTGATTGTCCAGCATGTCGGCCTTGTCCTTGGTGGAGATGGTGATCTCGTTGGAGATGCCCCAGGTGACGATGCTGGGATGGTTGTAGTTCTGGACGATGAGCTCCTTCATCTGGGAGATGGTGTTCTCCCGGCCGTTCGGCATATGCTCGGAGATGTAGGGGATCTCCGCCCATACCACCATGCCTTCCTTGTCGCACAGGTCATAGAAATACTGATCGTGCTGATAGTGGGCCAGGCGGATGGTGTTCACGCCCATTTCCTTGATGATGGCCATGTCGGTCTCATGATGCTCCTTGGTCAGGGCGTTGCCAATGCCCTTCCAGTCCTGGTGGCGGGAAACGCCCCGGAGGGGATAGCTCCGGCCGTTGAGGAAGAAGCCCTCCTTGGGGTCCACCCGGAAGGTGCGGACGCCGAAGGAAGTGGAGATCTCGTCCTTGGCCTCCCCCTCGGCGGAGAGGACGGCCTTGCAGGTGTAGAGGTAGGGGTCCTCCACCCCGTCCCACAGGTGGACCTTGGGA
>CANQQU010000030.1 GCA_947626085.1 uncultured Oscillospiraceae bacterium
GGGCGTCCCGGCCTCGTCCGAACCGTCGTCCGTCTCCCCGCCCCCGCTGCGGGCATAGTCCCGGAAGCCGACGACCCGAGAATCGCCAATAAACAGCACATCGTCAAACCAGGCGTCCCCCTTGCCATTGGCGGCAAAGTCGATCTCCGGCTCGATGAACCGCCAGCTCTCCCCGGTGACAGGGGGCTGGGTAGGCGCGGAAGAGGGCGGGGTGGTGGGTGGGGTGGTAGCCTCGGTTGCCGGTTCCGTGGTGGGCGCCGCAGTGGGCTCTGTAGTAGGTTCCGTGGTCGGTTCCGTAGTAGGCGCCGTGGTGGATTCCGTGGTTGCCTGCGTAGTAGCCTCCGTGGTGGCCTCGGTGGTTTCCTCAGTCGTAGGGGCCGCGGTGGACTCGGCAGGCGGCGGGTCCGTGGCGTTCATGGCAAGCCGGACAGAATACCGCAGTCCCTCATCCGCCAGCATCCGGAAGGGCAGCGCCACCGCCAGGTCCTCCTGTCCCAGTCCAATCGGCAGCAGCACAATAAATTTCAGATAGATCCCGATCCCGGTTACGAGAATCAGGGTGATGACAATGGCGCACAGCAGCGCCAGATACCGGTTCTTCATTCTCTCGCCTCAAAACTGAAAATACTGGAAGGGATCCTGGGCCGAGGTGGCCAGAAAATACACCACCACCCAAAACAGAACGAACAGCGCCACATCCCCCACCCAGCTCCGGCGGAGGAGCTGCCACGCCTTCCGGGGCAGAGGCGTCGCCAGCAGGCATCCGGCAAACAGCAGCCAGCCGTACTGAATCAGCAGCGGCAGCGCGTCCCCTGGATTCAGGGCGGTTCCCAGGCCAAACAATTTTCCCAGGAAGACGGTCATCTCTCCCAGGTCGCCAATGGCGAAGGGAACCCAGCTAAGCAGGATCGCCCCGACGGTATAGATATGGCAGAGTACCCGGCTCTTTTCCAGGAATTTCCCAAGCCAGAGCCGCTCATTCATGATCAGCAGGCACAAAAAGGCCGCCCAGATCAGATAGTTCCCCCCTACCCCGTGCCAAAAGCCGGTGGCGGCCCAGACGATCGCCAGGTTCAGCAGGGTTCGGACGGTCCCCTTCCGGTTGCCGCCCAGGGGAATGTAAAGATACTCCCGGAACCACTGGTTCAAGGTGATGTGCCACCGCCGGTAAAACTCCGACACGGATTTGGCCCGGTAGGGCTCGCGGAAATTCCGAGGCAGGTGGAAGCCCAGCATTCGGCCCAAGCCCATGGCCATCAGACTGTAGCCCCAGAAATCCAGGTACAGCCGCAGAGCAAAGGCCAGCAGGGCCAGCCAGGCAAAGCCGGGGGAAATGCTGTCGTAGCCCACGGTGCGAGCCTGAGCCCACAGGCTCCCCAGCCGGTCCCCCAAGGTCACCTTCATGGACAGGCCCAAGATCAGCTCGCCCAGTCCTCGGTGAACCTCCTCCAGGCTCCAGCGGGGCCGGTCCATCTGATACTGGAGGCTGGCGGGATTGACGATGGGGCCGGAGAGCAGCTTGGGAAACATCACCACGCCGGCGGTGTAGCTTCCCAGATTGGTTTCCGCCCGGAGGCGGCCCCGGTACACATCGATGAGATAGGCGCTCACCCCAAACAGGTAGAAGCTCATCCCCGGCGGCAGCCAAGCGCCGCCCTGAAAGACCTTGCAAAAAGCCAGGGCGGCAAACAAAACGCCCAGGGTCAGGCCCAAAAGCCAGCCCCTTCCGGGCTTTTCCAGCAGCCGGCCTAAAAGCCAGGTCGCCAGGGTGACCAGGAGCAGCACACCCAGCCATACCAGGCCGAGCCAGGGGGCCGATTGGCCCGCGGAAAAGCCATAAAACAGCAGACTTCCAAAAATCAGCAGATATTTTCGCCAAACGGCGGGAAAAATATAGTAAATTGCCAAGAAAAGCGGCAAAAAAAGACATAAAAATTCAATACTGTTGAACTGCATTCCCTCTCCGCCTATCTCTATCTCCCACGGGGCCATGGTCTGGCAGCCCGATAATTTACATAACAACTTTACAGAAATTATTATACGGGCCAATTTCTCCCATTGCAAGGGAAAAAACTACCAAATTTTTTCACCGATTTCCGTCATATTTTTCTATATACAAAATCAATTTAATTTTTATTTTTTTCGACACTAACAGACAGAAAGAAAACGCCCTTCACCCCGGTGGGGACTGAGAGCGGTTCCTATTCGGCACGAACGGATTTGAAAGAGTAAAATTCGATCAACGCCGCGGCAGGCGGTAGATTTTTGCGTATTGAAATGGTATAATAGAAATAAATCGATCATTCATCAATTTGCGGAGGTTCAATGATGATAAGGAAAGCAAAACCGGAGGACGCCCCGGCCTTGGCAGGATTCGCGGTGAAGCTGTGGAACGGTCATTCGGTAACAGAAATGGCGAATATGTTTGAAAAGCTCCTTTCCGGCGACAATGCCGCGTGCTTCATTCCACATGTTGACGGGAAGGCGGTGGGCTTCGCACAGTGCCAGCTCCGGAACGATTATGTGGAAGGAACAGACAGCTCCCCCGTGGGATATTTGGAGGGGATTTTTATAGAGGAGGCATATCGCAACCGTGGATATGCCAGGGAACTCCTGCGCGCGTGTGAAACATGGGCAAAAGAAAAGCATTGTACGGAGTTCGCAAGCGACTGTGATCTCGATAATGCCGACAGTCTGCGCTTCCATATGGCCATGGGATTTGAGGAAGTGAATCGAATTATCTGTTTCAGAAAAGAGATATAGAAAAATCTTTTTTCCCCGCCCGTCAAGACGGCATACCGAAAAAATGGTGAACCCCCAGCCAGATCGGCTGGGGGTGATTCTATACTTTGCACGCAAGAACGATACCGGGAACGCCCAGCAGATGGAGCGATGATTGCCATCCCGGTGCGTATTGACCGCGGCGGCACGCCGCCGTTACCGAGCGAGCCCAAGAGGTGTAACGAATACCACCATGCCCACGCACGTATTGGCCGCAGCGACCCGCCGCCGATACCGGGCAGGCCCAGCAGCTGGAGCGATTATTGCCAGTCCCGGTGCGTATTGACTTCGGCGGCACGCCGAAGGATCTCCTCCCGGCCGGGGCCGTTGGAGACCATGGTGATGGGCACGCCCAGCTGACTCTCAATAAACTCCACATAGTCCCGGCAGGCCTGGGGCAGATCCTGATAGCGGCGAATGCCCCGAATGTCCTGCTTCCAGCCGGGGAAGGTCTTCAAAACCGGCTTGCACCGCTCCAAGGTGGGGGTGGTGGGGAAATGGTCGATGGTCTTGCCGTCCACCTGGTAGGCAACACAGACAGGGATCTCGTCCAAGTACCCAAGAGCATCCACCACCGTCAGCGCCACCTGGGTGGCCCCCTGGATCTGGACGCCGTAACGGGTGGCGACACAGTCGAACCAGCCCATCCGGCGGGGCCGGCCGGTGGTGGCGCCAAATTCGCCCTTGTCCCCGCCGTGGAGGCGCAGAGCCTGGGCCTCGTCGCCGAAGATCTCGCTGACAAAAGCGCCGGCGCCTACGGCGGAGGAATAGGCCTTCACCACGCAGATAATATCCTGAATTTCATAGGGCGGCAGCCCCGCGCCCACGGCGCCGTAGCCCGCCAACGTGGAGGACGAAGTGACCATGGGATAGATGCCGTGGTCCGGGTCCTTCATAGAGCCCAGCTGGCCTTCCAAAAGGATGGTCTTCCCCTCCGCCCGAGCCTGGCGGAGAAACTGGAAGGTGTCCGCCATGTAGGGCGCGACGGCGTCCCGCAGGGGCCGCATCTGCTCGAAAATCTCCCGGGCGGACAATTCCTGCTTGCCGTAGAGATATTTAAGGATCACATTTTTGGCCGCCAGCACCCGCTCCAGCTTCTCCATGCAGTAGTCCTCGTCATACAGCTCGCAGAGCGGGAAGCCGGTCTTGGCGTACTTGTCGGAATAGAACGGGGCGATGCCGGACTTGGTGGAGCCGAAGGACTTCCCCGCCAGCCGGGCCTCCTCGTACTCGTCAAAAAGGACATGGTAGGGCATCACCACCTGCACCCGGTCCGATACCAGCAGCTTAGGCTTCACCCCGGCGGCGGCCAAGGATTCGGTCTCCTTCAGAAATTTGCCCAGGTCCAGCGCCACGCCGTTGCCGATAATGTTGGTGGTATGGTCATAGAACACGCCGCTGGGCAGCTGATGCAGGGCAAAACGGCCGTACTGATTGACAATGGTGTGGCCGGCGTTGCTCCCGCCCTGGAAGCGCACCACCACGTCCGCGTCCTTCGCCAGGGCGTCCGTGATCTTGCCCTTGCCCTCGTCGCCCCAGTTGGCGCCTACTATCGCACGAATCATGTCGAAACCTCCAAATTGGAATGAGCTTTACCTGGGGTATTTTACCACGTTCCAATGGAAAAGTAAAGAAAATCCCCCAGAATTTGCATAAGATTTACACCGCCAGAATGGCCTCCACGGCTTTTTCCAGAGCGGCGGTGTCCGCCGTCTCCATCAGGCCGCTGTCGCACTGCTCCGCCAGCTCCGCCCGAATGGGCAGCCGGGCCAAAATGGGCAGCCGGAAGGCCTCCGCCACCTCCTCCAGGCGGGAGGGGCCAAACACTTCCAGCCGCCGGCCGCAGTCCGGGCAGGTCAGATAGCTGTAGTTCTCCACAAAGCCCAGGACGGGGATGTGCATCATGTTCGCCATCTTCACCGCCTTGGCCACGATCATGCTCACCAGGTCCTGGGGGCTGGTGACGATCACCGCCCCGTCCACCGGCAGGCTCTGGAACACCGTCAGGGGCACGTCGCCGGTGCCGGGGGGCATATCCACCAGCAGGCAGTCCACGTCCTCCCAGACCACGTCGGTCCAAAACTGCTTCACCGCCCCGGCGATCACCGGGCCTCGCCACACCACCGGGTCCGTGGCGTTGTCCAACAGCAGATTGATGGACATGATTTGGATCCCCGTCCGGCTCCGGGCCGGGTACAGGCCCGTCCCGTCGGAACCCAAGCACTCGGTAACGCCGAAGGCCGTGGGCACCGAGGGGCCGGTGATGTCCGCGTCCAAAATGCCCACCTTCTGCCCCCGGCGGGTCAGGGCCACCGCCAATAAGGAGGTGACGGTGCTTTTGCCCACGCCGCCCTTGCCGGAGATCACAGCGATGACCTTCTTGATCTTGGACTTGGGATTGGGCTGGGCCAGGAGGCTCTCCGCCTTCCGGTCTCCACAGTCGGAGGCGCAGGCGGAACAGTTGCCGTTGCAGCTACTCATGAAGTTCGCTCCTTTTTTCGTATTTTGCCTCGGCCAGGGCCAGCAGCATCCGCTCCGACGCCACATCAGCGGGATAGGGATAGGCCTTGGCCGCCTTTTCAAACTTGATTTTCAATTTTTCCGCTTCCTTCTGGTCCTTTTTGACCAGAAGGGCATAGGCCATCTCCGTCCGCAAAGCGGTGATGGAACCGGCCATGGACCGGCGGAAGGACCGCATCTGGGGGTCCTCCATAATGGAGGCCGTGTCCAAGCCGTCCTCCAAAACCGCGGCGCAGAACACCCGGTCCAGAAGCAGCAGATTCCGGTGGACCCCCGCCAGGGCGGCGTCGGAGGACAGAAGCCGGTCGATGGCCTGGGCCGTGCCTTCCACGTCCCCGGCGTCCAGAAGCCTGTTGCAGGCAAGGGCCCCCACCGTGGCGGCCAGGGCGCTTTTGGCCATGGCGGCGGGCGAAATTTGGAACCATTCCTCCGGCAATTCCCGGAGCCGGCGGCCCAGGGCGGTCTGCTCCATGCACTTCATCTGGGTCCAAAAGGCCTTCACGGTCTCCCGGTCCCGGGTCAGGGCCAAGGTATTATAACCGTCGTTGTCCACCTGGGGGGTGTGGATGGGGACGCCGTTCATCAGGGCGATCGCCGCCCCCGCCAGGGCCAGCAGGCCCAGAAAGTTCCCCGGCAGGGCGCCGGGAGCCAGGAAGCTCAGGGCTAAAAAAGCCGCCCCGGTGAGCAGATTGAGAAGCACGCCCCCCAGATTGTAGAGGATCACCGGCATTTTCCCGTCCACCAGCTCCGGCGGGGACAAAAGGCACTGCCCGGCGGTGCCCGCCAGGGCATAGCGGCACAGGCGGAGCCCTTCGGGCCGTTTTACCAGGGTCAGGCTCCCCACCCGGAAGGACAGGAACCGGTAGCCCGTCAGCAGGCCGAAGAGCAGGTGCCCCGCCTCGTGGATCACCAGCTGGAGAAAATAGGCCAGGAGGAAAAGGGCCAGGTAGCCGAAAGCGGTTAACATAACAATCCAAAAGGACTCCCCGGACTCCAGCGCCGGGATCAGGTAAAACACGTCGATGGCCACGCCCAGGGCCGCCCCGAGGACAAACATCAGTACGGAAAAAAGCAGCTTCCGCCCCTTTTTCTGCTTTGACATGGGCCTCTCCTCCTTTGAAATCCATTATAGGGCCGCCGGGCCGGTCTGTCAACCGTCCAGAGCCTCGGCGGCGGCCTCCCATTGCTCCATCAGGCCGGAGAGGGCCTCCTCCACCTGTTCCTTCTCCGCAAGCAGGCCGGTCAATGCCTGATAGTCCGCCGAGGCGGCCTGAATTTGCCCATCCAGGTCCCGTATTTTGGCCTCCTGGGCCTCGATCTCCCGCTCCAGGCGGCGGACCAGCTTCTCCGCCTCCTTGGCGCCGCCCTTGGGGTGGTCCTTCTTGGGCTTGCGGGGGCTTTCGGCGGGCTTGGCCATGGCCGCCCGCTCCTGGACGGCCAAGTATTTTTCATAGCCGTAGGGGAAGTCCTGCAGGGTCCCGTCCTCCAGAAGCCAGATCCGCTCGGCAAATTTCTCGATAAAATACCGGTCGTGGGACACAAAGAGCAGAGTCCCCTCAAATTCCTCGATGGCCGCCTCCACCCACTCCCGGGAGGCGATGTCCAGGTGATTGGTGGGCTCGTCCAAAATCAGCAGGTTGATTTTCTCATCCATGAGCATACACAGCCGGAGTCGGGACTGCTCCCCGCCGGACAGGTTGCCCACGGCCTTGAACACGTCCTCCCCCTGAAACAGGAAGGCACCCAAACGGTCCCGAGCCTGCTGGGGGGTGCAGTTTTTCTCATAGAGCATGGTGTCGTACAGACTCCGCTCCGGGTGGGAAAAGTGGATGATCTGGGGCAGGTACCCCCATTTGACCGTGGGGCCGAATTGGATCTTCCCCTGGCAGGGTTCCTGGCCCAGGAGGCAGTTTAAAAAGGTGGTCTTCCCCGCCCCGTTGTCCCCCAGCAGGGCGATCCGCTCGCCCCCCTCCACCCGGAGGTCCACCCCGGAAAAGAGGGTCCGGTCCCCGAAGCTCTTGGAGACGTTTTTCATCTGGAACACCACGTCCCCGTAAAAATCCCGCTGGGCAAAGGAGGCGCGCATGGTCTTCTCCTTCTGGGGGCGCTTGGTCTTTTCAATGCGCTCCATCCGGTGCTGGATGGACATGGCCCGGCGGTAAAGGGTGCGGTTGTTGATGCCCCAGCCCTTCATCCGCTCCACGGTGTAGCCCAGCTGTTTCAGCTTGGCCTGCTCCTGCTCGTACTGCTTGAGCTGGAGGTTGAAGCGGGCCTGCTTTTCCTCCATGTAGAAGGTGTAGTTGCCGGAGTAGTATTCCCCGTGGCCGTCGGCGATCTCCACCACCCGCTGGGCCACCCGGTCCAGAAAATACCGGTCGTGGGAGATGACCAGCACCGTACCCTTGTAGGTCAGCAGGTAGTCCTCCAGCCACTCCACGCTTTTCAGGTCCAGGTGGTTGGTGGGCTCGTCCAGCAGCAAAATATCCGTCTTCTCCAGCAGCAGCCGGGCCAGGTTCACCCGGGTCCGCTCCCCGCCGGAGAGGCTGTCAAATTCCAGTTCCCGCTGCTCCGGGGGGATGCCCAGGCCGTTGCAGACCTTGTCCGTCTCCACGTCCATGTCGTAGCCCCCGCCGGAAAAGAAGCGCTCCCCCAGGCTGTCGTACTCACGGAGCTGCTCCTTGGTGGCCCCGGCGGCCATCTCCCCTTCCAGCCGCTCCATTCGCCGCCGCAGCCGCAGCAGGGGCACAAAGGCGGAGCGCAGCACCTCCTCTACGGTGTACCCCGCCGGGAAGCGGGGAATTTGGGAAATCAGGCCCAGGCGTTTGTCTGGGTTTACATAAACTTCCCCGCTGTCATAATCCAATCCGCCGGTGAGAATGCGGAATAACGTGGTCTTTCCGCAGCCGTTCCGGCCCAGAATGGCCACCCGCTCCCCCTCCTGGACCTGAAAGGTCAGACCGTCCAAGAGGTTCTCGCCAATGACGAAAAATTTTGTCAAATCCTTTACCGATACATCAATCATGGTTCCTTCTCCAAGGCCCCGGCCAATTTTGCCAGCTCCTCCCGGCTCATCAGCAGGTCCAGGGCCTGTAACAACGCGTTGCTGCTCAAATTTTCAGGCAGGCCCAGCTTTTGGGCCAAGGCGCGCCGCTTTTCGGCGCTGTGCGGGCCCCCGGACAGGCCCAGCGCCATCAAATCCTGCTTGGTCAGGCCCTGGCGGGCCGCTGCCCCCTCCTGAAAGGTGGCCCCCGCCCGGCGGAGGGCGTCAATCAGCGTCTCCGGGTCCATGCCCTCCACCCCCAGAAGGCCCGCCCGGCCGGGGGCGGCCTTTCGCCGCTCCTTGCCCAGAACGGCGGGGGTGTAGGCGTGTTTGAGATACTGCGGGCTGATCGCGCCCTTTAGATAATTGCGGATCACCAGGCCCGCCCCGTCGGCGTCGGTGAATACGATCAGGCCCCGCTTTTCCGCCGCAGCCCGGAGCAGGGCCAGCTGCCGGGGGTCGTGGAAGATCCGAAAGCCGTCGGTGACGAAAATGGGGGCGTCCACGATCTGGGCCAGGGCGTTTTTGTCATAGCGCCCCTCCACCACGATGGCCTCCCGAATCCTAACCATTCTTTCCCTCCTGGGCCAGCTCCAAAATCAGCTGCTCCAGCAGCCGCTCCGGATCGTCGAAGGAGGTCTTCATCCGGTAATCCGTCTCCAGTACCAGCTCCGCCGCCTTCCCGCAAAAGGCGGGGGAGAATTTTCCGGCGGCGGCCATGGTCTTCCGGGCGGGATAGTCCCCCAGGCCGAAGAGCTTGGCCAGCTCACCCGGGCCCATGCCCCTGTCCAGCAGGGTCCGGGCCGCACCCAGGCGGCGGAAGTGGTTCCCCACCGCCCCCAAAATCGCCAGAGGCTCCTGCCGCATCTGCAGCAGGGTCTGGAGCTTTTTCAGCGCCTCGCCATAGGCCCCCTGGGCCAGCAGGTCCGTCATCTGGAACACCACCGCCTCCAGCACCGGCTCGGTGACGGCGTCGATATCGCTTTTGACGATCTCCTCCGCCCCGGAATAGGCGGAGATCTTGGCGATCTCCCCGGAGAGCAGGGTCATGGAGCCCCCGGTCAGGTCCACCAGGTAGCCCGCCAGGTCGGAGCTGATCCGCTTGCCCTGGGAGGCGAAGTGCCGGCCTACCCAGGCGATCAGGTCGTGCCGGCTCTGCCGGGTAAATTCCACGATCTGCCCCGCCGCCAGGGCGCCATACAGCTTCTTTTGCCGCTTGTCCGGCTTCCAGGCCACCGTCTCATAGGTCAGGACCAGGGTGCAGTAGCCTGGAATATCGGAGAGCAGGTCCCCCAGAAAATCCCGGTCGCTCTCCGGCAGCTTGAACAGATCCACCTCGTCCACCCAGACGAAGGTGCGCTCCGCCATCATGGGCAGGGCCTCCACAGCGTCCTGGAGGGCCTGGCAGGAGAAGGTCTCGCCGTTGAGCCGGTGGTAATTGAAGGCCTCCGTGGCCGGGTCCACCAATAGCTTTTTCAGCCGGTCCAAATAGTGGCGCAGGAGGAAGACCTCCTCCCCGTAGAAAACATACAGCCGGGCGGGGGCATTGTCCCGCAGCGCACTTTTTAGGGCGGCCAGCGGATCGTCAACGGGCCTTGCCATGGATTCACCCCCTGTAAATAATGGTCCCGTCCTCGTCGGTGCGGTAGACGGTGCAGCCGAATTGGGCCAGCCGGTCCAGAATTTCCGGGGCGGGATGGCCGTAAGAATTGTCCGCCCCCACGCTGATCACCGCCACCTTTGGATGAGTCGCCTCCAAAAGGTCCGGGGATGTGGAGGTCTTGGAGCCGTGGTGGCCTACGATCAGTACCTCCAGCTCCGGCAAGGCGATCTTCTCCATCAGCGCCGCCTCCCCGGCAGCGGAGCGGTCCCCGGTGACAAGAATATCCGTCCCGGCTGTCTGGAACAGGACGCACAGGCTCCCGTCGTTGTCGGACAGCGCCGGGTCCCCGGAAATCAGAGAGATTAGGGTATTGGAATAGGAAATCTGATAGCTCCGCTCCACCGTCAGGCTGGACCGCCCGGCGCCGTAGCCCGGGTCCTCCTCCGGAAGAAACAGAATATCCGCCGGGATCCGGGTAAGCAGGTAGGGCAGCCCGGCGGCGTGATCCGCGTCAAAATGGGTCAGAATCACCCCATCCAGCCGCCGGATGCCCTGGGACAGCAGGGTGTCCGCCGCCAGGTCCGCCGCGTCTTGGGCATTGTCCCCGCCGCAGTCCACCAGGTAGGTCTTCCCCTCGCTTTGAAAAAGCAGGCACTGCCCCTGGCCCACGTCCAGGACCGTCAGCCGGAAATCATCCAGCCGGGGCAGGAACCAGGAGACCAGCAGCGCCGCGCACAGTCCCGCGATCCCCAGGCAGGAGAACAGCAGGGGTTTCTTTCGCGGGAGCAGCAGAAAAATGCCCAGCAAAATATAGCATCCCGCCAGCCAGATCACAGCGTAGAGGTTCACGGTATACACCGCCGCCAGCGGAAAAGCGGCCAGCACCCGGGCGGCGCCCAGGACGTACCTTGCAAGCCAGGCCGCCAGCCACGCCAGCGCCCGCCCCGCCGGCAGAAAGAGCCATCCCAGGACGCAGGAGAGCATGGCGGCGTAAAACAGCAGATTCACTGCCCAGAGGCACAGCAGGTTGGTAACAGGCCCCACCAGGCTCACCGCCCCAAAGTAGGCGGCGGACAAAGGCGTGGTCACAGCCATCGCCCCCAGGGTCACGGAGACGCCTCCGGCCAGCCAGCGGACCAGCCGGGCCCGGAGGGTCTTGCCCTCCCCGCCCAAATGCTCCGTCAGCCAGGCGCGGAGGGGCTGAGCGAACAGGAAGATCCCCGCCATGCAGCCCACGGAGAGCTGGAAGCTGATATTCGTCACCGTCATGGGATTGAACGCCAGCATCCCCACCACCGCGGCGGCCAAGGCCGTGGGCGGGTCGTACTCCTGCCCCAGAAGCATTGCCAGCAGCGTCAGCCCGGACATGACGCAGGCCCGGGTGACGGAGGGCGTGAAGCCCGCCACGGCGGCAAAGAGGATCAGGGTAGGGATCCCCACTACCGCCGTCAGGACCCGGCGCTTTCGGGTGAACAGGCAGATCAGGGAAAACAAAATGGACACATGGAGGCCGGACACCGCCACGATATGACGGATGCCGCTGAGGCGAAAGGCGGTGTTTTCCTCGTAGCTCAGGCCCCCGGTGTCCCCCAGCAGCAATCCACGGATAAAGGGCGCCACATCCGCCGGGAAGATCCGGTCGATCAGCTCCAAAATCCCCCGACGCAGCACCGCCGGCCTGCTGTAAAGGGGGACTTTCTCCCCCGCGATCTTGTCCGGCGTTCCCTGGGCGTAGGCCAGGAGGAAAATGCCCTTTCCGCTCTGGTAGGAGATCTCCTCCCCGGCATCGGGAACGGTGGTTTGGAAGCGGAAGCTGCCCCGCAGCAGGTCACCGGGGGCCAGGTCCTCCGCCCCGCTGTAATAGATCCGCACCCGGTAGGGCTTCCCGTCCAGGGTCACCGCCCCGTCGGCGGCTTTGCCGTAGCGGGTTTCGTAGCTGTAATCTGTGATCTCTATCTGGGCGGAAGCGGTGCGGCCCTCCAGGGAGCGGGCGGGCGAGAGATAGATCTGATCATAGCCCCAGCACCAAACCGCCCCAATGGCGCAGCCCAGCAGGAGCCATGCCGCGAACCGGGCCTCCCGCACCCGCCGGGACAGCAGCACCGCCAGAAACAGACCCGCTCCAGCGCCAAGTCCAAGGAGCAGCAGTCCGTTTCCGGGAAGAAAGTACGCCCACACGGCGCTGGCCCCGGCGAATCCAAGGCCGAACCAGACCAGCTTGCGCATGGTATACCTCCCTTCCAGATTCCTTATCCCTTCAGTTTTTCGGAAACGTAGTCGTCCACCAGGGCCAGGGCGTTATCCAGCTTGAGAACGTCCTTGCCGCCGCCCATGGCAGAGTCAGGCTTGCCGCCGCCGGAGCCGCCGCAGCAGGCGCAGACCTGCCGCACCAGTTCCCCGGCCTTCAGGCCCCGGGCCACGGCCTCCTTGCCGCAGACCGCCAGGAAGGTGATTTTCCCCTCGTTGACGGTGGAGAGGACCGCCACCACGTCGGGGGCCTTGTCCCGGAGCAGATCGCCCATTTGCCGCAGGCGGGCGGCGTCGGCGCCGGGAACATTGGCGGTCAGCACATGGAGCCCGTCCACCAGCCGGGCGCCGTAGAGATACCGCTCCGTCTCGCCGGCGGCCTCCTTGCTCTTAAACTGCTCAATGGAGCGGCGAAGCTGCCGGATCTCCTCGATCTGGTTCTGGATCTTGTCCCCCAGCTCCGAGGGCTTGACCTTCACCAGCGCGGCGGCCTTGTAGAGCCGCTCCCGCTCCTTTTCCAGCTCCGCCATGCAGACCTTGCCGGTAACGGCCTCGATCCGCCGGACGCCGGAGGCCACGCTTCCCTCGCTCTCAATGAGGAAGGGGCCGATCTTGGCGGTGTTATCCAAATGGGTGCCGCCGCACAGCTCGATGGAGTAGCCGCCCATGTTGACCACCCGCACCACATCGCCGTATTTTTCGCTGAACAGGGCGGTTGCCCCGGTGGCCTTGGCCTCCTCGATGGGCATTTCCCGAATGTTGATGGCGTAGCCCTCCAGCACAGCGGACTGCACCAGGGCGTCCACCCGGGCCAGCTCCTCCGGGGTCAGGGCCGCGTAGTGGGTAAAGTCGAACCGCAGCCGGTCCGGCTCCACCAGGGAGCCGGCCTGGTGGACATGGTCCCCCAGCACGCTCTTCAAGGCCCGCTGGAGCAGGTGGGTGGCGGAGTGGGCCCGCATGATGGCCCGGCGGCGCTCCACGTCGATAGCGGCGCACACCGGATCGTCCACCTTGATGGTGCCCCGGAGCATGGCGCCGTAGTGCAGGTACTTGCCCGCCTTGTCCTTCTGGACATCCCGGACCTCAAACCGGCTGTCCCCCACCAGGATTACGCCGTGGTCGGCGGTCTGGCCGCCCATCTCGGCATAGAAGGGGGTCTTGTCCAGCACCAGAATGCCGCTCTCCCCGCCGGTGATGGCGCCAGAGACCTCGTCCCCCACGCACACCGCCAGGACCCGGGCCTCACAGCTGTTCTGCTCATAGCCCACGAAAGTGGTGGGCGTATTGTCCAATCCCAGGTCGATACCCGCCCAGGCCAAGTCGCCCAGGGCCTTCCGGGCCTCCCGGGCCCGGACCTTCTGCTCCTGCATCTTCGCCTCAAAGGCGGGCAGATCCACTTCCATGCCCTCGTCGGCCACCATCTCCACCGTCAGGTCGATGGGGAAGCCATAGGTGTCATAGAGCTTGAAGGCGTCGGCCCCGGAGAACCGGGTCTCGCCCTTGGCCTTGTGGCTGGCAAGCAGATCGTTGAAGATCCGCATGCCGCCGTCGATGGTCCGGGCGAAGTTCTCCTCCTCCACCTTCACCACCCGGGTGATATAGGAGGCCCGCTCCCGCAGATAGGTGTAGTGATTCTCGTTCTCCCGCACCACGGTCTCCACCACCTGGTACAGGAAGGGCTCGTTCACCCCCAGGAGCTTGCCGTGGCGGGCCGCCCGCCGGAGCAGCCTCCGCAGGACGTAGCCCCGGCCCTCGTTGCTGGGCAGGACACCGTCGGCGATCATGAACACGCTGGCCCGAATGTGGTCCGTGATGACCCGGAGGGAGACGTCGGTCTTGTGGCTCTGGCCGTAGGCCGCGCCGGTAAGCTCCGTGACCCGGTGGGTGATGTTCATCACCGTGTCCACGTCAAACAGGCTGTCCACGTCCTGGCAGACCACCGCCAGCCGCTCCAGGCCCATGCCGGTGTCGATATTCTTCTGGACCAGGTCGGTGTAATTGCCGTGGCCGTCGTTGTCAAACTGGGAGAAGACGTTGTTCCAGACCTCCATGTACCGGTCGCAGTCGCAGCCGACGGTGCAGGTGGGCTTGCCGCAGCCGTACTTCTCCCCCCGGTCGTAGTAGATCTCGGAGCAGGGGCCGCAGGGACCGGAGCCGTGCTCCCAGAAGTTGTCCGCCTTGCCGAAGCGGAAGATACGCTCGGCGGGGATGCCGATCTCCTTATTCCAGATGGCAAAGGCTTCCTCGTCGTTTTCATAGATGGAGGGGTACAGCCGCTCCGGCTCCAGGCCCACCACCTTGGTCAAAAACTCCCAGCTCCAGGCAATGGCCTCGTGCTTGAAGTAGTCGCCGAAGGAGAAGTTGCCCAGCATTTCAAAATAAGTGCCGTGGCGGGCGGTCTTGCCGATATTCTCGATGTCGCCGGTGCGGATGCACTTCTGGCAGGTGCAGACTCGGCGGCGGGGGGGCTCCACCTCGCCCTTGAAATAGGGCTTCATGGGGGCCATGCCGGAGTTGATCAGCAGCAGGGACTGGTCATTCTGGGGGATCAGCGAAAAGCTGGGCAGGCGCAGATGGCCCTTGCTCTCGAAGAAGGACAGAAACATCTCCCGCAGCTCGTTGACCCCATAGGACTTGTGTGACATTTGGTTTTCCCTCCAAAAATTTGTTTTTTGCAAAAAAGAAACACCTCACCCCCCAAATTTAGGGGCGAGGCGACTCGCGGTACCACCCTAATTGCCGCCAAAATAAGCGGCATCTTTCACGCTCTGTAACGGGAGCGCCCGTCCCGGTCTCCCGGGCAGCTTGGAAGTGGCTCGCGAACGTCCAGGCAGGGGCTTGCACCTGACCCCCCTCGCTGAAGACGGAGCAATCCGCTTGGCTTCCGCATCGTTTTTTTGCATATCCTTAGATATTGTAGCACGAAACGGGAATTTGTCAACTTTTTTCTTTAGGCTTTCCGGGTTTCCAGGGTGGTTCCCTGGTAGTAGTGGGCCAGGATCGAAGCGTAGTCCGCCCCGGCGGCGGCCATGGCGTCGGCGCCGTACTGGCTCATGCCCACCCGGTGCCCAAAGCCGTGGGTGGTGATCCAGATCCCAGCCGCCCCCGCCTCCACGGTAAAGGCGGTGGAGCGCAGTCCCAGAAGGCGCCGCAGCTCGGTTCCCCGGTAGGTTCTGCCGCCGATGGCCATCTCCTCCACCCCGCCGCCGGCGGTATAGGACACCGCTCCGAACCAGGTCTCCGGGCTTCCAGTGAGGCCGCCCAGAGCCTGGGAAAATTCCTCCGGGGTGAAGAACACCTGGTCCGTATAGTGGGCCGCCCCCTCCTCGCCGGGGCTATCCGTGGAGCGGAGGTAGGGCACGTCGGCGCCCCAGACCGCCAAGGCGTCCTCCGTCCGGCCGCCGGAGCAGGAGAAGTAGGTCGCCTCGATCAGCTCCCCCTGGTAGCACAGCACCTGTCCCCAGGTGGCCTGGACCGCCGCCGTCGCCTTCTCCACCGCCGATTCCTCGCCCCCCTGGGCAAGATAATCCGCCGGGGCGCAATAGGCCTGGCAGCAGGCGGCATCGGTGCAGACCATGCCGGGGTGCTTGGAATTCTGCTCCTGGGCCCGCAGGGCAAAGGTGCGGGCCACCACCGACTGGGCTTTCAGCGCCTCTAACTCAAAGTCCGCCGGCATCTCTCCCAGCACCACCCCCACCAGATAGTCCTCCAGATCCATTTCCTGAGCCTGTCCATCCGGCAGAAGCACCCGCACCTTTACAATTTCCTGCCGGGTCGCGGCAGGCTGGGAAGTCCCTTCAGACTGGGCAGATAGAGCGCCTTGAACGGCTGGGTCCGTCAGACTGAACAGTATCCAGGGAAGCAGGGCCCCCAGCGCCGCCGCCAGGGCGGCTTCCAACCAAAATCTTTTCACGGTTTCCGCCTCCTTGGACCCATTTTACCAGGGAAGGCCCGAGAAAATCAGCCGCAATCCGCCGGAAATCCATCCAATTTTTCCCCAGGACTTGACATTGCTCCCCAAGCTCTGTATAATAAATTACAAAGTATAACAAATTGGAAACGGAGCGCGAACAAATGAAACGAGCGATGCGCGTGATCCTGCCGCTGCTGCTGGTATTTGCGGTGCTTGGCAGCGCGGCGTGGTACCTATTCGTATATGATCAGGATTTCACCCGGGATATGCTATTGCAGCAGGCCCGCTACTGGGAGAGCAACGGACGCCAGTCTCTGGCCACCTGGTTCTACAATCAGGCCTACTCCCAGGCCAATCAGGATGAGGACGTGGCCATCGAGCTGGCCATGCAGTACAAAAACGCCGGGAACTACACCAAGGCGGAGTACACCCTGTCCAACGCCATTGCCGACGGGGGCACCTCCAAGCTGTACCAGGTCCTGTGCCAGATCTATGTGGAGCAGGACAAGCTCCTGGACGCGGTGCAGATGCTGGACACGATCTCCAACCCCGAGATCAAGGCGGAGCTGGACGCCATGCGCCCCCCCGTCCCGGTCTGCTACCCGGAGCCGGGCTTTTACACCCAGTACATCACCGTGACCATGGAAGCTGAGGGCACCCTGTATTACAGCGACCTGGGCGAGTATCCCTCCATTTCCGACGAGCCCTACTCCGCGCCCGTGGAGCTGGGCCAGGGAGAGACCACCATCTACGCGGTCGCCGTGGGGGATAACGGCTTGGTCAGTCCCCTGGCGATCTACGGCTATACCATTGGCGGCATTATTGAGCCCGCCACCTTCACCGACCCGGCCATGGAGGCCGCCCTTCGGGAGGCGCTGGGCGTGGATGAAAACAAGGTCGTCTACACCAACGACCTGTGGATCATCTCCGCCTTTACCGTTCCGGAGGACGCCCAGAGCTATGCCGATCTGGCCCTCCTGCCCTATCTGGAGAGCTTGACGGTGAAGAACGGACTTCCCCAGGAGCTGCACTACATCGCCGCCCTTTCCCATCTGACAGAGCTGAACATCTCCGGCTGCCGGGTCAGCAATGAGGATCTGGCCTCCATCGCCGCCCTGCCGGAGCTGACCAGGCTGACCTTGGAGGACTGCGGCCTGGCCTCGGTCAACACCCTCTCCACCGCCCAAAAGCTGACCTATCTGAACCTGAACGACAATACCATCGGCAATCTGGCCCCCATCGGCGGCATGGCGGAGCTGCAAGAGCTGCGCCTATCCCGGAACGCGGTGACAGACCTGGGCTATCTGTCCGGGCTGAACAATCTGACCACCCTGGACGTGTCCTACAACTCTCTGACCTCCATCGCCCCGGTGTGCGGCATTCGGAGCCTGGCCTGGCTGGACGTGAGCCACAACAAGCTGGCCAGCCTGGGTGCGGTGGACAATCTGCCCGCCCTGACCTACCTGGCGGCGGGGGCCAATCAGCTGACGGAGGTGGGGCAGCTGGCCCAGTGTTCCGGCTTGGAAACCCTGGACGTCTCCAACAACGCCCTGACGGACATCACCGCCCTGGCGGCGCTGGACAAGCTGGTGAAGCTGGACTTCTCCCACAATCAGGTGGTGGAGATCCCCCAGTGGAGCCAGAGCTGCGCCCTCGTCACCATCGACGGGTCCTACAACCTGATCGAAACGCTGGAGCCTCTGGCCGGGCTGAATGCTCTAAACAACGTCCTGATGGATTACAACGAGGCCATCGAGTCGGTGGAGGAGCTGGCGGAATGCCCCAATCTGATCCAGGTCAACGTCTTCGGCACCGCCGTCACCGACGCCTCCATGCTCACGGAGCAGAGCATCATCGTCAACTTTGACCCCACCGCCGACGCGGAGGAGGAAGAGGAATAGCTTCCCATTTCTAAAATGGATTCCGCCCCGGGCGCTGAAGTGCCCGGGGCGGAAATGTTTCGTGGACGGCGGAATAGGAGGTTTTTGCGCCGACGGTTATAAATGAGGCGGCCAATTTGGGCAATTGGGATTATAGGTGCGCCCCCGGCGATATGCCGGGGGCGCTTGGCGTGACGACATTATTTGCGTTTTTTCTTTCCGACGAAGCTCATCGCCACCGCCAGGCCGGACACCGCCATCAGGCACACCCACAGGGCCGGGGCGGAGAAATCACCGGTCTTAGGCGGGTCCTCCGGACTGGGGGTGGGTTTGGAGTTCTCAGGCGATGCTTCACCAGAACCGGAGGGTCTGGCATCTTCGCCGGAGGACCCGCCGTGAGGCGGCACCACCGCGGGGGGCAGATTTGTTCCGGGGGATCCCGGATTGCCCGGGGCGGGCGGCGTCTGCCGGGTCACGATCAGGCTCGTCTCGATACCGCCGTCAGAGAACAGGATATTGACCTCGTACTCCTTGGCCGCCAGCGTCGCCAGATAGCTCTCCTTGAAGGTGACGATGGTGCTGCCTTCCGTGACAACATAATTTGCGGGATCCACACGAACGCCATCCAGAAGCACTTCTACATCCGTTTCCAGGGGATGGTCGATGTGATAAGAAACCTCGCCGCCAGCTTCCTCGTTCCACTTTTGCGCGGTAGGCTCATCATCGACAAGAGAAACACTGTCCAGAGGGATAAATTGCATTTTACTTCTTGGCTCTGCCTGTTTATAAGCCTTTACAAATTCCTCCGCAGTAGAGCCAGGATAGCCGTAGACTATTATCCAGCTTTGCAATCCTTCGCGGATGGGGATTTCACAACTGGGGTTTAGGAATACTGCTTTTGACGGATTATGAAAGCCAGCTTGATATACGCCTACAAAGTTAACGCTGGCGGGGAATACAATTTCTTCCAAATTGTCACACAGGCAGAATGCGCCCTCCTCTACCCTTGTAACACCATTTGGAATTTCAATACTCGTCAGCCCTGCGCCATCGAACAATTCGTAGGAAAGCACTGTTAAATTCTTCGGCAGCTTAACATTGGTTAGTTTTGCGCACTCAGCAAAAGCTCTTACTCCGATAGCCGTAACGCTATCAGGGATCTCAATTTCGGTTAATTCTCCATTGCTCTCAAAAGCATGATTGCCAATACTGGTAATACCCTGTTCAAGGATTATGTGCTTAATTTGATTGGAATAAGAATAAATCGACCAGGGGTAGCCGTAAACGATAGTGGACGTCATATCGCCATTACCAGAAATGGTAAGCGTACCACTATCCGGCTCAAATTTCCAATATAGGTTATCGTAGCTGCCTTCCTCGAACCAAGTAATTTTTTTCAAGTTCGGGCAGTTACTAAACGCATGGCTGCCTACAGAGGCTCCTTCGGGGATATCGACCTCGACAAGGGCCGTTTGATGAAACGCGCCGATCCCTATTTCTGTCAACGTATCGGGGAAAGTTACTGCGTTTAGTTGCGCACAGTATCGGAATGCGCTGTCACCAATTATAGCGAGGTTGTTAGAAAGCGTTACGTTATTCAGCCTCACGCAGTTGTAGAACGCAAGTCTTTCGATTTTTGTAACGCTGTCAGGGATGATCACTTCCGTTAGCTTTTTGCAATCCGCAAAGGCTTCGCTGCCAATGGTAATAACGCCGTTAGGAATCGCATAACTTCCTTCCAGGCTGGTCGGCGCGTACATCAGCTCAGTCTTATCCTTATTGTAAAGCACCCCGTACTCGTCACTGGAAAATGCGGGATTATCCGCGTCAACGATCAGCTTCTTGACTCCACGGAAGCTCTCTTGTCTGCTGGGAGTCCCCAACACGACCGGATCACCACTGCCGCCAATCAATTCTTCCTTAATCGTGACAACGCTCTTCGGAATATGCAGTTCCAGCTTTTCACATCCATTGAATCCCTTGGAATCGATGCTGGTGACCGTATCAGGAATGGTCACGCTCTCAAGATTGGTCAGGCCCCCAAAGGTTTTCCCGATGCCGGTGATCCCCTCTTCAAGCACAATATGGCGGATCATTTCCTTATAATTTTGCCACGGGCAAGGATAGTCATAATCATAATAAAGTTCATCATAATAATCTGGAGTTTCGCCCTCGCCTGAAATGGTCAAAGTCCCAGTGGCAGAGTCAAATTTCCAGAAGGAACCGCCATCTGTCCACGGATGGTCTTCCAGGTTTGTACAGCCCAGAAAAACATCTTGACCAAGAACTGTGGTTTCCGGGATGGAAATATGCTTCAGATTTTTGCAGTTTGTAAACGCACAGTCGCAAATCTGTTCTACGTTTTCTGGAATCACTACGTCCGTAAGGCTTACACAGCCACAAAATGCGAACCTTCCAATTATCCGGACATTTTGGGGGATATCTATGTTTTGCAAACTGATGCAATTGAGAAAAGGTCCAATTAAGTCCTTCTCCTCACCAATTTTAGTCAAATTACTTGACAATACCACCGTTTGCAGTTTGTCACAACTATAAAACACACCTTCTCCCAGCGTGGTAACGCTGTTCGGCAGCTCGATTTTCTGCAAACTGTCGCATTCTTGAAAAGCGCCGTCCCAAACATTTTCCAATCCGTCAGGAAGAATGACTTCTGAGAGCATCGTACAGTACGCAAAAGCACAGCTATCTATTTCTTTTACTCCCTGAGGGACGGAGAACTTTCCTTCTATCGTTGAAGGTACGTGAAGCAGTTTTTCCCCATCGATGCCTTTTTGGTATAGGCATCCTATATCATCACTGTGATAATTCGGATTACTCTCATCAACAAATACCTTCCCACAACGCACAAATGCATTGTATTCAATCGTTTCAACACTCGCCGGTACTGTAATCTGCTTTAAGTTTTCGCAATAGTAAAATGCACGGTTCGATATTGTTTTTACGGTATCCGGAATTGTTACTTCTTCAATTGAAGAATAAGCAAATGCAAGTTCAGAGATACTTGTAATCCCAGATTCAATAATAACTTTCTTTACATTGTCAGGGTAAGGACTAGAAGTGTTTGGCATTTCCCCTTCGCCGGAAATGGTCAAAGTCCCCGTTTCCTCATCAAAGGTCCATTGTAAATTCTCCCATTCGCCATGCAGCTCTCCCGCCGCATAGGCACGAACCGGCAGGACCGCCAGAGCCAGGCAAAGTACCAGAAGCAAAGCCAATCCTTTTTTCATTCGCATCTTGAGATACCTCCATTTCTTTCCTGCATCGGAATATGACGAAATACCGTCATATTTCTGCTCACATTATATCGCTTTTGTGAATGTGTGTCAAGCCTTTACATCACATTTCTTCTCTATCGGAAATGTGATATAAGGGATAGAATAATACTAGATTGGAGGCGAAGGGTATGGAAGAACGGGAGGTTATCAGGAGAATCGAATCGCTGTGCAAGGAGCGAGGCTGGTCCCTGTACCGGCTCGCGAAAGAAAGCGGCGTCACCTACTCTACCCTTTGCATGATGCTCCGGAGGACCAACGCGCCGTCGATTTATACGCTGAGCCGGATCTGCAACGGGTTCGGGATCACGCTGAGCCAGTTTTTTGGGCCGGAACCGGCGGTCTTTCCCCTTTCGGAGGGGCAAAAAGCCCTCCTGGACCGGTGGGAACGGCTGTCCCCAGAGGACCAGAGGGCCTTGGAAAAATATTGGGACTATCTGCTGTCCAAAGACAGCTGACCGCCTCCCCGGGTGGGGAGGCGGTCTTTTTATCGCTCGCGCCTCCGCTATAGGCTCCGGCGGCCAAACAGCCACTGGGACAGGGCCCAGGACCCGGCCAGCAGCGGCAGCACCACCAGGAACACCCCCAGCAGAGGCTGGACCGGCAGGCCCTGGGGCTGGAGGGCGCCGGAAAAGCTGAAGATCGCCGTGCCGCCGCAGACGACCCCGGCCACCACGGAGGTGGCGATCACCGCCCGCTCCGCCCCCAGCCAATAGACCAGGGGGAACTGGATCGCCATTGACACCAGCCCGAAGGCCATTCCCAGGGCCGTGAGCTCCAATCGGGCGGCCAGATCCACCGCCTCGCCCAGGGCCAGGAAGACCAGGCTGAAAGCCATGTTCAGCAGCCCCATCATCAGGCACAGCAGCAGGCCCAGGAGGTATTTTTCCGTCACCATGGTCCGGCGGGAGGGGGGCATGGTCAGGGCGAAGGCCGTCCAGCGCTCCCGCTCCTCCATGCTCACCAAGCTGGGGGGCAGCACCGCCGCGTACAGCACGGGAAACAGCACAAAAAACAGATTGGTCACTGTCGCTGTCACCCCCACCATCATGGCAAAGGCCATGGCGAAGAAAAAGAACAGATACTGCTTCCGCAGCAGTAGAAAATCCTTATACAGCAGGCCAAGCATCCGGCTGCGCCTCCTTTACCATGAAAATGAAGATCTGCTCCAGGTCCACCGGGCTGATGTGCAGCCCCGCCGGGACGTCCCCCCGGTCCACCAGGGCCTGGACGCCGTAAGGCGTGACCTTCCGGCCCAGCACCGCCCCGGCGGGAAGATCGGAAAGCTCCTCCGCCGTACACTGGAGCAGGCCGCAGCGCTCCTTGAGCCGGTCCTTTTCCTCAAACAGCAGAAGCCGCCCCTTGTGGAGAAAGGCGATGTAATCACAGATCTTTTCCAGGTCGCTGACAATGTGGGACGAGATCAGCACCGCCCGGTTTTCGTCCCGGGTGAACTCGCTGAACAGGTCCGTCACCTCGTCCCGGATCACCGGGTCCAGGCCGCTGGTGGCCTCGTCCAGGATCAGAAGCTGGGGGTCGTGGGACAGCGCCGCGGCGATGCCCAGCTTCATCTTCATGCCCCTGGAATAGGACTTGAACTGCTTTTTGGGGTCCAAATCCATGCGTTTCAGGTAGGCGTCGTAGGCGGCCCGGTCCCAGTTGGGGTAGACGCCGGAGAGGATCCGGCCCAGGTCCCGGGCGGAGAGGCAGCCGTGGATCCCTACCTCGTCCATCACCACGCCGATCCGCTCCTTGGGGAGCCGCTCCCCGGGCTTGCTGCCCAGGACGGACACGGCGCCGCCGTCTTTCTTGGCGATCTCCAAAATCAGCTTCAAGGTGGTGCTTTTCCCGGCCCCGTTCTCCCCGATCAGGCCCAGGACGCTGCCCATGGGCAGGTCGAAGGAGAGGCGGTCCAGGGTGAAATTTTTGTAATGCTTGGTCAGGTCTCTGACTTCCAGTGCGTTCATGTCAATCCTCCCATGTCAGCCGGAGCATTTCCTGCAGCTCTTCCCGGCTCAGATTGCAGCTGGCCGCCAGGCGGGCGGCCTGGGCCAGCAGCGATTCGATTTGCTTCAAATTTTCCTCCCGGAGCAGCTCCACGTTCCGGGGCGCCACGAAGCAGCCCTTCCCCGCCACGGTGTAGAGAAAGCCCTCCCGCTCCAGCTCGTCGTAGGCCCGCTTGGTGGTGATGACGCTGATCCGAAGGTCCTTGGCCAGATTGCGGATGGAGGGCAGCGCCGTCTCCGGCGGCAGGGCCCCGGAGATGATCTGGTCCCGGAGCTGGCGGAAGATCTGGTCGTAGATCGGCGCGCCGCTGTGATTGTCAATGTAGATCTGCAAACGCTCACCCCTTTGGTTGTCTGTATATGAACAGTATATACAGTAAGCACAGTTTTGTCAAGAGGATTTTTCCATTTTTCCGCAAAATATTTCCGGCTGCCCTTTGGCAGCCGGATGGGTGGCGGTATTTTAGTGGGAAAAGGGCACCTGCCGTTCAGCGGGCCACAAAGCCCACCTTTTTATAGACCTTCCGCAGGGTCTTCTCCGCGATGTGGCTGGCCTTTTCGGCCCCGGCCCGGTAGACGCCCTCCAGGTAGGCTTTGTCCTTCATCAGGCGGCTTGCCTCCTCCCGGATGGGCCGGAGGGTCTCAATGACCGCCTCCCCCACGGCGGGCTTGAAAACGCCGTAGCCCTGGCCGGCAAATTCCGCCTCGATCTCGTCGTAGCTCTTGCTGGTGACGGCGGAGTAGATGGTCATGAGGTTGGAGACGCCGGGCTTCCGGGCCGGGTCATAGTGAACAAAGGTCTCCGAATCCGTCACCGCCCGCTTGAACAGCCGGGCGATGGTCTCCGGCGGGTCCATCAGCAGCACGGTGCCACCGTTCTCCTCCTCGGATTTGGACATCTTGGAGGTGGGGTCCGACAGGCTCATGATCCGGGCCCCCACCTTGGGAATGTAGGGCTCCGGCAGCTTGAACACGTCGCCGTAAACGCCGTTGAACCGGCGGGCAATGGCGTGGCACAGCTCCACATGCTGCCTCTGGTCGTCCCCCACCGGCACATAGTCCGGCTGGTAGAGCAGGATATCCGCGGCCATCAGGCAGGGATAGGTGAACAGGCCGCCGTTGATATTGTCCGCGTTTTTGGCGCTCTTGTCCTTAAACTGGGTCATCCGGGAGAGCTCGCCGAACATGGCGTAGCAGTTCAGGACCCAGCCCAGCTCCGCGTGCTGATGGACGTGGCTCTGGATGAACAGGGTGTTCTTCTCCGGGTCCAGGCCGCAGGCAATGTACTGGGCCAGCTGCTCCAGAGTCCTACGGCGCAGGTCCGCCGGGTTCTGCCGGACGGTGATGGCGTGGAGATCCGCCATGAAATAATAGCAGTCGTATTCCTCCGCCCGGGCCGCCCAGTTTTTAATAGCCCCCAGGTAGCTGCCCAGGGTCAGGTCCCCGCTGGGCTTGATGCCGGAGAGCATGGTCTTTTTTGCTTCTTCCATGGTAAACCCCTCTTTTTATTTTTCTGTATTGTACCACAGCGGGGGGAAAAACGCAACGAAGAAATTGACTTTCCCGCCGGAAAATGGTATCATGGTGCAAACATCTAAAGGAAGGTAGCGCTATGGAGACCCTTTCTCAGCTTTTATTTCCTCATGTCACCAAGACGCCCGAGGAGCTGGAGGCCCAATATCCCCCCCGAAATCTGCCCGAAGGGGCGGTCGTCACCCGGATGGCCCCCTCCCCCACCGGCTTTGTCCACCTGGGCAATCTGGTCCAGGGCCTGACCTCCGAGCGGATGGCCCACCGCACCGGCGGCGTGCTGTTCCTCCGGGTGGAGGACACCGACGCCAAGCGGGAGGTCCCCGGGGCGGTGGAGGTCCTGATCGAGAGCCTGAAGCACTACGGCATCGCCTTCGACGAAGGCGCCACCGTGGAGGGCGATTTGGGAAATTACGGTCCCTACCGCCAGCGGCAGCGGGCGGAAATTTACCACGTCTACGCCAAGCTCCTGGTGGAAAAGGGCATGGCCTACCCCTGCTTCTGCACGGAGGAGGAACTGTCCGCCATGCGGGAGCGGCAGGAGGCCAACAAGGAGACCACCGGCTACTATGGAAAGTACGCCCTCTGGCGGGACCGTCCTCTGGAGGAGGTAAAGGCCGCCCTCTCCGCCGGGAAGCCCTGGGTCCTCCGGTTCCGCAGTCCGGGGGACAGCAGCCGCCAGTTTAAGTTCAACGATCTGGTGAAGGGGACCCTGACGGTGACGGAAAACGACGTGGATCATGTGCTGCTGAAAGCCGACGGCATCCCCACCTATCACTTCGCCCACGCGGTGGACGACCACCTGATGCGGACCACCCATGTGGTCCGGGGGGACGAGTGGCTGCCCAGCCTGCCCTTCCACATCCAGCTGTTCCAGGCCCTGGGCTTTAAGCTACCCAAGTATGTCCACATCGGGCCGCTGATGAAGATGGACGGCGCCTCCAAGCGGAAGCTGTCCAAGCGGAAGGACCCGGAGCTGGCCCTGACCTACTATCAGGCCGCGGGCTTCCCGGTGGAGGCGGTGTACGAGTATATCTTGACCCTGCTGAACTCCAACTATGAGGACTGGCGCAGGGCCAACCCGGACGCTGATCCGGCCGCCTTCCCCTTTAGCCCTAAAAAGCTGAACCCGGCGGGGAATCTGTTTGACTACGCCAAGCTCACCGACGTGTCGAAAAATGTCATTGCCAAGATGCCGGCCGCCCAGGTCTATGACCTGCTGACCAAGTGGGCGGAGCAGTACGACCCGGAATTTGGGGAAAAGCTGGCGGAGGACCCCGCTTACGCCCAGGCCATTCTGGCCATCGGGCGGGGCGGGAAAAAGCCTCGGAAGGATCTGGCCACCTGGAAGGACGCCAAGGAGTACATGGGCTTCTTCTACGACGAGTACCTGGCGGCCCCGGAATTTGACCCCAAATTCCCCAAGGAGACGGTGGCAAAGGCCCTGGCCCGATACCTGGAGACCGGCGATCCGGCGGACGACGCCGCCGCCTGGTTCGACAAGGTCAAGGCCCTCACCGAGGAGATGGGCTTTACGGCGGATATGCGGGCATACAAGGCCGATCCCAGCGCCTTCCCCGGCAGCGTGGCGGATGTGTCCGGCTTCCTGCGGGTAGCCCTCACGGGGAAGACCAATTCCCCGGACCTGTACACCGTCATCGGGATCCTGGGCTGGGACCGGGCCAACGGTCGGATTCGGGCGGCCCTGGAGCGTCTGAAATAAAAACTGTGGGCGCTGATATTAGCGCCCACAAGGTTCTTTCCACAGCTTTTCCGACAGGAGAAGGTCCGTCAGCTCCCCCGGCGTGTCCACAATGGCCACCGCGCCGGCGTCCTTCATGGCCTGGACCTCCCCGTAGCCCCAGGACACCCCCACCGTGGGGAGGCCGTGGGCCGCCGCGCCCAAGACGTCAAAAACCGTGTCCCCCACCATCACCGCTTGGGAGGCGGGGATTTGGCCCCGGAGATAGGCGATGACCTGGGCCTTCTCGTCCCGGCTGCCGTCGGGGGTGCCGCCGCAGATCCGGTCAAAATAGGGAGCAAGGCCGAAATGGGTCAGAATTTCGATAGACATTTCCTCCGGCTTGGAGGTGGCCACATAGAGGGTAAAACCCGCCGCCTTCAACCGCCCCAGGGCATCCTCGATGCCGGGATAGGGGAAATTCTCGTATTTTCCCACGGTATTGTACCGGCTCCGATAGACCGCGATCCCCTCCTCCATCCGCTCCGCCGGAACGCCGAAGCGCAGGAAGGTGTCCCGCAACGGCGGGCCCACAAAGACCCGCATGGCCGTCCGGTCCGGCACCGGCAGGGAAAAATGCCGCAGCGTCAGCTCAGCGCAGTTGAGGACCCCCTCCCCCGAGTCGGTGAGGGTCCCGTCCAGATCGAAAAATACCGCCCGTTCCATAATGAAACGCCCCCTTATCTGGGGGAATTATAGCACATGGGCCCGGCGTTTGTCAAATATTCGGGAGAGGGAGGAAGGTTGAAACATTGTGATTCCAGCACCATTCCGAAAAAGGGCGCACGAAAACAAGCCCTCAAAAATGGGGCTTTTC
>CANQQU010000031.1 GCA_947626085.1 uncultured Oscillospiraceae bacterium
TTGGGTAGACCTGTATTTGTACGGATTACTTCAAGATGAATTTCAGGCGATGAAAAGCTAAGTTTCCGTTTATCATCTTCCCATTAAAACGGAATACTGAAAATCAGACCGTTGACGCGCCGGCTCCCCGGTAAAATGTCAACGGCCTTTTTGATACTGTTTTATAAGCGGCGGCTGCTTTCGCCCGGCGGGCATTTCGCGCCGATTATTTTCGTTGATTTTTGGAAAGAGTAGTGTTATCATGTAAAAAATGCCCAGTGGAGGGATCAGTGTGTTTGATTATATGCGTATCGCCTGCGCCGTGCCGCAGGTTTCCGTGGGGGATGTGGAGAAAAATACCGCCGACGTCTGCGCTTTCCTAGAAAAGGCGGAGCAGGCCCAGTGCGATTTAGTACTTTTCCCGGAGCTGTGCCTGACGGGGTACACCTGCGGCGACCTGTTTTTCCAGGAATCGCTCCTCTCCGCCGCCCGTGCGGGGCTGGAAACGGTGCTGAAAAAGTCGGCGGAGCTGCCCGGCCTGACGGTCCTGGTAGGCCTGCCCCTGGTAATCGGCGGGCAGATGTACAACATGGCCGCCGTTCTGGCCGACGGGCGGCTGCTGGGCCTGAGCCCTAAGACGTACCTACCCAATTACGGGGAATTTTACGAGCGCCGCTGGTTCACCCCGGGCTCGGCTCTGGCGGGCGGGACCGTCTCCCTCCGGGAGCTGGGCCTGGAAGGGGAGGGGACCGTCCCGGTGGGCCCCGGACTTCTCTACCGCCTGGGGGACGGGGCAGTGCTTGGGGTGGAGATCTGCGAGGACCTCTGGGCGCCGCTGCCGCCCTCCACCACCCTCTGCCTGGCCGGCGCGGAGGTGATTGCCAACCTCTCCGCCTCCAACGAGACCATCGCCAAGCGGGCCTACCGCCGGGACCTGGTGCGGCATCAGTCCGGGGCCTGCCTGTGCGCCTATGCCTACTGCTCCGCCGGGCGGACCGAGTCCACCCAGGACCTAATCTTTTCCGGCCACAGCCTCATCGCCGAAAACGGCGCGGTACTGGCGGAGGAGCCGGAGGAGCTGGCCACGGACTATCTTCTGGTCCAGGATGTGGACCTGGGGAAGCTCCGCTACGACCGCCGCCACAACAAGTGCTTCCAGGATGCTGCTACCCTGACCGGCGCCGCCGGCCGCGTTGTAGAAGGGGAGCGGCCCCCCTGCCGGGGCGACGGCAGCCGTTATGCCTTGGAAAAGCAGCCCTTCGTCCCCGCCGCTGGCCGGGAGGAGCGGTGCATGACCATTTTCAAAATGCAGGCCGCCGGCCTGCGGAAGCGGCTGGAGACCATCGGCGCCGACGCGGTGGTGGGGGTCTCCGGGGGCCTGGACTCCACCCTGGCCCTGCTGGTGGCCGCCGAGGCTGCCCGCCAAATGGGAAAGCCCATGACCAGGGTCCACGGCGTCACCATGCCCTGTTTTGGCACCACGGACCGGACCTACCGCAACGCCCTGACGCTGATGGAAAAGCTGGGCATTCAAATCGCCGAAATTCCTATCGGCCCGGCGGTGGAGCGGCATTTTCAGGACATCGGCCAGGACCCAGCCCGGCACGACGCCACCTACGAAAATTCCCAGGCCCGGGAGCGGACCCAGGTGCTGATGGACTATGCCGGAAGAGTAGGCGGCATTGTGGTGGGCACCGGGGATTTGAGCGAGCTGGCCCTGGGCTGGTGTACCTACAATGGCGACCACATGAGCATGTACGGCGTCAACGCCTCCATCCCCAAGACTCTGGTCCGCTGGATGATCGACACCATCTCTAAAATGCCCGCCTTTTCCGCCGCCCGGGAGGTCCTCCAGGACATTCTGGACACCCCCATCAGCCCGGAGCTGCTGCCCCCGGACGCCGCGGGGAACATCGCCCAGCAGACGGAGGACCTGGTGGGTCCCTACGCCCTCCACGACTTTTTCCTCTACTATATGCTCCGCTACGGCTTCTCCCCCAGGAAGATCTACGCCCTGGCCTGCTGGGCCTTTGCCAGCGAATATCCCCCGGAAACCGTGAAAAAATGGCTCCATGAGTTTTACCGCCGCTTTTTCACCCAGCAGTTCAAGCGCAGCTGCCTGCCCGACGGGGTGAAGGTGGGCTCCGTCTGCCTGAGCCCCCGGGGGGACTGGCGGATGCCCAGCGACGCCAGCGGCCGGGTCTGGCTGAAGGAAATTGAGGAATTGTAAAAAAACGCAGGCCCCGGCTTCCGCCGGGGCCCAAATTTACAGTTTTTCCTTTAATCTCCGAATCTCCCGGCGGTAGGCTGCCTCTCCCGTGTCGCCGGTGTAGCCCCAGCTTGCCCGAAGGGCAAGGAGCGCTTCCAAGTCCGCCACAGCACCGGAAATGTCCCCCGCCAGCTCCCGGTAGTATGCGCCCGTCTCATAGAAAGTAGTGGTAGGTTCTTTCTGGAGGGACCGGGCCTTTTCGATATACTTCACAGCCCCGGCGTAGTCGCCGGTCATGGCGTAGTCCTCGGCGTAGACGCCCCAGGCAAATTCATCCTCCGGGAAGCGCTCCACCATCTGCTTCCAGATCTCCAGAGCCCCGTCCCGGTCCCCGGACCGCCAGGCGATCAGCCCCCGGTAGTGTAGGGGCTCCCAGGAATCATCCGCTTTTGCGAATTCCTGGCAGACCTGCCCGGCCTCGTCAAATCGACTGTCCGCCAGCAGCGCCTCCAGCAACCAGTGATAAGTCGCCGGAGTCTTGGGGGACAGGGTGGAAAGATAATCGGTGATCTCCCGGTGGGAATCCGCCAGTTCATAGTAGGGCTCCCGAAGCCCGGTTGCCTCCGCCAGCTCCCAGAGGGCCGCAACGCTGTCCGGCCGCAGGGCCAGCGCCTCCTTCGCGTACTCCGCCGCCCGGCGGCGATGGGCGTCCGCCCGGTAATTTTCCAGATAGGCCAGAAGAGTATAGGCCCGGTCGCTGCTGTCCCGACGGGCCTTTTCCAGCAGAAATTCCGCCTCCCGGTCCAAAACCGAATGATCTGCTTCCCGGTAGGTGCGCAGCAGATTTTCGATCCGTTCCATCCGGGTCTCATCCGTCAGGGCAAACAGCTCGTCAATGGTGACGCCAAAATAGGCCGAGATCTCCGGCAGCAGGGAGATATCCGGCGCGTTGGTGCCCGTCTCCCACTTGCTGACGGTCTGGGTGGAGACGCCCAGGGCGCTTGCCATGACCTCCTGGGTCACGCCCCGCCGGACGCGCAGGGACCGGATCTGATTTCCGATTTCCATGGGGATTCCTCCTTCGATTTGTATGGAAACATCCTATCAAAAGCGCCGCCAAAAAGCAATGACGCTGCCGGGGAGGGGAATCGCCGATCCGGCGAATCAGCCCAGGAGCAGACCCCCAATCGTAAAAACGGGCCCCGGTGAATAAGCCGGGGCCCTGTGTTATTCCTTATAATAGTCGTATTCCAGGATCAGATTGTTTACCCGGACAAACTGCGTCACCAGCGCCGACATCCGCTGCTGGAGTTCCTGGGTGATCTCCTGGGCGCCGGGGTCCAGGTACATCACCCGGCCGTTGGAGGCGTTGTAGGCGATTCCCTCCGCCACCCAGCTGCCGTTGGGAAACAAAGCATAGCCGGTGTAGGCCGGATCGAAGGCGTCCCGGCCCAGGTAGGGAAGCTCCGTCTCCACCCCCAGCAGGTTCAGCACCGTGGGCAGCAGGTCGGCGGTGTTCAGGGTCTTTGTTACCTCCATGGCGGGGCCGCCGGCGCTCCAGATAAAGCAGGGGGTCTTCTCCACCAGCAGGGCATCGTCTACCCCGGAGCGCTCCCAGACCAGGCTCTGGTCCTCAATGCCGTAGGTGTAGTGATCGGTAAAGGCCACGATCACCGTGTTTTCCAGCTCCCCATGATCCTCCAGCTCCTGAAGCAGCCGGGCGAACAGATCGTCCACCAGCCGGGCCTTCAGGTACATGCAGTCCTCCTCCTGATTGCCGGTCATGCCCCGGTACTCAGGGTATTTTTTCAGGCCCCAGTAGCTCAGGACCTCGTTGTAGATGTAATTGAGATGGGCGGAACGAGTAATAATGAAGTTCAGCTTCGGTCCTTCCCGGAAGAAGGTCTCCGACACCTGGGGGTAGTTGAACAGGAATTGATCGTCATACAGGTCGTTCTTCGTCTCCTCCGTCACATACTCCTGGTAGGACACATACGCCTCATACCCCATGGCCGGCTCAAAGACGCCCCGACTGTAGAAGGATGGGTCGTTGTAGTGGAAGGCCAGGCTGGAATAGCCCAGCGCGCCCAGCTGGCTTGCCAGGGACTGGCGGAAATCGTTGGTCACATAGTCAAAGGCATACCCTCCCTGACTGGACAGGAAGGAGCCGGTGTTGGCGCAGAACTCGGAATTGAAGGTCCGCACGCCGCCGTAGGGCGGGGTGTAGAAATTGGTGAAGTTGATGCCCTCCTCCATCAGGCGGCAGATGGTGGGGGTGTGTTCTCCGATGGCCCAGTCGTCCATGGACTCCATCAGCACCAGCACCACGTTTTTCCCCTCAAAAAGCCCGGTCATCTCATTTTCCGGGGCATCCCCTCGGGCGGCAAAGTAGGCATCGATCTCCGCCCGGGCGTCGGCCGCCCGGTTTCCGTCCGGCAGGAGGGGGGAGAGATAGTTGGCCCAGACGTCCTTGACCCCGGTCTGGTACAGGCCGCAGACCTGGTAGAGCCGGTGGGCGTTAAACATGTTGTCGTAGGCCGCCTCGGCGGACTGGGAGCGCCCGTAGTCGGACACGGCGAATTGGATCATCCGGTCGTGGGCAAACACCGCTTCCGGCAGCAGCACCATGCCCAGCACCGCCGCCACGCCGCCCAGGATGGCGGTAGCGTACTTTACCCAGCCCCGGCGGCGGGCAGGACGGGGGAATTTCACCAGGATCAAGATCCCCAGAAGGATCAGCGCGCCCAGGCTGGCGTACCAGTACCAGGGATAGTTCAGCAGCACATTGGCATACCCCGCGCCCTCGGAGGCGTAGCGGAAATCTGACAGCCAGAGCATTTCCCGAAACAAAATGAAATAGCCTGTCTGCACGGCGGCGTAAAAGACAGATAGGAAATAGAGGATTCCATAGACCACCCGGCCCCAAATGCCGGGCAGGAGCCACACCAGGCACCATAGCAGCAGCGCCCACAGCGCGCCGAAGGCCAGGGGCCAAAAGTCCAGCTGGGAAAGGTCCTGAACGGCGGAGCCCATGCTGACAAAGGCGCTCTGGTTCCCCAGGGTCGTCAGGAAGCAAAACGCCGCCCCTTCCACCAGAAAAAAGGACAGAAAAATGGTGAAATAGGGCATCCGCCAGCCCCAGGCCTGCCGCACGGGGGCCATCTGCCGGTAATTCGCAACCGCGTCGCCAATGGTCATTTGGCGGTTCATAGAGGATCCCTCCTTCTTTCTCTCAAAAACGAAAGTAGCATATAGATGTGAAAAATGTGTAAAGAAAATAAAAAAACCGATCCCGCCGGCGTAAAAGCCCACCGGCGGGACGGTCATGCGGTTAAGTTTCGTATCCATTTTCCCTGGCGGATCAGCCAGGCGCCCACAAAGGACTTGACGATCTCCACCCCCTGGCACAGGGCGTACAGGGGAAGAATGGGAATGGAGGTAAACCGGCTCAGGACAAATGCCAGCGGCACACAGACGATCCAGACAAAACCGCTGTCGAACAGGAAGGTCACCCCGGTCTGCCCGCCGGAACGCATGGTGAAATAAATGGCGTTGACGTAGGAATTGAAGGGCATGATCGCGGCGGAGATCAAAATGAGCTGCGTCGCCAAAAGCCGCACCTGGGAGGTGGTGTTGTAGATCAGGGGGAATAGACCGGACAGGAGCGCCAGCACCAGGCCGAACACCACCCCGGAAGCGGCGGCCAGGGCCAGCAGCTTCCGGTTTTCCTCCCGCACCTCTGACTCCTCGGCGCCGGCGCCCATCATCTGACCCATGAGGATCCCCACGCAGGTCCCCAGGGAGAGAAAGACCACGCTGGTCAAGTTCCAGATGGTGCTGGAGATGTTCATGGCGGGGACCACGTCCAGGCTGCAGGTGGAGTAGCACTGATTCATCACCGCTGTGCCGGCGGCCCACAGGGCCTCG
Source organism: uncultured Oscillospiraceae bacterium (assembly GCA_947626085.1). Lineage (GTDB taxonomy): Bacteria > Bacillota > Clostridia > Oscillospirales > Oscillospiraceae > Faecousia. Next base: position 6,116 of record CANQQU010000031.1, read on the forward strand.
TTGGCAAGAAGCGGCAGCCCTTTCCGCAGAATATTCCGGAGCAGGGAAGCGGGAATGGCAAAGCTCTGGTAGGCGCCCCGAATGAAGGGATTGCGCTCAGGGTTTAAGTGGGTCCAAACGGCCACGATCCCAAGCTCCACATACCGGGAGACCACGGTGGCGATGGCCGCGCCCCGAACGCCCATTTGAGGAGCCCCAAAGTGCCCGAAAATCAGAATATAGTTGAGGGTCAGGTTTACCAACACGGCGCAGACGCCGGCGACCATGGGGACCAGCGCCTGCCCGGTCTCCCGGAGGGTGCTGGCGTAGGCGTTGCACAGGGAAAAGGGCAGCAGTCCCAGGAGCATCACCCGCAGATAGATCAGGCCGTAGGCCTGGCACAGCGCGGCGGTGTGGGGATCCCCCTCGCCCCTGAGGTAGAGGCTGATGAGCCCCTGGCCGCCAAACCAGAACAGAACCACCGCGCCCAATGACAGCGCCAGGCAGATCAGCAGCTTGAACCGGAAGGTGTGGCGCACCCCTTTATGATTCTGGGAGCCGAAAAACTGGGCGGTGAAGATACCGGCCCCGGAGCAGGCCCCAAAAATACATAGATTGAAAACAAACAGCAGTCCGTTGACAATGGAGACCCCGCTCATTTGGGGGGTCCCCACCTGACCCACCATGATGTTATCCAACAGGGAAACAAAATTGGTGATCCCGTTTTGAATGATGATGGGCACGGAAACTGCCAGGACCCGTTTATAGAAGGCTCTGTCTCCCAAATAGGGTTTTAACAGGGAGAGCGCCTGTCTTTGCTTAGGAATGTCAGCCAACCTCCTGCCCATTCAGGAATACCCGCCGGCCCTCCGGGGCACAGATCACGAAGTCCGCCCGGAGCCCGGGAGCGATAGAGCCCACCTCCCGCTCTTGACCGATGGCGCAGGCGGGATTGTAGGTGGCGGCGCGGACCGCGTCCTCCTCCGGGATTCCGAAGGAAATCGCGTTTTTCATACAGTCGAACAAATTGGTGGCGGAGCCCGCCAGGGTGCCGTCCGCCAGCCGGGCCACGCCGCCGGAGAGAAACACCGGCTGGCCCCCCAGTTCATATTCCCCGTCGGGCATCCCGCAGCACCGAAGGGCGTCGGACACCAGGATCATCCGCTCCGGCCCGAACAGGGCGAAGGCCAGCCGGATGATGGCGGGATGAATGTGCAGCCCGTCGCAGATGATCTCCGCCCGGACCTTATTTTCCTCGGAGGCGGCGGGGATGACCCCGGGCTTCCGGTGATGGATGCCGGGCATGGCGTTGAACAGATGGGTCAGATGGGTAGCCCCCGCTTCAAAGGCGGCCCGGGCGTGGTCGTAGTCCGCGTCGGTGTGGGCCACGGAAACAGTGCAAAGGGCCTTGGCCTTTTCCACAAATTCCGCCGCCCCGGGCAGCTCGGGCGCCACGTCCACGATTCTCACAAGTCCGCCGCAGCCCTCGTACAGGGCCCGGAACCCCTCAAAATCCGGATCTTTGAGATATTCCCCGTTTTGCGCCCCCTTTTTCTTCTCGGAAAAGTAGGGGCCCTCCATTTGGATCCCCATCAGCCGGGCATGGCCGGGGAGGGGATGGTCATGGAGCTGCTTTGCCGTGGCAAAGGCCTTCTCCAGCACCGGATAGGGCAGGGTCATGGATGCGGGGGCGAAGGAGGTCACGCCGTTTTTCGCCAGATACCGGGCCATTTTACACAGGCCCTCGTAGTCGCCGTCGGAAAAATCCGCCCCGGAGTTGCCGTGGTTGTGAATATCGATGAGCCCAGGGATCACCGTAGCCCCATGCAGGTCCTCCGCATCTTCGGGAACCGCCTCCGGCAGCACCTGGGCAAACCGGCCGTCCTCCACGGAGAAGGCGCCATTATGAAACCGAAAATCGGGCCCGTAAAGCCGCGCGTTTTTGTAAAACATGGCGTTATTCCTCACTTTTTCAATGCCGGCAGACTGGCCGCCGCCACGGACTGGCCCACCCGGCGGGTACGCTCGTCGGGCAGCATCACCTGAATGGACTCTGACAGGGCAGGGAACTCGTCGGCCAAAATTTCCAGGCACCTGGACAAAATGGCCTCGCCGCCCTTGCCGGACATGACCCGCCCCAGCACCATCATGTGCCGGATCTCATAAAACTGGGCGTAGAGCTTCACTGTGTAGGCAAGATAGGCCCCGATATCCCGGAAGACCTGCTTTGCCCTGGGATCGTCCGCCTCCATCAGGGCCTGGACGGCCTTCAGCTTCTCCGCCGGGGTCTGCTTTTCGTCCAGCTCGATGCCCGCCCGGGGAGCCAGCTTGATCACCGCGTCCTGAGAGAAATACTTGCAGCCAACGCCGATGTCCGTGGACCACTCATCCGCCATGGCGTCCTCGTTCAGATCCACCGGGGCAAAGGCCAGCTCGCTGATCCAACCAAGGACGTTCTGATCCTTGTCCACATAGCCCACGGCCTCGCTGGTGCCCATGGCGATACCCATGATGGAGCCTACCCCCATGCCCATAGCGCCCGCCAGGGCGGTCACATCCCCGTCGTTGGCCACCACCACCGGCACGTCCCCAATTTCCGCCCCGGCCCGGTCATAGATGGTCTTGACCTCGTCCCACCGGCTGCGGGGCACCTGTATAAACAGGCTGGCCACCATGGGGGCGTTGCCGATGAACACCCCGGCGGAGGAAACGCCGATGGCGTCCACCCGGGGCATTTTGGAGGCGGCGGTTTTCAGCGCCGCTACAATGCCGTCAAAGTGATACTTGGGATCGGGCTGGGTCTTGGGGTGCCAGACCACTTCCTCGGAGTAGACACATTCCCCGTCGATGACGGCGGAAACCTTCCGGTCGGAGCCGCCGGCGTCGAAGCCAATGCGGCACCCGTCCAAATGCCCGCCGATGGGCCGGGGAGATTCCTTGGACTCCGGGCAGTCCTCCAGAGGCAAAACCAGGATATCCAAAGGCCGCTCATAGAGCTTCTGGAAAAAGTCATAGTCAAAGGCCCGTTGGCCGTCAACACTGTAAGCCGCCTGCAGCTTTCTCCCGATTTCCGGGCAGCCGCAGACGCTGACCCGGAAGCCGCCGATGGACCAGAGGAGAAATTTCACATACCGCTCCACATAGCGGTAGTCCGCCTCCGCCATCTCCGGGGTGCCGTAGATGCAGGTGCGGCGGACGGAGACGTTGCCCTTTTCCCGCTCCACGGCGATGGCGATGGGTTTTTTGGCCCCCTTGCGGTAGGCCTCCGCCCACACGCCGAAGGGAATAAAGTCCGGGTCCAGTACGGGCGGATGCTGAATCTGATAGGATATGCCCAAGTATTCCATAAATGTGCGCCTCCCAACGCCTTTACCGCGCCTCTCCGGCCACAGCCGATACGATGCGCGCCATCTCGTTCCATTTCGCTTCCATGTCTTTCGCCAGGGCCATCTGACTTCTGGCCCGAATCAGGTTGTGGGTGGGGTAGGCCACCCGGAAATACCGGTCCCCGTCCAGATAATCCGTCAAAAACCGGACCGCCACCTCCATGGTCATCACATAGGCCCCCATGGGGAGCACCTCAATCTCCAGGGGCTCCAGTCCCTGGGCGGCCTCCAGATAACCCCGAGTGTAGGCCCGGAACATCTCCAGATCCAGCTTCATTTTGGAGGTGTCCGGCTCATCCTCGGCGGCGGTGGCCGCGCCGAAGCGGATGGCGTCCCCAAAGTCGTGGACGCTGAGGCCGGGCATCACCGTGTCCAGGTCCAGCACACACAGGGATTTGCGGGTGATCCGGTCCAGAAGCACATTGTTGAGCTTGGTGTCGTTGTGGGTCACCCGGAGGGGCAGCTTCCTCTCCTCCTTCATCCGCTGCAAGGTTGTGGCCGTTTCCTCCCGGGCCATGAGAAAGGCGATCTCCTGCTCCACCGTGGCGAGCCTGCCCATGGCGTCCCGCTCCATGGCCTGGCGGAGCTGGGCATACCGGTTGGCGGTGTTGTGAAATTCGGGGATGGTCTCAAACAGGGTGTCCGCCGGAAAATCCGACAGCAGGTGCTGAAACCGGCCGAAGGCCAAGGCGCTCTGGTAGAAGTCCTCCGGACTCTCCGGCGCGTCCAGGCAGAAGCCGCCCACAAAGTCGTACATCCGCCAGTATTCCCCCTGGGGGTCCCGGTAGTAGAACAACCCGTCGGCGGTGGGCAGAAAATGGAGGGCCAGCCTGGGGTCCGTCACCCGCTGGCGCAGGAAATCCGTGACGGCGCTGGCGTTGGCCATGAGCCGCACCGGGTCGTGGAACACATATTGGTTGATCCGCTGCAAGACGTATTCGCGTCCTGTATCGGTGGTGATTTTATAAGTAGTATTGATATGCCCGTGACCAAATTCCTCACACTGGACCATCTGTCCGTCCATGAGGAAGGCGTGGGCCGCTGGTTGGAGCTGCACGCGAGTCACCTCATCACGCGAAAATAGGCAGGCCGTCTTAGCCGGTTACATAACACGCTGTATTGTAACACAGATACCTGGGAAAAGCAATCGGATTTTTGGCTCCGGGATGAATTTTGACGAAAAACAGCGGCGGGAATTTTGGCGCCTCCCGGCTTGATTTCTCCATAGAGGTATGTTAAAATCAAAAAGAATCATTTTTAGTAAAACGCAAGGAGGCGTTCTCATGACCTTTGATACCCTCTGCGTCCACGGTCAGGACCACAAGTACCCCGAGGCTAGCCGCAGCATCACCGTGCCCATCTACCAGACGGCGGCCTTCAGCCACCTGGAAATGGGCCATAACGAGCATGGCTTTGACTATACCCGGATCTCCAACCCCACCCGGCAGCGGTTGGAGGAGACGGTCTCCGCCCTGGAAGGGGCCGCCCAGACCCTGGCGGTTTCCTCCGGCATGGCGGCCATCTCCGCCGCCTTTGAGCTGTTCGCCCCGGGGGATCAGGTGATCTGCTCGGCGGATCTCTACGGCGGCACCACATTGCTGTTCCGCCAGGTGGAGGAGAAGAACGGCGTCCGCCTCCGCTTTGTGGACACCACAGACCTGGAGGCCGTCCGGCAGGCGGTGGAGCCCAACACCAAGGCCATCTATGTGGAGTCCCCCAGCAATCCCATGATGAATGTGACGGACATCCGGGGCTGCGCCGCCATCGCCAAGGCGGCGGGGGCTATGCTGATCGTGGACAATACCTTTTTGTCCCCCTATCTGCAAAATCCCATCGCCCTGGGGGCGGACCTGGTGATCCATAGCGGCACCAAGTTCCTGGCAGGTCACAACGACACCATTTCCGGCTTCGTCTGCTGCAAGGACGACCAGGTTGCCGAGCGGCTGCGGGTCATCGTCAAGTGTACCGGCGCGGCGCTCTCTCCCTTTGACTGCTTCCTGACCCTGCGGGGGATCAAGACCCTGCCCGTGCGGATGGAGCGGCAGCAGCAGACTGCCATGGCCATCGCCAAATGGCTGACAACCCAGCCCAAGGTGAAGAAGGTCTACTATACCGGCCTTCCCGAGCATCCGGGCTATGCCCTCAACGCTTCCCAGGCCCGGGGCGCCGGGGCCATGCTGTCCTTTGACATGGGCAGCCAGGAGCAGGCCATCCATGTCCTCAAGCACCTGAAGCTGGCCACCTTTGCCGAGAGCCTGGGCGGCCCGGAGACGCTGGTGACCCATCCCGTCATGCAGACTCACCGGGACGTGGACCCCAAGGAACTGGCGAGCCTGGGCATCACGGGCGCCATGCTTCGGATGTCCGTGGGCCTGGAGGGGGCGGCGGATCTGATCGAGGATCTGCGCCAGGCGATGGAGGACGCGTAAATGGGCTTTGATTTTGATGCCCCGGTGGAGCGCCGGGGGACGAGTTGTATTAAGTACGATTTTGCCGTGGAGCGGGGATATCCCGCGGATGTGCTGCCGTTGTGGGTGGCGGATATGGACTTTCCCGTTCCGGAATGCGTGACCAAGGCCCTGACGGACCGGGTCCAGCATGGCATTTTCGGCTATTCCGACACCAAGGACGGCTATTTTGAGGCGGTGCAAAGCTGGTTTGCCCGCCGCCACGGCCTGACGGTGGAAAAGGAGTGGCTGATCAAGACCCCAGGGGTGGTGTTTGCCCTGGCTGCGGCGGTGCGGGCCCTGACGGAGCCTGGGGACGGCGTGGTGATCCAGACCCCGGTCTACGCCCCCTTCCACAGTGTGGTGCGGAACAATGGGCGGAAGTTGCTGGAAAATCCCCTGATCTACCGGGACGGCCGGTATACCGTGGACTTTGAAAACCTGGAAACACAGCTGAAGTTCGCCAGACTTCTTATTCTATGCAGCCCCCACAATCCGGTGTGCAGGGTCTGGACCCGGGAGGAGTTGCGGCAGGTGGGGCTTCTCTGCCGGAAATATGACGTGACCGTGGTTTCCGACGAGATCCACTGCGATTTTGCCTTCCCGGAACATCCCCACACCCCGTTTTTGTCCGCCTGCCCGGAGATGGCGGAGCGGACGGTGATGTGTACCGCCCCCAGCAAGACCTTCAACCTGGCGGGGCTCCAGGTCTCCAACCTCTTTGTCCCCGGAAAGGCCCTGCGGGAGAAGCTGAAAGCGGAGCTGGAGCGGATGGGCTACAGCCAGCTCAACTGCCTGGGCACCGTGGCCTGCCAGGCCGCCTACGAAGGCGGGGAGGCGTGGCTGGACGCCTGCAAAGCCTACATGCGGGAGAATCTGGATTTCGTTCGGCAATACCTGGCGGAAAACCTGCCCCAGGTGAAGCTGGTGGAGCCGGAGGGCACCTATTTTGCCTGGCTGGACTGCACCGGCCTGGGCCTGACCGAGGAGCAGCTGAACCGGGCCATTGTCCAGCGGGGGAAGCTCTGGCTGGACGCCGGTGGCATCTTCGGGCAGGAGGCCGCCCTGTTCCAGCGGGTGGTGCTGGCCTGCCCCCGGTCCACACTGGAACGCGCCATGGCGCAATTCTGCGGGGCCTTTGCCTGCCGGGAGGACGTATGAAGATCGGATTTGACAACGACAAGTATATCCAGACCCAGTCTGCCCACATCCGGGAGCGGATCGGCCAGTTCGGCGGCAAGCTGTACCTGGAATTTGGCGGGAAGCTCTACGACGATCACCACGCCTCCCGGGTGCTGCCCGGCTTCCAGCCGGACAGCAAGCTGCGGATGCTTTTGCAGCTGAAAGACCAGGCGGAGATGATCGTGGCCCTCAACGCCGACGATATTGAAAAGAACAAGGTCCGGGGGGACCTGGGCATTACCTATGACCGGGACGTGGTCCGGCTGGTGGACGTGTTCCGAGAACTGGGGCTGTACGTCAGCAGCGTGGTACTGACCCGCTACCGGGAGCAGCCCGCCGCCCGGGCCTTTCAGGAGCGGCTGGAGGGGATGGGCCTGCGGGTGTACCACCACTATCCCATTCCCAACTACCCGGCGGACATTCCCGGCATCGTCAGCCCTCAGGGCTACGGCCGGAACGACTACATTGAGACCACCCGGGAGCTGGTGGTGGTCACCGCTCCCGGCCCCGGCAGCGGCAAGCTGGCCACCTGCCTGTCCCAGCTGTACCATGAGCATCAGCGGGGGATTCAGGCGGGCTACGCCAAATTTGAGACCTTCCCCATTTGGAACCTGCCCCTGAACCATCCGGTGAACCTGGCCTATGAGGCCGCCACTGCGGACCTGAACGATGTGAACCTGATCGACCCGTTCCATTTGGATGCCTACGGGGTGACCACGGTGAACTACAACCGGGACGTGGAGGCGTTTCCCGTGCTGGTGGCCATGTTTGAAAAAATCCTGGGCCGGTGCCCCTACCAGTCTCCCACGGATATGGGGGTGAACATGGCGGGGTACTGCATTACGGACGATCGCGTGGTCCGTGCCGCCGCCCGGCAGGAGATTCTCCGCCGGTACTATGCCGCCCTGTGCGATCAGAAGCAGGGCAAGGGGACGGAGGAGGAGATCCGCCGCCTGGAGCTGCTGATGCGGAAGGCCAATGTGGATCCATCGGAGCGGAAGGTGGTCCTATCCGCCATGGCCCTGGCGGAAAAGACCGGCCTGCCCGCCGCCGCCATGGAGCTGCCGGACGGGCAGATCGTCACCGGCAGGACCACAGACCTGCTGGGCGCTTCCGCCGCCCTGCTGCTCAACGCCCTGAAGACGCTCGGCGGCATCCGGGACGAGCTGAAGCTCATCTCTCCTGTGGTGCTGGACCCCATCCAGCGGCTGAAGGTGCGGCATTTGGGCAACCGGAACCCCCGGCTCCACACTGACGAGGTGCTGATGGCCCTGTCCATTTGCGCCGCCACCAACCCCACCGCCGAGCTGGCCATGAACCAGCTGGACCTGCTCCGGGGCTGCGAGGTCCATTCCTCTGTGATCCTTTCGGAAGTAGACGTTCGGGTATTCAAGCGCCTGGGGGTGAATCTCACCTGCCAGCCGCAATACGCCTAGAAGGGAAGAAGCCGCTATGAAATTTCATCTGCTTTTCGTCTCCTCCGTCTCCGCCTGCTTTGAGCTGGAAAACGACGCGCCGTACTATGCCCCGGAGCCCTATCAGGTGACGCTAAACGGCGCCGTGGCGTTGTCCGGGGTCAAGACCAATGTTTTTTCCCTGTTTGACCTGCACCCCGGCGGAAAATACACCGTGGCGGTGGGGGAGGACAAGCTGAATTTTTCCACCAAGCGGGAGACTGCCTGCCTCAATGTCCGGGACTTTGGCGCCCTGGGGGACGGGGAGAAGGACGATACCCACGCCCTGCAAAACGCCATCAACGCCTGCCCCGTGGGGGGCCGGGTGAAGGTCTCCGCCGGCATCTATCGCACGGGGCCGCTGGTCTTAAAATCCGACATGACCCTGGAGCTGAAAACCGGCGCCCAGCTGCTGGGGGACACCAGGGAGGACCACTATCCACTGCTCCCCGGGGAGATCCACGACGGGGAGAACAGCAAGCTGATCCAGATCGGCACCTGGGAGGGGGCCCCCTACACCGTCCATCAGAGCCTGATCTCCGCGTTCCACGCCAAGAATATCAACATCGTGGGCCGGGGCATTCTGGACGGCAACGCCCACAACTCCACCTGGTGGCAGGATGTGAAATCCCGCACCGTGGGCCGGCCCCGGCTGGTATTTTTCAACCACTGTTCCAATGTGAATTTCCACGGCATCCTGGGCCGAAATTCCGCCTCCTGGAATTTCCACCCCTATTTCTGCCAGAAGCTGGGCTTTTATCAGATCGCCGTGGAGGCCCCCAAGGACAGCCCCAATACCGACGGAATCAACCCGGAGTGCTGCGACGACGTGCGGATCCTGGGGGTGCGGTTCAGCGTGGGGGACGACGCCATCGCCATCAAGTCCGGCAAAATTTATATCGGCATGAAGTACAAGACCCCCGCCACCCGCCATGTGATCCGCAACTGCCTGATGGAACACGCCCACGGGGCGGTGGTCCTGGGCAGCGAGATGTCCGGCGGCATCCGGGAGCTGACGGTGAGCCAGTGTCTCTTTTCCCATACGGACCGGGGCATGCGGATCAAATCCCGCCGGGGCCGGGGCAAATACGCGGTGATCGACGGGGTGGAGTTTTCCAACATCCGCATGGTCAACGTGATGGCCCCCCTGGTGATCAATATGTACTATAACTGCGACCCGGACGGCATGTCCGAGTATGTCTGGAGCAAGGACCCCTATCCCGTGGACGACACCACCCCCTACCTGGGGGCCTTCACCTTCCGGGACATGGAGTGTACCGACTGCGAGTGGGCGGCGGGGTATTTCTACGGCCTGACGGAGCAGCCCATCGGCTCCATCACCATCGAAAACGTCCATTTTACCTTCAAAAAGGACGCGTCCTTCGGTCAGCCCGCCATGATGAGCTATGTGGAGCCTACCTCCCGTATGGGGCTCTACTTCAACTGCGTAAAAAAGGTGACGCTGAAAAACGTCACCATGGAGGGCCAGGCCGGCCCCAAGGTCCTGTTGGAGCATGTAGAGGAACAGGTCGATCAGTAGCAAAAGGCTCGCTGCCGAGGCAGCGAGCCTTTTGCTATCCAATCCCCAGCTGGCCCCGGGTATAGTAGGGGGCCAAATAGTCCCAGGTGTTTTCGCACATGACCTTGAACAGCTCCGCGCCGTCTTGCAGCGTCAGGCAGCCGCAGAGGGGCTGGTCCTGGAAGGAGGCCAGGAGCTTTTTCCCGTCCCGCTCCATGGTGCCCTGGCAGGCCAGGTCGATATTGGCCCAGTTCCGGGCCACCAGGGACCGGACCGCCTCCGGCAGGGGCCGGGATACCACCGGGCTGACAATCCCGTTGGAAAAGACGCAGTTGGTCTCCACAATGGCCCCCAGCGGCAGGCCGGGCATCTGCCCCCCGTTGGGCAGGTTCACATTGGAAACCACGGTCTCCAGCCCGGCGATGGCCCGGATCAGCCGCACCAGCTCCTCCCCGGAGGGGGCAAGGGGCACCGGCAGGGCGCCGGAGGCCATGGCCTCGCTTTTTTCCACCAGACGCCGCTGATTTTCCTCCCGGTAGTCCACGGTGGTCAGGCCAAAGTGCCAGTACTGGACGGTCTCCGGGTCCGCCAGATACCATTTTCCGCTGACAAATTCCGCCAAATGCCGGTCCCCGGCGGCCCCCAGGGCCCCGTAGCGGCGGTACAGGTCCATTTTCACCCGGTTGCCGCAGGCGAAGGTGTCGGTTTTCCAGGCGTCGTGGCGGCCATGGGCGTGATAGCCGGAGGCGAAATACCGCTCCATAAACCCCGGCAGCAGGGAGAGGATGTCCACATCCCGGTACCGGGCCTCCACGATCCAGGTAAAGTGGTTGATGCCGGAGGCGTCGGTGTACAGGTCCCGCCGGCCTGCCTGGATGCCGGTCATTTCCTTCAAAACGGCGGCCAGGAAATCCTGGGTGTGGAACACCTCGTGGCAGCAGCCGAAGGCTTTGATCTCCGGGAAGGCGTCGTACAGAGCCTTGACGCAGGCGGACATGGGGTTGGTCAGATTCAGCACCCAGGCGTCCGGGCAGTTTTCCCGGATGGCATTGGCGAAGCCCTGATAAATGGGCACGGTGCGCATGGTCCGCAGCACGCCGCCGGGGCCCACGGTGTCCCCCACGCTCTGATAAATTCCATAGGTCTCCGGGGCGTGGACGTCGGAGCGCATCTCCCGGAAGGTGCCGGGAAGAATGGAGATCAGCACAAAATCCGCCCCGGTCAGCGCCTCGGCCAGGGTGTCCGCCACGGTGTAGCGGAAGGGGGAGCGGACGGCGGGATTTTCCCCCATCCGCCGGGCGATGGCCTGATTCCGCAGGGCGGCGGGCCGGTCAATGTCGTACAGGGCCACCTCGCCGGTCAGCCCCTCCGCCAGGGCCAGGTCCTGCATAAAGGAGTGGGCCCAGTTTTTGGAGCCGCCGCCGATGTAGGCGATTTTCAGAGCTTTCATAGCGATCCTTCCTTTATTTCACCCTGCCGGGCGGACAGGGCGTATTCCTTGGGGGTCAGGCCGTACTCGGCCTTAAACGCCCGGTAAAAGCCGGGGTAGTCGGCAAAGCCGCAGGAGCTGTAGATCTGGCTGGGCCGTTTGCCCTGGGCCATCAGCTGCCGGGCGATGAGCAGCCGCTTTTTTTGGATGTACCGGTGAACGCTGGTGCCCACCAGCCGGTTAAATTCGTGGCTCAAGTGGTATTTGCTGACGAAAAACCGTTCCGCCAGCTGCTCCAGGGACAGGTCCTCCCCATAATGTAGGTTAACATAATCTATGACCTGAGACACCGCCTGGCTGGACCTGGGTGATTCCCCCTGCTTTTCCGGCTGGGCCGCCAGCCGGTTGATCTCCACCAGGATCTGGGTCAGCAGGCTGGTCTGGAGCAGGTCACTGCCGTATTCCTCCTGCTGGCACTCCCGGTAGAGGGCCTGGATCAGGCCGAACAGGGATTTCCAGGCCTCCGGCTCCGGCCGGAGCCGGTTCCGGTAGCCCGGCTGGGCGGGGTCCAGGCAGCGGAGCAGGGAAGTGGCGCCGGTGGAGAGCCGAAGCACCAGCTGGGGGTCCACCCAGAGGACGTACCGCTCGTAGCCCGTCATCTCCGGCTGGATGTGGAGCTGGTGCAGCTCCCGGGGACTGATCAGCAGAATGTCTCCCGGGGCCACATGGTAGAGCTTGCTCTCGATGGTATAGGTCACGTCCCCGGACACCAGGAAGTACAGCTCAAAGAAGTCGTGGTGATGCAGGGCCACCTGCTTGAGATAGGCGTCCCGCTTGTATTGCAGTTCAAAATCCGGCCTCCGCATTTCCTGGCGGGGGTCGAAGCCCTTGGGCGCCACCGCCACGGCGGCCACCTCCGATCCGGGATGGAATAAAATTATCATACTCTTTCCGCCGGAAAATGTCAACGGCAAACTGCGCAATATTCGCAATGTTTTCCCGCAAATTCTGCTATTTTCATGGGAAAACATTGGGCTTATAATGGTGTCAGTCCGCAGATTGGGGCTGCGGGCACATTCCCAGTAAATCAGAAAGGAAGGATTCGTCACGAAAAAGCAAATTCCCGCAGTAAAAGCGAAAAAGCCGTTGAAGGGGATCCGCAGCCGCCGCTGGAAAGCGGCCGGCAGCGAGAAGGCTTTTCTCATGGACGCCTATTTTTGGCTGACACTGTCCAATCAGGCGAGCAATCTGTAAAATAAAAATAATATACATTGGAGGGTAAGGTCATGGAAAAACTCAATTACAAGGTTCTTAAACAATCCGGCTACACCGGCTACATTCTGGAGAAGGCGCCGGAGAAGGTCCTGCAGTTTGGCGAGGGCAATTTCCTTCGGGCATTCGTCAACTACTGGTTCGACGTGGCCAATGAGAAGGCGGGCTGGAACGGGAAGTGCGTTCTGGTGCAGCCCATCGCCATGGGCCTGACCAGCCTCATCAACGCCCAGGAGGGGCTCTACACCCTCTATCTCCGGGGCATGGAGAACGGGCAGAAGGTGGACCGGAAGCGGGTCATTTCCTCCGTCTCCCGGTGCCTCAATCCCTATGAGCGGGAGGGGTACGACAGCATGATGGCCCTAGCCGTGTCGGACGACCTGGAATATGTGGTGTCCAACACCACCGAGGCCGGCATCGTCTACGACCCCGCCTGCCAGTTTGGCGACGCCCCCGCCTCCTCCTTCCCCGGCAAGCTGACCCAGGTGCTCTACGCCCGGTACAAGGCTGGGAAGCCGGGTCTGGTGATCCTCTCCTGCGAGCTCATCGACAACAACGGCAAGGAGCTGCAAAAGTGCGTGAACCAGTACATCCGGCAGTGGGGCCTGGAGGAAGACTTCCTGAATTATGTAAACAATGACTGCACCTTCTGCTCCACCCTGGTGGACCGAATCGTTCCCGGCCGGATCCGGGACGCGGCGGAGGCGGCCCGTCTGGAGGCCGAGAACGGCTACCATGACGATCTGATCGACGTGGGCGAGGTCTTCGGCGTGTGGAACATCGAGGGTCCGGCGTGGCTGGAGGAGAAGCTGCCCTTCAAGGCCGCCGGCGTCAACTGCCCGGTGGTCCCCGACGTGACCCCCTATAAAAAGCGGAAGGTCCGCATCCTCAACGGGGCCCACACCGGCTTCGTTCTGGGCGCCTACCTGGGCGGCTTTAACATCGTCCGGGACTGCATGGAAAACGACACCGTTCGGGGCTTCATGAACAAAATGCTCTATGAGGAAGTCATCCCCACCCTGCCTCTGGACAAGGCGGACCTGGAGCAATTTGCCGCCGCCGTCCAGGACCGGTTCAACAACCCCTTTGTGAACCATGAGCTGATGAGCATCTCCCTGAACTCCACCTCCAAGTGGCGGGCCCGGAATATGCCCAGCTTCCTGGAGTATGTGGAGCATACCGGCAAGCTCCCCAAGTGCCTGACCATGAGCTTTGCCGCCTATGTGGCCTTCTTCTCCAACGATATCCAGGCGCTGACCGACAAGGGCCTGGTCTGCCGCCGTCCCCAGGGCGACGAGTACACCTGCGCCGACGACCGCTGGGTGCTGGAGTTTTACTACGCCCACCGTTCCGACGAGCCGGCAGCCCTGGTCCACGCCGTCATGACCAACCAGCAGATGTGGGGCCAGGACCTGACCCAGATCCCCGGCTTTGAGGCGGCGGTGGTGGAGGACCTGACGGCCATCCGCGGCCAGGGCGCTCTGGCCGCCTACGCCTCCTGTCTTTAAAAGGAGACCGCCATGCCTGACTTTATCCGCATCCACCCCAAGGACAATGTGGCCGTCGCCCTGCGTCCCATCCCCAAGGGCACGGCATTTCCCATTGCGGGCGGGGTCGTCACCTCCACCACGGACATTCCCCAGGGCCATAAAATGGCCCTGGCCTCCCTGGCCGTGGGAGAAAACGTGGTGAAGTACGGATTTCCCATCGGCCACGCCACCGCCCCCATCGCCCCCGGGGATCACGTCCACACCCACAACATGGCCACCAATCTCTCCGGCGAGCAGGAGTATACCTACCATCCCCAGCTCCACTACCCCGAGCCCCAGACTCCCGGCGTCTTCCAGGGCTACCGCCGGGCGGACGGCCGGGCCGCCACCCGGAATGAGATCTGGATCATTCCCACGGTGGGCTGCGTCAACGACGTGGCCAAGGCGCTGGTGCGGGAGAATCAGGACCTGGTCACCGGCTCCATTGACGGGCTCTACACCTTTCCCCATCCCTTCGGCTGCTCTCAGACCGGCCATGACCATGCCCAGACCCGGAAGCTCCTGGCGGCCCTGGCCCGCCATCCCAACGCCGGGGCGGTGCTGGTGCTGAGCCTGGGGTGCGAAAATCTGACCCATGAGCAGTTTTTGGCCGAGCTGGGGGAATATGACCCGGAGCGGGTCCAATTTCTCACCTGCCAGCAGGTGGAGGACGAATTGGAGGCCGGGCGGGAGCTGTTAAAGAAGTGCGCCGCCTACGCCGCCCGGTTCCACCGGGAGCCCATTCCCGCCAGCGAGCTGGTGGTAGGCATGAAGTGCGGCGGCTCCGACGGCCTGTCCGGCATCACCGCCAATCCGGTGGTGGGCCGCTTCTCCGATCTGCTGGTGGCCCAGGGTGGCTCCACGGTCCTCACCGAGGTGCCGGAGATGTTCGGCGCCGAGGGCTTTCTGATGGACCGCTGCGCCAGCGAGGAGGTATTCCACAAGGCCGTGGAGATGATCAACGGCTTCAAAGCCTATTTTATCTCCCACAACGAGGTGGTCTACGACAACCCCAGCCCGGGCAATAAGCAGGGCGGCATCACCACCCTGGAGGACAAGTCCTGCGGCTGTGTCCAGAAGGGGGGCTCCGCGCCCATTATGGACGTGATCGGCTACGGCGACCCCGTGGTGACCAAGGGACTGAATATGCTCTACGGCCCCGGAAACGACCTGGTCTCCGCCACGGCCCTGACCGCCGCCGGCGCCCATCTGATCCTCTTCACCACCGGCCGTGGAACACCTTTCGGCGCGCCGGCCCCCACCATGAAGCTGGCCACCAACACCCCCCTGGCCGTTAAAAAGGCCGGCTGGATCGACTTCAACGCCGGCGTGGTGGCGGACGGGAAGCGGACGCTGGACGAGGCCGCCCAGGACCTGATGGCGCTGGTGCTGGAGGTGGCCTCCGGCAGGCAAACCAAGGCCGAACAGAAGGGCTTCCGGGAGATCTCCATTTTCAAAGACGGCGTGGTTTTGTAAAGTGTAAAGAAAGAAGGCGCAAAATGGCGTTTGGCGTCTCCAAGCAGGACGAGTCCTTCCGGGAATACGCCCTGACGGCTCCGCCCATGAAGGTACTCCTGTCGGTCTGCGGCCCCCTGGCGCTGTACCAGGCGCTGCAGCAGATCTTCCGGGTGCTGGATTCCCTCATGGCGGCCCATATCAGCTCCGACGCGGTGTCCGCCATCGCCTCCCTGGCCCAGATCACCCTGATGATCACGGCCATTGGCACCGGATTGGCGGTGGGCGGCAGCATCAAGATCTCCGAGGCATACGGGAAGGGAGACTATGACCAGGTCCGCGCTCAGGTGGCGACCCTGTACGCTCTGGCGGTGCTGATCAGTCTGGTGGTGGCGGGGACGCTGATCCCCTTTGCCCGGCCTTTTCTGAAGCTGATGGGCACGCCGGAATCGCTGATCCAGGTGGGCGCGGGCTATTTCCGGGTGGAGATCGCCACCCAGCTGGTGAGCTTTTTCAACACGGTCTATATCGCCATCGAGCGCAGCCGGGGCCATGGCCGCCGGATCCTCTATCTGAATCTGGCCATCATCCTGATCAAACTGGGCCTGTCCGCCCTGTTTGTGTACGGCATGGACGCCGATGTGGTGATGATCGCCGTGGCGACTTTGATCTCCCAGCTGTTCCTGCTTTTTTACGCTCTGGGCAGTATGTTCCGGGACGAGGGGATCTTCCGCTTCTCCCTGAAAAATATCCACATGAGCGGCGGAACGCTGCTCCCCATTTTCAAGCTGTCCTACCCGGTGGCGGCGGAAAAAATGCTCTTTGCCGGGGGAAAAGTGGTGGTCAACGCCATGTCCAAGGGGTACGGCGACCTGACCGTGGGGGCCTTGGGGATCTCCAACAACATCGGCGGCCTGACCACCAACTGGCACATGGGCTTCTTGGACGGTGCTTCCGCTCTCATCAGCCAAAACCGGGGGGCGGGGAAGTACCGCCGGACGCTAAAGCTGTTTTACTGCCTCCTGGCGCTGGATGTCGCCATTGGCGCGGTGGGCCTGGCGGCGGTGAGCGGCTGCCTGCCCTGGCTGGCCCGGGTGTTCGCCCAGTCCAAGAGTCAGTTTGACCAGGCGTTCTGCGACGGGATCGTGGCCATCCACCGGTGGGAAATGCTGGGCTACATCACCCTGGGGGTCAACTCGGCGGTGGACGCCCTGCTGCTGGGCTACGGCTATTCCAAGGCCACCATGCTCCTGAACGCCGCTCGGGTGTTCGTCTTCCGGGTGCCGGTGCTGTGGTTCTTCCAGAACTTCACCGGCCTGGGCGCGGAGGCCGTGGGCATGACCATGATGGTGAGCAACGTCCTGATCGGCGTCACCGCCGCCTGCGTGGCGATCCCGCTGGTGCTTAAAATTAAAAAGATGAAAGATACTTGAATTTTTGCCGGGGCTCCCGGCAAAAATTTTTTCCTGATCGTTGAGAGAAATCCTGCCCAGACGGATGTAGTCGTGCCCAGCCAGGAGCCCCAAGACCCTCGAACCACCGATACGACCCAAACCGCGCCCCAGTCCCAGACCGAAACCGGAGCGCCGCCTTCCTCCTCGGAAGGTCCGAGTGCCATTGGCGGAACCATGATTGGCCAAGGAGATCCCGTTCCCCAGGACGAGCCCATGGAGATGATCGCAAGCTTTGGCCAGGGCGGCCAGCCGGCTGCCTGCTACGCCGCCCCGGAGAACGGCCAGGTGGGATATTCCATCCCTCTGCGGGGGGCCATGGAGGAATACGGGCAGAGCCGCCGCTACCAAGTCTATGTGGACGTGTTCGTGGACGGCGTTCAGCAGCCTCAGGACGGGGCATGGGTCCGGGAAGAGATGGACCGCCTTTTCGGCCTTGGCTATATCGTGGCCTATGAGACCTATTTTGACGGCCAGCAAAACCACTATGCCTTCACCCTTCACGCCTCCTGGGAACAGCTGGATAATTTCCCCGCCGCCTCCGGCTACGGCTACTTTTTCTTCCTCTACCGCGAGAGGGTCTGACCCACCATCACCGCCTGCAAAACGCCTGGAGATTTCTCCGGGCGTTTTGGTTGATTTATTCACAATTGTGTGCTATTTTAATTAAATAGAAAGGATGGATCTATTTCCTGGAAGAGGGGGAAGGAACGTGAAAAAACGCTGTCTTGCGTGGATCCTTGCGGCGCTGTTGCTTGCGGGCTGCGTTTCAGAAGGACAGGGGACCGGCTCAACCGGCGAAACGGGTCAAGCACCGTCCACCGTATCGGGGATTGAGGCCACGAATCCCAGCCAATCCCTTCCCACAGGCGGGGAATCTGCCGACCAGGAGGCGGAAGAAGGAATCCTTCTGTTTACCGGTGGCAGCCGGTGCGTCAGTATGCCCTCCGATTTTGAAAACCGGAACTATTCCATTTTGGCCGCATACCTGGAGAAGGTTTCCGCCGAAAACCCGGACGCCGCCGTGCTGCTGGTGGACGGGGGAGACGCCTTGGCCATGTGGGAGATTGGCCTTCCCGATGGGGGGCAAGGCGTGGTTTCTCTGATGAACGCGGCGGGATTTTCACTGGCGGTGCCGGGAGAACACGACTTTGATTACGGCTTGGAGGCCCTGCTGGCTGCGGCGGAGGCGGGCACGTTTGAATATACCGCCTGCAATTTCATCGATCTGACCACCGGCAAGACCGTGTTCGCCCCCTACGTCCTGCGGACTTTCGGCGGCTTTCAGGTGGCCTTTGTGGGCATTTGCAGCGCCAGGACCCCGGAGAAGGCCCTCTTTGCCGACTTTACCGACGGGCAGGGGAATCCCCTCTACAGCTTCTGTCAAGGGCAGGACGGGCAAGAGCTCTACGACCGCGTCCAGGCGGCCATCGACGACGCCAAGAACGCCGGAGCGGACGTGGTGATCTGCCTGGGCCATACCGGTATGGATGTGGTGGACACGCCCTATACTTCCGTGGACATCATTGAGAACACCACAGGGATGCTGGCCTATCTGGATGGCCATGCCATTTCCGTGGTGGATAGCGATACCGTAAAGGACATGGACGGCAACACCGTCACCCTCTGCGCCGCCGGCTCCCAGCCAGGCTGTTTGGCGGAGATCCACTTGAGTCTAAAAGACAAGCAGGTTCGCGTTAACGCGGTTTCCGGCCTGACGGATGAAGATTCGGCTGTGGCTGCCGCTTCCCGGAAGGCGGAGGAGCGGGTGGAGGCCTGGAAAAAGCGCTCCGCCGGCCGATCGGAGGGTGCGCTTCTTCTGGAGGGCGCCCTGACCGAGGAAACCTCCCTGGGGAAATTCTGCGCCGAGGCGTACCGCAGTGTTATGGGGGCGGATATCGCCCTGATTTCCGGCAGCGACCTGTCCGGGGAATTGGATCAGGGCACCGTGACCTATGGGGAGCTATTGACCCTGCTGCCCGAGAACCGCTGCCTGACCGTGGTGGAGATCACCGGCTCTCAGCTGCTGGATGTTCTGGAAATGGCGGTCATGGGCGGGGACACCCCCTTTCTCCATGGGGCGGGGCTTACCTATGATGTGGACGATTCCATCCAAACCGGGGTGCTCCTGGACGGAAACGGAGATTTTGTGGAGATCCATGGCCGGCGCCGAGTATCCAATGTAAAGATCCACGGCCGTAACATTTTAAGGAGCAAAACCTATACCCTGGCGGGGACCAGCGACCTGCTGTGCTACGGGCAGGACGGCTACACCATGTTGGAATCCTGCCCGGTGGTTCTAGACGGCGGGACGACCAACCGGCAGGCGCTGCTCTGGTATCTGGAGGAAATTTTGGACGGTGTCATTCCCGAGGAGTAAAATGGACCGGGCCGGTTGATCCGGCCCGGTTTTATACTCTTGAGCGGCGGCTGTTTTCACCGCCGGAGTAATAGGCAGTTTTCAGGCGGCCCCTCACGGGACCGCCTGGAAACGGAGCGAGCGAGATTTGCTCCGACGTGGCGGAGAGAGTGGGATTCGAACCCACGGTGCGTATTGCGCATCACCAGTTTTCAAGACTGGCTCCTTAAACCCCTCGGACATCTCTCCCTGCGTTAGAAATATAGCACCTTTCCTCAAAAAAGTCAAGGCCGACAAAGGTTGCGCGAAAACGGGCAACTTTCGGCGGCTTTTGGCATAGGGTAGAGGGGATCGCCCCATCTTGGAAAGGAGTTGGCTATTATGGCAAATTTATGGTATTTGAGCCCATCGGATCAGGACGGAAACATCGGCATCAACGGCTATGGCTCGGAAATGGAACAGATGAATCTGCTGATGGACGCCGTTACGCCGCACCTAGACCGGTGCGGCGTCCGGTATTTCCGGGCCGCCAAGACCACGCCCATCGACAATCGTCCTCAGCAGGCCAATGAAATGAAGGCGGATTACTATCTTGCCCTGCATTCCAACGCCGGAGGCGGCGGCGGGGCCTGGGGACCCATCGCCTTCTACCACACCGGCGGAAAGGCCCTGGCGGAGAAGCTGATCCAGGAACTGAAGGCCACGGGCCAGCAGAGCAACCGTGCCAGCGGCATTCAGTCCCGGCCCGGACTTTTTGAGCTGCGCGCGCCGGAGGCTACCGCCTGCCTGTTGGAAGTGGATTTCCACGACTCGGAGGTGGGCGTTCAGTTTCTCACGGAGCGCCGTGGGGACGCTGCCCGGGCCATTGCCAAGGCCGTTGTCGCGGAGGACGGAAGGACTTGGGTCCCGGAGCAGCCCCTGGATCCCAAAGAACAGGCGGTGAGTTTGGGCCTGTTTCCCAAGGACACGGACTGGGCGGGTGCCCTTACCCGCCAGGAGGCGGCCCAGCTGGCGATCCGCCTGAAAGACCTGATAGAACGGGCATAATTCATTAAACCGTGACCCCCGGCCCAGCCGGGGGTTCGATTATAATATTATGTAAACAAGGAAAAGACCGGTATAAAATGGAAGCATGGGGGCAATTTAACACAAGCAGGGAAAATGGATGTTTTTTTCTTGACAAACGCCCCGCCTTGTGCTAGAATATCCAAGCAAAGAAAATACTTTCATTCGGAGTGATACCCAAGAGGCCGAAGGGGCTCCCCTGCTAAGGGAGTAGGCGTCTAAAAAACGCGCGAGAGTTCAAATCTCTCTCACTCCGCCAATAAGAAACCCCGCCGCAGGCGGGGTTTCTTATTGGCGGAGGGGGAGAGATTTGAAGACCTAAATTTGGCCTGCCGGTGGCAGGCCAACGCCGCCAGTGCAAACACTGGCGGCAACATTGATTTAGAAATCTCTCTCACTCCCACCACCCCCGCCTGCAGGCGGGGTTTCTTATTGGCGGAAAGGGAGAGAGATTTGAAGACCTAAATTTGGCCTGCCGGTGGCAGGCCAACGCCGCCAGTGCAAACACTGGCGGCAACATTGA
>CANQQU010000032.1 GCA_947626085.1 uncultured Oscillospiraceae bacterium
AATGGATTAAGTGGGTTGATCCCCCAGCTTAATCACCCGTGAGCCGTCTGAAGCGAACAGACGGCTCACTTTTCATTGTCAGCGTTCTTATCCTTAATGCGCCGGATCAAAAAGTATAGAAACTCAATGATGGTGCAAAGGTTGGCAAGAAAACCAACAAGATCCATGATCTGCATTCCTCCTTCCCGAAAGAGTAACTCTCCCCGTCCAGAGTGATGCATCACCTCCCCCTATTACGGGACAGGCGCCGTCTTGACCGTGCCGCCGTTTTTGTTAAACGGAAAACGGGGGCACTCACCTCTATTATTTTACATAATTCGACAGCATTTGTCAAGATGCAAATAGGCCGCCCAGCCGGGCGGCCTATCGCCTGACACTTTATTTGCCACTTGACAAATCAATGAGAAGTGGTATAATAAAGGCAGGATGTGAGTGCCCAACGGCGCCGCATTCGAACGTTCGACAAATGATTAAGTGGGTTGATCCCCCAGCTTAATCACCGTGAGCCGTCTGATGCCAACAGACGGCTCACTTTTCATTATCGGCGTTCTTATCCTTAATGCGCTTGATCAAAAAGTATAGAAACTCAATGATCGTGCACAAGTTGGCAAGAAAACCAACAAGATCCATGATCTGCATTCCTCCTTCCCGAAAGAGTAACTCTCCCCGTCCAGAGTGATGCATCACCTCCCCCTTATACGGGACAGGCGCCGTCTTGACCGTGCCGCCGTTTTTGTTAAACGGAAAACGGGGGCACTCACATCTATTATTTTACATAATTCGACAGCATTTGTCAAGATGCAAATAGGCCGCCCAGCCGGGCGGCCTACCGCCTGCCGTTTTATTTTACCGCTTGACAAATCAATGGGAAGTGGTATAATAAAGGCAGGATGTGAGTGCTCAACGGCGCCGCATTCTAACGTCTGACAAATGATTAAGTGGGTTGAGCCCCCAGCTTAATCACCCGTGAGCCGTCTGAAGCCAACAGACGGCTCACTTTTCATTGTCAGCGTTCTTATCCTTAATGCGCTTGATCAAAAAGTATAGAAACTCAATGATCGTGCACAAGTTGGCAAGAAAACCAACAAGATCCATGATCTGCATTCCTCCTTCCCGAAAGAGTAACTCTCCCCGTCCAGAGTGATGCATCACCTCCCCCTTATACGGGACAGGCGCCGTCTTGACCGTGCCGCCGTTTTTGTTAAACGGAAAACGGGGGCACTCACTTCCATTATTTTACATAATTCGACAGCATTTGTCAAGTTGCAAAAATTATTCCCCCCAATTTTGGGGGGATGTTTTTTGTGCTTGGGCTAGAAAAGGCGAGCGGTGAGGCTGGCGACGAAAAAGCCGGTAAAATCGGCAAAAAGCGCGGCAGGGACGACATATTTCGTGCGTTTGACGTTTGCCGCTCCAAAATAGACGCTGATGGTGTAAAACGTCGTTTCCGTGGAGCCCAGCATGATCGCGGCGGTGCGTCCAATGGTGGAATCCACCCCATAAGTTGACATAATTTCTGAGCCTACCGCCAGGGCGGCGCTCCCGCTGATGGGCCGGATCAATACCAGCATGGCCGTTTCCTTGGGGATTCCGAAAAATTGAAACGCAGGCGCGGCCCAGTTTTCCAGCAGCGCGAATGCCCCAGACGCCCGGAGCATATGCACGGCGGTCAGCAGCACGATCAGGGACGGCACAATTGTGAGCAGCAGCTTCAGCCCGTCCTCCGCGCCTTCCAGCAGCAGGTGATAGCCATCCTCCCCCTTTTTCAGCGCCAGCAGGGAGGCGGCCAGCAGGATCAGCGGAACAAGATAGTCAGTCACGCTTCCAAACCCTCCCCAGCGCCCAGGCGGCGCAGAGTCCCAGCCCGGCGGAGCAGAGGCTGGTTACCCATACCGCCGGAAGAATGTCGAAAGGGGTCCGGCATCCCAGGGCCGCCCGCACCGCCGCCACATTCGCCGGAATCAGCTGAATGGAGGCCGTATTTAAAACGATCAGGCGGCACAGCTCGTCGTTTGCCGTGTCGCCCTTTGCCAACTCTCGGGCGGCTCGGATGCCCATGGGCGTGGCTGCATTGCCCAGGCCCAACAGATTCGCGCAGATATTCCCGCTCAAATGCCCGGCCAGAGCCGGGTTCTCCCTTGTGGAAGGAAAGACGCGGCGTAGCACCGGTTGCAGCAACCGGGACAACCACGCCGTCGCGCCAATTTTCTCCAACAGCGTGCCGACCCCCGACCACAGACAGATAGACCCCGCCATGCTGATCGCCAACTGGACCCCGGCCTGAGCCCCCGTCGCCACTGCGGCGGAAAGCTCCGCCCCCGTCCCATTGTACATGGCCGCTCCAATGGCGCACAGCACCAGACCGCACCAGATCCACGTCATCAGCATTCCCATCCCCTCCGGGACAATCTATGCCCGCCCCCATCCCGGTATACCCCCATCGCCGGGCAGGGCCCGGAATCCAATTCTTTACCTTTTTATTTTGGTGCATTCTGCACCGGCACTGCTCCCCCTATCCCTGCCGGGGGCCTTACTTTCTTGTTTCGGCAAGAAAGTAAGCAAAGAAGCCGACCAAAGGGGCGCTTCGAGCAAAGGCGTTAATTGAGGTATGATTGCCACCGGCAATCATGAATATTTTTGATTCGCTGCGCGGAGCACCACCCCTAAGAATCCCCCGCCGCTCTCTGACAGTTCGGATAAGCGGAGAAGGTGTGTGGGCTTACGGCTTTTTAACGTAGATATGTGAAATTTTAGGTGCAGCGTGTAAAATGGCGTAGTATGTTGACTGTTGCACTGGCGAAAAATGGGAGCTGCACCAAAATAGAAGAATGTGGGTCCTCCGGAAGGGGCCGGGGGAGCAGTGCCGAAATGGAATGCACTGAAAAAATAAGCGTCGCTTAATAGATTTGCCGGAGGACAGCCTGCGCCTGTTTTGCGCGCACCCGTCCTCCGGCTATTGTTTTAACAATTTCAATTCAAGAAGTTTACATAAATTTAAGTTTACATAACTTATAGTTTACATAATTTCTATACTTCCAGGGCCGCAGCGTATACCGCGTTCCGGCTCACGCCCAATTCCTGGGCGGCTTGCTTGACCGCGTCCTTCCTGCTCAGACCCTGGGCCATCAGCTCCTGGACCCGCTGGGCCGCCTGGGCCTCGCTGGCGCTGGCCGGTTCCGCCTCTGGCTTTCCCGCTACCACCAGCACAAATTCCCCCTTGGGATCCGTTTCCCGGTAACGCGCCAGGGCCTCCCCAATAGTGGCGCGGTAAAATTCCTCGTGGATTTTCGTCAATTCCCGACAGAGCGAAATTTCCCGCTCCGGTCCAAAGACCCTGGAAAAATCCTCCAATGTGGCAAGGAGCTTGTGGGGTGCTTCATAAAAAATCATGGTCCGCTGTTCCTCCCGCAGCGCCTCCAGATGCTCCCTGCGGGATTTTTTCGCGGTGGACAGAAATCCCTCGAAGCAGAACCGCCCGGTGGGCAGGCCCGACGCGCTGATGGCCGTCACGGCGGCGCAGGGCCCTGGAAGGGGGCACACCGGCACCCCCGTCTGGGCGCAGAGCTTCACCAGATCCTCCCCCGGGTCGGAGATCGCCGGGGTCCCGGCGTCGGTCACCAGGGCGCAATTCTCACCGGCCTCCAGCCGTTCCAGAATTTGCGCCCCCCGCTGGGCCTTGTTATGCTCAAAATAGCTGATCAAGGGCTTTTTCAGACCCAGGTGGTTCAGCAGCTTCAAAGTCACCCGGGTATCCTCGGCGGCGATGAAGTCCGCGGCGGCCAGAATTTCCCGGGCGCGCTGGGAAACGTCCCCCAGATTTCCAATGGGGGTGGGTACAAGGTAGAGTGTTCCGCTCATAGGGCGCCTCCTGTGTGGTAGATTCGTTGATAGTCCGCCGTTTGGCCGCCCGCGGCATCCCAGAGGGCGATTTCCTCCCACTGGAGTCCGGGACTGGCCCCTTTTTTGCACTGGACCAGCACCAGACTTACCGGCCCGCCTATCCGATGGCGGACCAGCCGGAGGCGCTTGGGCTCCAAGCCCTTTGCCGTCGCCAGGGCGCAAATTTCCGCCAGCCGCTCCGGCCGGTGGACCAGGAACAGGCTCCCGCCGTACCGCAGGGCCCATGCGGCGGCGGACATCAGCGCCGGAAGGGTGTAACTGCCCTCCTGCCGGGCCAAGGGGGCCTGGGCATGGGGAGCGCCGCCGGTAAAATAGGGGGGATTGGCCACGCAGGCGTGAAAAAAGCCCGCCGGAAAGAGGGTGGGGATGGCGTTCATATCGGCGCATATACTGCCAAGGCGGGGAGCAAGGCCGTTGCGGCGGATGTTTTCTTCCGCCAGCCGGTGGGCGGTCGGGTCCAACTCCACCCCGGTGACGGCGCAGTCCCCAGTGCCGCAGAGCAGCAGCCCCAGCACGCCGCAGCCCGAACCGATGTCCAGCACCTTCGCGCCGGTGGGGAGCCGGGTGAAATCTGCCAGCACCATGGCGTCGGTACTCAGAGGGAAGGGGCCGGTCTGCATCAGAATGCCGCCGGGAAGCTCCTCCATCGTCTCACCTCCACAAAAAATAGCCTGCGCAGCCGGAACCCCGGATGCGCAGGCCCGCTGCGAAAAATGGAGATCAGCCCTCCTCGATGGCTTCGACAGGGCAGTTGTCAGCGCAGGTGCCACAGCTGACGCAGACGTCAGCATCGATGACGTACTTGTCGTCGCCCTCGGAAATTGCCTCGACGGGGCAGTTGTCAGCGCAGGTGCCGCACTTCACGCAAGCGTCAGTGATTTTGTAGGCCATGGTGTTCCCTCCATCTGTATGTTTTAGCGGGCCCGGAAGGGCCACACCTTTATTGTAACATGGATTTTGGAAAATGCAATTCCTTTTTCCATATTCGCCGTATATTTTTTCAGAGGGCAGGGGAGAATTTCCGGGCAAAGGAGGCGACGGTATGCGCTATGCGGTGAGCGCGTTGGAATTGCTGCGGGTTTCCGCCAACCAGGCCCGGCAGATGGGCCACAGTTATGTAGGCAGCGCCCACCTGCTGCTGGCGCTGGCGGAGAATCCCGGGCTACCCTGCCAGCTGCTCCGGGGAGCGGGCATGGACCCCGCGCTGACCCGGGAGATCATGGCAGTGCTATACGGCCTGGGGACCCCGGACCTGCCGCTGCCCCAGGGGTTTTCGCCTCAGGCCCGCCGGATCCTCCGGGGGGCGGGGAAGGAGGCCAAGGCCGCCTGCTGCCGGGAGGTGGACGAACGGCACATTTTCCTATCTCTGCTCCGCCGGGAAAAGACAGCGGCCAGGGACCTGCTGGCGCTGGAGGGCATCGAGGCGGAGGATCTGTTCACCAGGGTGGTGGATTCTATGCAGTGGGATCAGCAGACCCAGGGAAAAACCAATAAGGAGGCGTCCACTACGAAGCTATTGGATCAATTCAGCGAGGATCTTGTGAGCAAGGCCGCGACCATGGACCCGGTGATCGGCCGGGAGCGAGAGATCGACATGGTCATTGGCATCCTCAGCCGAAAAAACAAGAATAACCCCGCTTTGGTAGGGGAGCCGGGGGTGGGAAAGACCGCCATCGCCGAGGGCCTGGCCCAGCGGATGGCGGCGGGGAACGTGCCACCCCAACTGAAAGAAAAGCGGCTGATCAGCCTGAACATGGCGAATCTGGTGGCCGGTACCAAGTACCGGGGCGAGTTTGAGGAGCGTCTTCGGGACGTGCTGGCGGAGATCAAACGCAGCGGGGACGTGATCCTCTTTGTGGACGAGATGCACACCATCGTGGGCGCCGGCGCGGCGGAGGGGGCGATCGACGCCGCGAACATCTTCAAGCCCGCCCTGGGACGGGGGGAGCTGCAAATGCTGGGCGCCACCACATTGACCGAGTACCGAAAATATATTGAAAAGGACCCGGCCCTGGAGCGCCGGTTCCGGCCGGTGACGGTGGAGGAGCCGGATCGAGAGGCCACCATGACCATCCTGAAGGCTCTAAAGCCGGGTCTGGAACGGCACCACCGTCTGCGGATCACGGAGGAGGCCATGAAGGAGGCGGTGCGGCTGTCGGTGCGGTATCTGCCGGATCTGTATCTGCCGGACAAGGCCATCGACCTGCTGGACGAGGGCGCTTCCCACGCCCGAATGGAGGAGCTGCTCTCCGGAAGGGGCGGCGCCCGGCAGGATCTGGAAATGGAGCTGCATGAGGCGGTGCGGGAGAGCCGGTTTGAGAAGGCGGCGGAGCTGCGGGATAAAATGCAGAAAATGGTGGCCCGCTCCTCGGAAAACCGCCGCCCCCGGGCGGTCACCGGGGCGGACGTGGCTTGGGCGGTTTCCGCCCGGACGGGGATCCCGGTGGGACGGCTCACCGCCAACGAGCGGGAGCGGCTGCTCCGCCTGGAGCAGATCCTGTCTCAGCATGTGGTGGGCCAGGATCAGGCGGTGGGGATCGTGGCGGAGACGGTGCGCCGGGGCCTGAGCGGTATCCGGGACGAGAACCGGCCCATCGCCTCCATGCTCTTTACCGGACCCACGGGCGTGGGCAAGACCGAGCTGTGCCGCGCGCTGGCGGAGGAGCTTTTCGGCAGCCGGGAGGCGTTTATCCGGCTGGACATGACCGAGTATATGGAAAAGCACTCCGTATCCAGGCTGATCGGCGCGCCCCCCGGCTATGTGGGTTACGAGGAGGGGGGCAAGCTGACGGAACAGGTCCGCCGCCGCCCCTACTGTCTGGTGCTGCTGGACGAATTGGAGAAGGCCCACCCGGATGTGACCGGGATCCTGCTGCAAATCATGGAGGAGGGGGTCCTCACCGATTCCACAGGCCGCCGGGTGAGCTTTCAGAACACCATTGTGGTGATGACTTCCAACCTGGGCGGGGAGATCAAAGGCGACGGCCTGGGCTTTTCCCCGGCCGGCCGTACCGGAGAGACGGAGGAGGCTCTGCGCCAGTACTTCACGCCGGAATTTTTAGGGCGGCTGGATCAGATCGTCTGTTTCGCGCCGCTGAACGAGACCGCCATGGAGGCCATCGCTCGGAAGTATCTGACGGAGCTTCAGGACCGGGCCGCCGCGGCGGGAATGCAGCTGACCCTGCCGGAGGAGATGCCCCGGCTGCTGGGCAGCCGTTCTCGGGACCGGGGCGGCGCCCGGCAGATGCGCCGGTTGGTCCAGGAGCAGGTGGAGGGGCCCTTGGCGGTGTTCCTCCTGCAAACGGGACGGAAGCTGTCTAAGGTCCGGGGCAAGCTGGAGGACGGCAAGCTGCAGTTCCTATACTGACGGAAAAGTAAAACAAATGTTTGTAAATTGAATTTTTTTCAGGAAATTTCTGGAAATTGAAAGAAAAAGATTGATTTTTTATGAAGAAACCGTTATACTGTTGTAAAGGGAGCAAAAGGGATGTAAAGTGGAGCAAAATGGAGGAGGCGACCCCAGGTGATCGGCAAATACCCCGCCCGATTGGACGACAAAAACCGGCTTTTTGTCCCGGCGAAGCTCCGGGCGGAGTTGGGAGACGATTTCTATGTCACCCTGGGCGTCAACTGTGGCCACCGGTGCCTGACGGTCTACACCGCTCAGGATTGGAAGAAGCTGGTGGACAATTTCAACAGCCTTCCCATTTCCCAGCGCTCCGCCGCTACCAGTCTGATTTTTATGAACGCCGCCCAGTGCGCGCCGGATAAGCAGTTCCGGTTCACCCTGACCCAGTTTCTGCTGGACTATGCCTTGATCCAGCGGGATGTGATGATCGTGGGCCGGGCGGGGCAGGCGGAAATTTGGGAAGCCGGGGAGTTCGCTCGGTTTGAGGCGGAGAACCTGACCCCGGAGAAGCTGCTCTCCTCCCTGGAGGCCATCGGGCTATGACCGGGTTTCACCATGTCAGCGTTTTGATGGAGGAGTGCCTGGAGGCGCTGGCGATTCGTCCGGAGGGCGTCTATGTGGACGGCACCCTGGGGGGCGCTGGCCACGCCAGCCGGGTGGTTTCCCAATTGACCACCGGCCGGCTTATCGGCATCGACCGAGATTCGGAGGCCCTTGCCGCCGCCGGGGAGCGGCTGGAACCATGGAAGGCCCGTGTCACCCTGGTCCACGGAAATTTCCGGGATTTGGAATCGATCTTAGCCGATCTGGGCATTTCCAAGGTGGACGGGGTGCTGCTGGATCTGGGCGTGTCCTCTTATCAGCTGGACCGGGGGGAGCGGGGCTTTTCTTATCGCTTCGACGCGCCCCTGGATATGCGAATGGATGGCTCCGACGCCCTGACCGCCGGGGAAATTGTAAACACCTGGCCCCAGGAGGAGCTGCGACGAATCCTTTACGCCTACGGCGAGGAGCGGTACGCCCCCCAGATCGCCGCCGCCATTTGCCGGGCCCGGGAGCGGGAAGAGATTCCATCCACCCTGGCCCTGGCGGAGATCATCCGCTCCGCCATGCCGCCCCAGGCGCTGCGGGAAAAGCAGCACCCTGCCAAGCGGAGCTTTCAGGCCCTGCGTATCGCCGTCAACGATGAGCTGGCAGCGGTGGAGGAGGGGGTGGACGCCGCCATCAACTGCCTGGCTCCCAGGGGACGGCTGGCGGTGATCAGCTTCCACTCGCTGGAGGACCGGATCGTCAAAAATGTCATGGCCCAGGCGGCCCGCGGCTGCACCTGCCCGCCGGAATTTCCGGTGTGTGTCTGCGGAAAGAAGCCCAAGGTCCGTCTGGTAAATAAAAAACCGATCCTCCCCACAGCTGGGGAGACGTCCGAAAATCCGAGAGCGCACAGCGCCAAGCTCCGGGTCTGCGAAAGACTGCCGGAGATCACCGGAAGGGGAGAGTAGAAATGGCCCGCAATTCCGACATCCAATATATCCGTCTCTACACCGACGGCAGCGCGGCCCGGCAGATCGACGAGCCCCGGCCCCTACCCAAAAAGCGGAAAAAGCCCCGCCCCCGTCCGGTAAAGACCGTCGCGATCCATATTGATCCTCTGGCGCTGGGCGGGATCGTGGTGGCCCTGGTGATGCTGGTGATGATGGCGGTGGGCATGGCCAGGCTGGACAGCGCCAATCAGGAGCTGGAACAGATGGAGAACTATGTCCTTCAGCTCCAGCAGGAAAATCTGGACCTACAGGACACCTTTGACCATGGCTACGACCTGGAGGAGGTGCGCCGCAGCGCCATGGCGCTGGGCCTGGTGCCGGAGGAAGAGGTGCCCCATGTTCAGATCCAGCTTCCCCAGTCTGCCGATGCCCAGGAGAATGTCTCCTGGTGGGATCATTTCCTGGTGTTCCTGACCCAACTGTTTGCATAAAGTTTGTCCCGGCCAATAGGATATAGCAGCGGCTGCAATGGGCAGTGAGGGTTTCCCTTGCTGCCCATTGAAAGACTTGCGGCTGTGGAGAGGTCGGTGACAATGGCAAAGCAAAGGAAGCGGGAGTTTACTCGGCTTTGGGGGGACAGCGGGCAGCACCGCAGGATCCTGGTGGTTGCGGCGGTGCTGGGCTGCCTGGGGTTTTTGCCGGTGGCTTTGCGGCTGTATGACCTGATGGTGACCAATTACGACTACTATTCCCAGCTGGCACTGCGGAATCAGACCCGCACCACCACGGTGACGGCGGATCGGGGCGTCATCTACGACCGGAATATGAATGTTCTGGCCTGCTCCGTCAGCGTGGAAAACGTGTACCTGGACCCCCATGAGCTGAAGCAGTCCAAGGCGGACCTGGAGGCAATTTCCCAGCGGTTGGGGGCGATTCTGGATGTGGACCCTCAGTGGCTGCTGGAACAGGCGAAGGACACCACCAAGCGCTACAAACAGGCGGCGGCCCGGATCAGCGAGGAGACTGCCGCCGAGATCCGCGCCTACATCAACGAAAACAACATCTCCGGAATCCATTTGGAGCCCAATTCCCAGCGGGTTTACCCTTACGGAACCCTGGCGGCCCAGGTGATCGGATTTACCAACGCTTCCAACACCGGCTCCGAGGGCGTGGAGGCGGCATACAACAGCTTTTTGGAGGGTTCCGCCGGGCGGGTCATCACCACCAAGGGCAACAACGAGATGGATATGCCCTTCTCCTACGAACGGTATGTGGCCTCCACCAAGGGCTGCGATGTGATCATGACCATCGACGCCACCGTGCAGGCCTGCCTGGAGAAGCAGATGGAGGCCGCCATTGACCGCTACGACGTGCAAAACGGCGCCTTCGGTATGGTGATGGACGTGAACACCGGGGAGATACTGGCCATGGCGACCCTGGGCAGCTACGACCCCAATTCTTATTTGGATATTTACGACCCGGAGGCGGCCGCCCAGGTGGAGCAGCTCCAGCGGGCCTACTTGATGGAAAACCCGGGGAGCGAGGCATATAATCTGGGGCTGACGGCCTATCAGGAGGCCCTCACCGCCGCTCGGCTGAAGCAGTGGCGGAACCGGGTGATCTCCGACGGCTATGAGCCGGGGTCCACCTTCAAGGTGATGACCATGGCGGCGGCCCTGGACTGCGGGGCCATCGATTTAAATACAAATTTCTACTGCCGGGGCTCCGAGCAGATCCCAGGCCGGTCCCAGCTGCTCCACTGCTGGCGCTCCACCGGCCATGGGGCGGAGAAAACGCCCCAGGCCCTGCAAAACTCCTGCAATATTGCCTTTGCCCACATTGCCCTGAAGCTGGGCGGAGAGCGGTTTTACGAGTATGTCCAGCGCTTTGGCATTTTGGAAAAGACGGGCATCGACCTGGCGGGGGAGAGCAAGGGCGTGTTTTTCGACAAGTCCCTGATCACGGACACGGATAAGTGGGGCACCGCGTCCCTGACCTCCGGCTCCTTCGGCCAGACCTTTAAACTGACCCCCTTGCAGCTGGTGCGGGCCATCGCATCGGTGGTCAACGGCGGATATCTGCTGGAGCCCTACATCGTTTCCGAGGTGACCGACAGCACCGGACAGACGGTGCTGCGGCAGGAGCCCACGGTGCTGCGCCGTACCATCCGGGAGGAGACCTCCCAGACCATGCGGGAGCTGATCGCCTCGGTGGTGGAGGAGGGAACCGCCAAAAACGCCAAGGTGGCGGGCTTTTCCATCGGTGGAAAGACCGGCACCAGCGAGAAGATCGACGTGTTTGATGAAAACGGCCAGCGAGTCCAGGATAAGATCGTTTCCTTCGTTGGCATTGCGCCCATGAATGATCCCAAATACATCGTTCTGGTGGCTTTGGACACCCCCTCCCGCGCTACGGGGATCTATATCTCCGGCGGCGTCATGGCGGCGCCGACGGTGGGCGCGGTGATGGCGGACATTCTGCCCTACCTGGGGGTGGAGCGGAACTATACCCCGGAGGACGCCGCCGGACGGACGGTGATCCTGGACGACTATGCCGGCATGCCGGTGAAGGACGCGGAAAAAGCCCTCAAGGAGCTGGGCCTTACCGCCCGGATCCTGGGGGAGGGAGCGCAGATCACGGGTCAGATCCCCGCCCCCGGCCAGGGCGTGCCGGGCGATAGCCAGGTGCTGCTGTATCTGGATCAGGTACCGGAGGAACAGACGGTGACGGTGCCGGACTTTGCCGGGATGACCCGGCAGGAGGCGGCCCAGGCGGCCCAGGCGGCGGGACTTTACATCCTGGTGGCGGGGAACGACGGTACCGGGCCGGAGGTGGTGGTCACCGGGCAGTCCCTGGCGCCGGGCGCCGAAACCGGCCTGGGAACCACCCTCCAGCTGGAATTTGCGGATATCCGGGCCGCTGATTAAGGAGATAAGAACCATGAAGCTTGCTGAATTGCTCCGGGGCGTGGAGGTACTTTCCACCAACGTCCCCGGCGACAGGGACATTCCCGTCCTGGTCTATGACTCCCGGAAGGCCGTTCCCGGCTGCCTTTTCGCCGCCATTACCGGCTTTGCCGCCGACGGCAACCGGTTTATCCCCATGGCCCTGGAGCGGGGCGCGGCGGCGGTCCTGACGGCGAAAAAGCCGGAGAACTCGGTCCCCTATATTCTGGTGCCCGACGACCGGCTGGCGCTGGCCCAGGTCTCCGCCAATTTTTACCGTCGCCCGGCGACGTCTATGAAAATGATCGGCGTCACCGGCACCAATGGAAAAACCACCGTCACCCTGCTGGTCAAGCACATTTTGGAGCGGACCCTGGGGGCCCGGGTGGGACTGATCGGCACCATGTCCAACCTGATCGGCCAAGAGGAGCTGCCCACGGAGCGCACCACCCCGGAAAGCCTGGAGCTTCAGGCCCTGTTTGCCCAAATGCGGGACGCCGGGTGCGGCTATGTGGTGATGGAGGTGTCCTCCCACGCCCTGGCTCTGAACCGGGTAGGGGGCGTTCACTACGACGTGGCGGCCTTCACCAATCTGACCGAGGACCATCTGGACTTCCACAAAACCATGGACGCCTATTGCAACGCCAAGGCGCTCCTCTTCGGGCGCTGCGGCTACGCGGTTTTAAACCGGGACGATCCCTACGCCTCCCGGATGGCAAAACCGGCCCGCTGTCCCATTCTCTGGACCTCCAAGGGGCCCTGCCAGGGGCTCAGCGCCCAGGATATCCGCCTGGCTGCCGATGGTGTGGAATTTACAGCCGCGCTGGGGGAAAAGCGGGCGCCGGTGAAGCTGGGGATCCCCGGAGGCTTCTCGGTGTCCAACGCCCTGACGGCCCTGGGGATCGCCCTGGGACTGGGGATCTCTCTGGAAGCGGCGGCGGAGGCGCTGGCCACCGCCCCGGGGGTCAAGGGCCGGGTGGAGGTGGTGCCCACCCCGGGCAAGCCCTTCACCTTGCTCGTTGACTACGCCCACACCCCCGACGGCCTGGAAAACGTCCTGTCCGCCTTCAAGCCCCTGTGCCGGGGGCGGCTGATCGCCGTGTTTGGCTGCGGCGGGGACCGGGATCCCATGAAGCGGCCAATTATGGGAGAAATCGGTACGCGGATCGCGGACTACAGCATTTTAACCAGCGACAACCCCCGCCACGAGGACCCGGAGGCCATTATTCGTGACATCCAGGCCGGGATCCCGGCGGGCCGGGCAAATTATGAAGTAATTGTAAATCGTGTGAAAGCGATCCACCGCGCTCTGGACATTGGACAAAAAGGTGATATAATAATACTTGCTGGCAAAGGCCATGAGACCTACCAGCAGGTGGGGGATGAAAAGCGTCCCCTGGACGAGCGGCAGGTAGTGGCCGCTTATCTGGCGGAAACGAGGGAATGATATGGGCACAATCACACTGCGTCAGGCGGCGGAATGGTGCGGGGGACAGATCGACCCCAAGTACGCCGACGTGACATTCTTGGGAGCCAACAATGACTCCCGCCGCATCCAACCCGGGGAGCTGTTTGTTGCCCTGGAAGGCGTGCGGGATGGCCATATTTTCATTCCGGAGGCCCTGGAAAAGGGCGCGGCGGCGGTGCTGTGCAGCCGCTGCGACGGGGACTGGCCGGCCATTGTGGTCCAGGAGCCCCGGCGGGCCCTGGGGGACATTGCCCGGCAGGAGCGGCGGCGCATCGGCATGAAGGTGGTGGGCATCACGGGTTCCGTGGGCAAAAGCACCACCAAGGAGATGATCGCCTGCGTCCTGGAGGGCACCTACCGGGTGGCGAAGACCCCCATGAACCATAATAACGACATCGGCCTGCCCATGGCGATCCTGGCCATGCCGGAGGACACCCAGGTGGCGGTGCTGGAAATGGGCATGAACCACTTCCGGGAGATCGCCTACCTGACCTCCATCGCCCGGCCGGATATCGCGGTGATCGTGAACATCGGCACCATGCACATTGAGCATCTGGGCTCCATGGAGGGGATCTTGCAGGCCAAGCTGGAAATTCTGGAAGGAATGCGCCAGGACGGCAGGATCGTCCTCAACGGCGACGACCGGCTTTTGTGGAACCAGAACCGGATCTATCCCCTGCAAACCACCTTCTTCGGCATCCAGAACCAGGAATGCAGCGTCATCGGTTCGGATGTGGAGGAAGGGGAGGGGGTCCTGCGGTTTCAGGTCCACTGCCCGGGCCGCCTCAATTTCCCGGTGGAGCTGGCGCTGGACGGCAGCCACTACGCCTACGACGCCCTGGCGGCGGTGGCGGTGGGCCTGGAGCTGGGGGTGGACCCCTCCAAGATCCAGGAGCAGCTGTCCCAATTCCGGAATATGGCGGGCCGGCAGGAGATCTTCTCCGCCAAGGGCTATACCATCATCAAGGACTGCTACAACGCCGGCCCTGAGTCCATGGCGGCGGCGCTGACGGTGCTGGGCAACAAGCCCGGCCGCCATGTGGCGGTGCTGGGAGATATGCTGGAGCTGGGGGTGTGTACCCAGGCGGAGCACTACCGGGTGGGCCGCATCGCCGCGGAAAAGGCGGAGGTGCTGCTGGCCTACGGCCCCAACGGCAGCCGCATCATTGACGGCGCTCTGACGGGCGGGATGTCCGCCGGATGCGCCCGGGCCTTTGAGGATCAGGACCTTTTGGTGGCGGCGCTCCGGCGGCTGGCGGAGCCTGGCGACGTGATTTTGTTCAAGGGCAGCCGGGGGATGCATTTGGAGCGGATTCTGGAACAATTCCTGCGGGATGACGGCTGAGCGGGAGGTATGAAATGACTAGAATCGTTGTGACGGCGCTGACCGGCTGCGTGCTGTCCGCCGTGCTGGGACGTTTCCTGCTGCCGATCCTCCGGGCGCTGAAGGCGGGCCAGTCCATCCGCAGCATCGGCCCCACCTGGCACAATTCCAAGGCGGGGACCCCGCTGATGGGCGGACTGATGTTCATTGCCTCGGTGGTCATCTGCCTGGCGGTGAATCTGCCAACGACCTACGACTATTCCGCTTTTTACGCCCTGGGCGTGAGCCTGTGCTTCGGCATGGTGGGCTTCCTGGACGATCTGTGCAAGGTCCGGTTCAAGCGGGACCTGGGACTGACCGCCCTGCAGAAGATCCTGCTGCAAATGGCCGTTTCCGCCATTTATCTCTATGTTTTGTATAAAGAGGGGATCTTGAGCTGTGACCTGTACGTTCCCTTCTTTAATGTTTCCTTCCCCGTACACCCCATGCTCTATATTTTCTTTGCCATGTTCGTCATGGTGGGCTGCGACAACGCGGTGAACCTGACCGACGGGGTGGACGGCCTTTCCAGCTCGGTGACGCTGCCTGTGATGATCTTCTTCACCGGCACGGCTTACGCCATGGGCCGGGAGGATCTGGCCCTGCTGCCCGCCGCGCTGGTGGGAGCGCTGATCGCCTATCTTTTCTACAATTTCCACCCTGCCAAGGTGTTCATGGGGGACACCGGTTCGTTGTTCCTGGGCGGCGTGGTGTGTTCCATGGCCTTCGCCCTGGATATGCCCCTGGTGCTGATCCTGGTGGGCTTTGTGTATCTTGTGGAGACGCTCTCCGATATTATTCAAATCGTGTATTTCAAGGCGACCCACGGCAAGCGGTTCTTCAAAATGGCCCCTCTTCACCATCACTTTGAGAAGTGCGGGTGGAAGGAAGAGAAGATCGTCTTCGTCTTTGCCGGGGTGTCCACCCTGATGTGCCTGCTGGCCTGGTACGGTATCGCGGGAAAAATTCGCTGACCTCGAAAGGAGACTCTCATGGCATCGGAGCGGACTCTGTATGCCAAAGAGGACCGCCGCCGGGCTTTCCCGACGGGACAAAGCGTGGATTTTCCGTTTTTGCTGCTGGTGCTGCTGCTTTTGAGCGTGGGTCTGGTGATGCTCTATTCCGCCAGCTACGCCCAGAGCGAATACGACACCGGCTACGCCATTTCCACCCGGTATCTGCAAAAGCAGGCGGTTTGCGCCGTGCTGGGCCTGGCCGCCATGTGGGCCATGAGCCGGATCGACCCCAAGTTCTGGCTGAAAATGGCCTGGCCGCTGTACGGCGTCAGCATTGCGCTGCTGCTGTCGGTGCTGTTTTTCGGGGAGTCGGTGAACGGAGCAAGGCGCTGGATCAATATTGCCGGCCTCCAGTTTCAGCCCTCGGAGGTGGCGAAATTCACCATGATCCTCCTCTTCGCCCGGCTGACCAAGCTCTTTGGGACCCAGGCGAAGCAGTTTCGCTATGGAGTTCTGGGCTTCGGCTGCGCGCTGCTGGGGATCTTGATCCCTCTGGCCCTGGAAAAGCACCTCTCCGCCATTATGCTCATGGGCATGGTGGCGGTGGTGATGATGTTTGTGGCAGGCACCAGCCCCAAGTGGCTCCTAGCGGGAGCCGGGGCGGCGGCGCTGTTTGTGCTGGTCTACATCAGCTTCATGGGCTACGCCGGAGACCGGGTCTCCGCATGGCTCCATCCGGAGCAGGACCCCGGGGACACCGGCTATCAAATTTTGCAATCTCTGTACGCCATCGGCTCCGGGGGCCTGTTCGGACTGGGGCTGGGGAAGAGCAGGCAGAAGTATCTGTACCTGCCATTCCAGTACAATGACTATATCTTTGCTATTGCCTGCGAGGAGCTGGGGCTGGTGGGGGCGCTGCTCATTGCCGCCCTGTTTGCCGCCCTGATTTTGCGGGGCTATTGGATCGCTCTGCGGGCCCGGGACCGGTTTTCCACTGTTCTGGCGGCGGGACTGGTGACGCTGATCGCCGTCCAGGTGCTGCTCAACCTGGGGGTGGTCACCAACCTGCTGCCCTCCACCGGTATCGCCCTGCCCTTCTTCTCCTATGGGGGGACAGCGCTGGCGGTGAACCTGGGGGAAATGGGCATTGTCCTGGCAGTTTCCCGGCAGCGGGATCAGCCCAAGGAACAGGAGGGGCAGTTATGAATCTGGTATTTACCTGCGGCGGCACGGCGGGGCACATCAACCCGGCCATCGCTGTGGCCAACACCTGGCGGGAGCGCCGGCCCCAGGATAAGATCCTTTTTATCGGCTCTAAAGACAATATGGAGGAGGAGCTGGTACCCAAGGCGGGGTACGAGATCGTCACCTTCCGGGACGCCTGCCTGGAGCGGGGTCTTTCCTTTGCGGCGCTAAAGTACAATTTCCAGGCTGTGGGCCGGATCGCCAAGGCGGTTTCCGGCTGTAAAAAGACCCTAAAGGAATTTGACGCCGACATCGTGGTGGGCACCGGGGGCTATGCCAGCTTTCCGGCCCTTCTGGCGGCCCGGCTTTTGAAGCTGCCCACCTGCGTCCATGAGAGTAACGCGCTGCCGGGCCTGACCACCAAGCTGGCCGCCGCCTTTGCCGATCGGGTGATGGTGTGCTTTCCCGAGAGCGTCAGCCGCTACCGGAACCCCAAAAAGGTAGAGGTGGTGGGCATGCCGGTGCGCCGGGAGTTTCTCTTCGGAAAAAAGGAGCAGGCCAAGAAGGAGCTGGGCCTGACGGGCCGCCCCGTGGTGGTCTCCGCCTTTGGCAGCCAGGGCGCCAGGGATATGAACCTGGTCATCGGCGAGCTGTTCCGCCTGGAGCAGGACCAGGGGTTCCCCTTCCACCACATCCACGCCGTGGGCAGCTACGGCTGGGAATGGATGCCGGATCACGTCCGGGCGCAGGGCGTGGATTTGGCGCAAGCTCCCGAGATCGATATGCGTCCGTACATCTATGATATGCCCCAGGTGATGGCCGCGGCGGATGTGTATATCGGCCGGGCGGGGTCCTCCACCTGCAACGAGATCGCCGCCAGCGGGGTGCCCTGCATTCTGATCCCCTCGCCCAACGTGACCAACAATCACCAGGAGAACAACGCCCGGGTCCTGGCGGATGCCGGCGGCGCGGTGCTGCTTCCGGAAGCGGCGTGCGACGCCAAGCGGCTGATGCAGGAGATTCAAGGCCTCCTGGGGGACGAAAAGCGCCGCCAGGGCATGTCCGCCGCCCTTCAACGGCTGGCGGTGCCGGACTCTGCCCAACGGATCTGCCAGATCATGGCGGAACTGACCGCCAAGGACTGATACCAAAGGAGTATTCCAAATGGAGCCAAGACAGAATAACCCCCGCTCCAACCAGAGGGGGAAAACCCAGGCGGCCAAGCAGGGAAAGCAGGCCGGCGCTAAAAAGCCCGACTCCGGCGCTCCGCGGCGGCGTTCCACAGCCTCTTCCCGTTCTTCCGCACCAGCCGGGAAGCGGGCTCCCGCCCGGACCTCCGACCGGGAGGCGGCAAGGAGAAAGACCCGGCGGAGGACCGCCGAGACCAAGCCGGATCCCCAGGCCCCCCGGGTGGTATATGTCCCGGCGGCCCCCTTCAGCCGGGGAAAGCTGCTGCTGCAGCTGACCACGGTGGTGGCGGTGGTGCTGGCCTTGACCTTCGGCGTGTCCATCTTCTTCCGGGTAAAGAACATCACGGTGGACGGCGCGGTGAAGTACAATGCCTGGGAGATCCAGCAGGCCTCCGGCATCCGGGAAGGGGACGGCCTGATGACCTTCGGCAGGACGGTTGCCTGCGGGAAAATTAAGTCCCTTCCCTATGTGGATACGGTTCGGATTGGTATAAAATTGCCGGATACGGTAAATATTGTGATTACGGAGTTCGATGTCCTCTACGCCGTCCGGGACGAAAGCGGCAGCCGGTGGCTGATGACCGCCGGCGGGAAGATCATCGACCAGGTGGACAGCGCCCAGGCGGCGGAGCATACCGAGGTGATCGGCGTCCGGCTGCTGCTTCCGGGCAAGGACCAGGAGGCCCAGGCTCTGGAGGACGCGCCGCCCGCCCAGGCCACCGGGGAGTCCGCGCCCCAGACGGTGCGGGCCAGCGACCGGCTTTCGGCGGTGCTGAGCATTGCCCAGTATCTGGAGAAGTATGGGATCATCGGCCAGGTGGCCAGCATCGACGTGACGAATCTGGGCAGGATCGAGCTGCAATACGGCCAGCGGTTTTTGGTGCAGCTGGGGGACACTACCCAGCTGGAATATAAAATTCGCTGCATGAAGTCCGCCATCGATGAAATGGAGGATTACGAGAGCGGAGAGCTGGATATCAGCTTTACCATCCGCCCGGATGAGATCATCTACACCCCTCAGAGCTGAAACACAACGGGTTTTTTTGTAAAAACTTCAAGAAAAATGAGAATATCTATTGACCAAATTGGATTTTGGGGATAGAATATAAAGGTAAGATTGCATTTCCTGGCAGGACCCCCTGCAAAATATACATAGGAGGAGAGCATATGTCTGAAAGTTTCCAGGAGCGCGTGGTAAAAATCAAGGTCATCGGCGTTGGCGGCGCTGGCAACAACGTCATTAACCGGATGATCGAAGCCGGTGTCACCGGCGTGGATTTTATCGTGGTGAACACGGATAAGCAGGACTTGAATAAGTCCATCTGTAAGAATAAGATCCAGATCGGTGAAAAGCTCACCGGCGGCATGGGCGCGGGCTCCAAGCCGGACGTGGGCAAGAAGTCCGCGGAGGAGAGCCGGGCGGCCATCGCCAAGGTTCTGGAGAATACGGACATGGTCTTTATCACCGCCGGTATGGGCGGCGGCACCGGCACCGGCGCGGCGCCCATCGTGGCGGACCTGGCCCACGAGGCCGGGATTCTCACCGTTGGCGTTGTCACCAAGCCCTTCCGCTTTGAGGGCGCCAACCGGATGCGCCAGGCTGAGCAGGGCATCGCCGAGCTGTCCGGCCGGGTGGACTCCCTCATCATCATTCCCAATGACCGGCTGAAATACGTCACCGATCAGAAGATTACCTTCGCCAACGCCTTCGGCATTGCCGACGACGTGCTGAAGCAGGCTGTCACCTCTATTTCCGAACTGGTGGGCTTCTCGGACCGGGTCATTATCAACCTGGACTTTGCCGACGTGTCCGCCGTCATGAAGGACGCCGGCCGGGCCCACATGGGCGTGGGCGTCGCCACCGGGCGGGAGAAGGCCGAGCAGGCCGCCCAGGCCGCCGTGGCCAGCCCCTTGCTGGAGACCTCCATCAACGGCGCTACCGGCGTGCTGGTGAATGTCACCGGTTCCTCCGAGCTGACCCTGGACGATGTGGAGACCGCCGCCGGCATTGTGCAGGAGGCCGCCAACCCCGACGCCAATATCATCTTCGGCGCCACCTGCGCGGATGATTTCGAGGATCAGATGCGGGTCACGGTCATCGCCACCGGTTTTGAGCAGGGCATGGAGAGCGTTCCCGTGGACGCGCCCAAGGCTGCCAAGGAGACTTCCGCCAACGGCGCCAAGCCCGCCCAGAAGACCGGGGATATCGGCGATATCGACGAGATTCTGAAGCTGTTCAATCGCTGAGCGATCGGCAATACGCATCCCGGGCGGAAGTCCGGGATGCTTTTTTGGAGGAAGCGCCATGAATTGCTATCATGCCCTGGCATCCTGCTATGACCGGCTGACCTGGGATGTGGACTATCCGGCGGTGGTGGCCTTTTACCGGCGACTGCTGGCCTTGGACGGCCTGAAACCGAAAACTGCCCTGGATCTGGCCTGCGGCACCGGCAGCGTGGCCCTGCTCCTGGCCGATATGGGCCTGCGGGTGACTGGGGTGGACCAGTCCGAGGAAATGCTCACCGTGGCGGCGCAGAAGGCCCAGGACCATCCCAATCCCCCTTATTTCGTCCGTCAACGGCTCCAGGACCTCCATGTGCCCCGGGCGGCGGACCTGGCGGTGTGCGCCCTGGACAGCCTGGACTATTTGACAGACCCGGAGGACTGCCGCCGGGCCATCCGGCGGGTCTACAAGTCCCTGAATCCCGGCGGCTGCTTCCTGTTCGATGTGAATACCCCGGAAAAGCTCCGGGCCATGGACGGCCAGGTGTTTCTGGACGAGGACGAGGAAGTTTTCTGCGTCTGGCGGGGGGAGTTTGACGAAAAAACCAACATCTGCTCCTATGGAATGGATATTTTCCGCCGGGAGGGCCGCCTCTGGCGGCGGGATTTTGAGGAGCACCGGGAGTACGCCTATGGCCGGGAGCAGCTGACCGCCTACCTCCGGGAGGCGGGGTTCCGAAATATCCGGGTGTTCGGAGACCGGCGGTTGGAACCGCCGGGACCGGGGGAGCAGCGGATCTATTTTATGGCAAGGAAGGGAACCTTTCAATGAAGGACTATATCGTGCGGGGAATCAGCCTGGACGGCTTTGTGAAGGCCACCGCCATCCGCTCCACGGACCTGGTGCGTCGGGGCGCGGAGATCCAAAAGACCGCCCCCAACGCCACGGCCGCCTTCGGGCGGGCGCTGACGGCGGCCTCGATGATGGGAAACCTCCAGAAGGTGGAGAACGGCTCCATGACTCTGCAAATCAAGGGCGGCGGGCCCATCGGCACGATCCTGTGCGTCTCCGACGCTGTGGGAAACGTCCGGGGCTATGTGACGGAGCCCCGGGTCCCGCTGGTGGAGAAGTACCCGGGCAAGCTGGACGTGGGGGCCACCGTGGGGAAGGATGGGACCCTGACCGTGATCCGGGACCTGCAAATGAAGGAGCCCTATGTGGGCACCATCCCCCTGGTTTCCGGGGAGATCGGGGACGACGTTACCGCCTACTTTGCCCAGAGCGAGCAGGTGGCTACCGCCTGCGCCCTGGGAGTCCTGGTGGACCGGGATCACACGGTGAAAAACGCCGGAGGCTACCTTCTTCAGCTTCTTCCCGGCGCGCCGGAGGAGACCATCCAGGCCCTGGAGCGGGGGATCCAGCGCGCCGGAGCTGTCACCGCCATGCTGGAGGCGGGCATGACCCCGGAGGACATTCTGGGGGCCGTCTGCGGCGAGCTGGGGGTAGCGTTTTTGGAGACGACCCCGGTGTGCTACAAGTGCTATTGCTCCCGGGAGCGGGTCAGCGCGGCCCTGCTGAGCCTGGGGCGGGAGGAGCTGACCGAGATCGCGGGGGAGGGGAAGACCTTCCCGGTGGAGTGCCAATTCTGCGACACGGTGTACAGCTTTACCCCCTCGGACCTGCGGGAGCTGCTGGAGCGGGCGTAGAAAAATGCCGAAAAAACCGAGGGGCAAAATCGAAAAAAGTGCTTGACAAAAAGCCCTTGTCTGTGTATAATAAAACCCGTCGCTGAGAGGCCAATTGCTTCCCGGCAGGTAGGGGAGCATAGCTCAGCTGGGAGAGCACATGCCTTACAAGCATGGGGTCACAGGTTCGAGCCCTGTTGTTCCCACCATTATACGGCCCGGTGGTGCAGTCGGTTAGCACGCCAGCCTGTCACGCTGGAGGTCGACGGTTCGAGTCCGTTCCGGGTCGCCAAATAAAATTGCGTTGGTGCAGAGCTTTCAAGCTCTGCCCATATGCCTCTGTAGCTCAGTAGGTAGAGCAGGGGACTGAAAATCCCCGTGTCGTTGGTTCGATTCCGACCGGAGGCACCAAGACGCGGGTGTAGCTCATCCGGTAGAGCGCCACCTTGCCAAGGTGGAGGTAGCGAGTTCGAGCCTCGTCACCCGCTCCAACAAAGGGCGACGGGGAACCAGCAGGTTCCCCGTTGCTATCATAAAAGTATGGTACCGTGGCCAAGTGGTAAGGCAAAGGTCTGCAAAACCTTCAT
Source organism: uncultured Oscillospiraceae bacterium (assembly GCA_947626085.1). Lineage (GTDB taxonomy): Bacteria > Bacillota > Clostridia > Oscillospirales > Oscillospiraceae > Faecousia. The sequence continues at coordinate 22,394 of CANQQU010000032.1, forward strand.
TCCCCAGTTCAAATCTGGGCGGTACCTCCAGAAATCGGCAATCCTCGCCAGAGGCTTGCCGATTTTTACTTCTTCAACTTAAAAACGAAGGGCCGATTTTTGGAAAGTAAAAAAATAATGTCGTATTTTCCAAGGCGATCAAGCGCCTTAGCCTCGGCGCCATCACTTCAAGGAGATGATCGAGCGTTATGATTAAACGCGTTCCGGCATATCAAATGGGGCAGGCAGACCGGCGGAGCAGCCATTTGGACCTTAAATTTCCACAAAAAAAGAGGCGTTTTTTCAATTTTTACCATTGCCAAGAATGGTTTTGTGTGCTATAATCTTGACAGTCGTGCGTTTGTATGTTTTTCATCATTGCGGAGTACATAACTCTGAGAAAGAACGTGCCTCCGGGTGGAGACCGTAAATGTGGTTGCCCTGTCGGGAGGGTTCTGGTGGGACTTTATGTTGGGAAGGAATAATTAGGTGCTTTTTCGGAAAGATCGAGATGCCCCTTTGTGGAGCGCAGTAGATATACATTGCCATGTTCTGCCAGGGGTGGACGATGGAGCCCGGGATCTTACCGATACCGTGGCCATGTTGCGGATCGCGGCTGCGGAAGGCATTTCCGATATGATCGTAACGCCCCATTTTCATCTGGGACAGTATATGGCCACCCCTGAGACACTGCTGCGGATATTGGAAAACATCCGGCAGATCGCGCAGACAAACCGGATTCCCATTCGGCTTTATCCGGGCAGCGAAATTTACTATTTCGATGAAATGGTTCCAAAGCTGAAACGGAAAGACCTATTGACAATGAACGGTACGGATTTTGTTTTGGTGGAATTTTCCCCGGCTGTGATGTTCCGGACAATGCAAAACGCGATGGATGGGCTCTTAAGCGAAGGTTATCAGCCGATCCTGGCCCATGTGGAAAGATATGAATGCCTGCGCAAAGACACGGGCAGGGTTTTCTTCCTCCATGATATGGGCGTTCGTATTCAGGTCAACGCGTCTACCGTGACCGGAAAGAATGGAGCGGAAGGAAAGCGGTTTGTACACCGGCTTTTGCAAGGGCAAGCGGTCGATCACATTGGAACGGACGCCCACGGATGTAAGCATCGCGCGCCGGAAATAGCGCGGTGCAGAAAAACAATAGAGAAAAAATACGGCGCTGCCTACGCGTATCAGATCCTGCGCGGCAATGCCGAGGAGATACTGAATCCATAAAATAAATCTGAGAATAAAGGATGGAACGTATGGAAAAGGAAAAAGACGTCATTGAGATCAATGTCGTTGATTTGTGCTTGTACATGTTAAGACGCTGGTGGGTCTACCTGCTGGTAATGGTGGGCACCCTTGCGGTAGGACTTGCTATCTGCGTACTGATGATCACTCCGAAATATGAGTCTACCACGAAGGTCTTCATTTTGACCCAGCAGAACAACGGTTCGCTAGCCTACAGCGATATGCAGATCTCCGGTCAGCTGACGAAAAATTATGAGCAGCTGATCGTCACACGGGATGTGCTGGAAACCGTCATTCGAAAATGCGCGCTGGAAGATGACTATGAAGAGCTGCTGGACCGGGTCAAGGTGGAGAACATCACAGACACTTATATCATCTCGATCACGGTGGAGGATACTTCCCCGGCAAAGGCGCAGGAAATCGCCAACTGTATACGGGATACCGCGGCCGACCACATCAAGAACGTGACGGATGTGGAGGCGGTCAACATGGCTGAAACGGCCAACCTGCCGAAAGAACCGTCCTCCCCATCTGTGAAGCTTTGGGCGTTGCTGTCCGCAGCCGCAGGATTCATGATCGTGTTCATCACTCACATCATCCTTTTCCTGTCTGACGATACGATCAAGTCTGAGGCGGATATCCAGAAATATCTTGGGCTTCCGACGCTTGTCGCCATTCCAAAGGCGGATATGGAGCTGCCAGGTAAGTTTTTAGGCAGGCAGGATGGCAGCAGCCGGGAAAATATCGCCGGCGCGCATAAAACCGGCGTACATGCGCCCGCCACTTCAACCAAGAGGAGGTAATCCAAATGCCTACAGTAACAGGAACAAATGGTGTCGGCCCTGAAGACGGAGAAGTACGGCAGCTGTCAGTTGCCCTCCGTCCCGGTGTCCAGGATTATGAACTTCTGGAGTCGTTTAAAACGCTCCGTACCAATATTGAGTTTTGCGGGGATCAAGTGAAAGCCATCTGCGTGACCAGCGCGCTTCCCGGCGACGGAAAATCGACGGTCAGTTATAACCTGGCGCGGGCTTTCGCGGAGAGCGGCCGCTCCACATTGCTGATCGACGCGGATCTGCGGAAGTCTGTGATGCGGAAAAGGATTTGCCGGAGCGGCGATACGGGATCCGGGCTTTCCTATTACTTGATCGGGAAAAAAAGGTTGGGGGAAACTGTCTGTGTGACCGACTGCCCAAACCTGCACGTCATTTTTTCAGGAATGTTCCCGCCGAACCCCAGCGAACTGTTGGGGAGCAGCCGCTTTGTTAATTTGATCGAACTTGCGAAAAAGAAATATTCCATTGTGATCATTGACACGCCTCCTGTCGGGAGCGTGATCGACGCGGCGATCGTCGCGCGGGCGTGCGATGGATCCGTGCTGGTGCTGAAAGACAGCGCCATCAGTTACGGTTTCGCGCAGCGCTGCAAAGAACAGCTGGAAGCATCCAAAGCGCCGATCCTCGGATGCGTCTTGAATGACGTAGAGAGAAAAACCAATCGCTACTACAGCCACTATTACAAGGCATACGGCAATTATTACAGAAGCTAATTTTCAGGGGGGAGGGGTAATTGAAAAACCTCTTCCCTGAAAATTTAATATGCTTTTGGCGTATTGACCAAATGCCATATACGGAGGGCGGACAAAGGAACTGGCGTCAGTATAAGGTATTATATAGCTAAATTAGTTTTAAGTCCCGGCGGACTGATTGTTGATAATCTATCAATTGTGGGGTGTATCCTGTGGAGAAAAAGCAAAAAAAGAATGGAGGAAAATATCTGCGTCCGAATCCGGAGCAGAACGTTGAAAAGAAAAAGGGAAAGAAAAAGCTGCTCATCGCCCTTGTCATCACGGTCGTGGTTTTGGGGATCCTTGCGGGAGTCGCTTATGGGGTGTTTCACCACTATTTCAGCCTGATGGGCAGGGTAGAACCGCAGCAGAAGCCCGTGGCTGATGAAAGCACACCGAGTCAAAACAGTGCCGAGCTGCCCACGGAGCAGGAGGAACAGCCATCCATGGCGCCGGCCACGGACGATGAGATCAACAAGATCGAGGATGATTTGCGAGAAAACCTTGAGAACATGGAATCGATATCGGACTTGTATACCACGGACGCCTTCAACATCCTGCTGATCGGTGTGGATTCCCGCAGCGAATCCATGATCGGGCGATCCGATGCCATGATCCTGGTAAGTATCAATAAACAAACCAAACGAGTCACCATGACCTCTTTCCTGCGGGATATTTACCTTTCCATTCCCGGCTACGAGAGCAACCGTCTGAATGCCGCTTACGCGTTTGGCGGGACGAAACTGCTGACGGAAACGATCAAGGCGAATTTTGGAATCACAGTTGATCGCTGCCTCGTCGTCAATTTTTATGTCGTCATGGATTTGGTAGACGCGGTAGGCGGTATCGATCTGGATGTAACGGCGGATGAGATCAGCGTCATGAACGGCTATATCCGGCACCACAACCAGCTCCTTGGAAATCCGGAAAACACGGATATCCTTTCTTCCGACGACGCGGGAACGATCCACGCGGACGGAAATCAGGCACTGGCTTATGCGAGAGTTCGATATGTGGGAACAGACTTTGCCAGAACAGGCAGACAGAGAACCGTTATTTCAAAATGCCTTGAAAAGGTTAAGAAGATGGACCTTGGAGAAATCAGCGGTTTGGCAGAAGAATTTCTTCCCCGTGTCCGCACGGATTTATCGGAGGGCGACTGCGCGACGCTGCTGCTGATGATGCTGAATCTGGGGGATTACGCGTTCGATAATCTGACGATTCCTGTGGACGGAACTTGGAATTACGCGAATATCCGGGGAATGGCCGTTATTACCGTTGACTTTTCCGCGAACGCGCAAGCGTGGTATAACAAAGTAGAAGGTAACGAATAATAATATGGCGGAATAGGGGCCGAAAGTGCGTGAAAGGAGACGGCGATCCCAGGTATTCCTTGACAGACTGAGGCAGGCAGGTAAATTCCTGCCTGCTTTTCACTTTTCAGAGCCAATCGTTTCACTCGAACGGTCGGCTCTTTTTTGGTTCTATGTCAATAGTTGGGGTAGAGGAAAAATGCAATAAATAATAGAGATCAAGTCGGGGCATCCGTTCG
>CANQQU010000033.1 GCA_947626085.1 uncultured Oscillospiraceae bacterium
GGCCATCGGTGCCGTCGGAACCTAAGGAGAATACCGCCGCCCCGGGAATCCCCGCGATGCCGGGGGCCGCCGCCAGGGCCAGCTCCTGGTTCCGGCCGCCCTTGCCGTGGCCGGTCAGGTGGACCACCGTCTCCCCGCCGGCGATAAAGGCCAGGCTCTCCGGGCTGTCCCGGTAGTACTGGGCGATGTTGGACAGCATCACACCGGCGTCCCGGGCCGTACAGGACAGGCTGGCGGTGAGTACCGTGGGCCGGTAGCCCAGCTCCCGGCAGGTTTTCTCCGCCGCGGCGCAGAGCTGCCGCACGGAGCCGGTGATCCGGGTCTGCACATTGTCCAGGCGCTTGGGCGTCTCCTGATCCAGCAGCTCCCGCATTTGGGGGGTCAGGGTCAGGCCGTACTGCTTGACCACGTCCCAGGCCTGGGCGGAGGTGGCGGAGTCGGGATAGGCCGGGCCCGAGGCGATCATATCCAGCGGATCCCCAATGATATCCGACAGCACCACGGAATAGACCCGTGCAGGGGCGCAGAGGACCGCGAATTTCCCGCCCTTCACGGCGGAGAACCGCTTGCGGACGGTGTTCATCTCCGTGATCTCCGCCCCGCAGGAGAGCAGCTCCTGGGTCAGCCGGGTCAGGTCCTCCGGTGGGATCAGAGGCTTTTCAAACAGGGCCGAGCCGCCGCCGGAGAGAAGGAACAGCACCGTATCCCGCTCCGACAGCCTCGTGACGGCGTCGATGGCGGCCTGGGTGGCCCGGTAGGAGTTTTCATCCGGCACCGGATGGCCGGCCTCAAAAATAGAGAGGCTACCCAGGGGGCCGTTGCTGTGGCCGTATTTCGTCACCACCACGCCGCTGTCGATCCGGCTGCCCAGCTCCGCCACAGCGGCGCTGGCCATCTGCCAGGCGGCTTTCCCGGCGGCGATCAGGATCAGCTTCCCGGGGCCGAAGGCCGCGGAGGCCAAGGCCTTCTTTACGGCGGTATCCGGCATGGCGGCTTGGAGCGCGGAGCGGATGATCTGCTCCGCATCCTGACGCAAAGTCATATTTTCAGCTCCTCTCGATCAATGGACAAATACGGAAAGGCCGCCGCGCCAGCCGGCGCGGCGGCTCGAAATATGGAATTACACGAACAGAGAAACGATAAACACCACAATGATGACCGTGACGCCCATCACGGCGGTCATGCCGGTCTGGCACTTGTAGGCTTCCTCGGTCTTCATGTCGGAGAACTGGGAGACCACCCAGAAGTAGGAGTCGTTGGCGTGAGAGGCTACCATGGAGCCGGCGCCAATGGCAAGGACCACCAGGACCTTGGCCAGGGGGCTGGTAAGGCCCATGGTCTCCATCATAGGCGCCATCATACCAGCGGTGGTGATCATGGCGACGGTGGAAGCGCCCATGGCCAGCTTCAGGATCATGGCGATGATGAAGGGAATCAGCACGCCCAGGCCGGTATTGACCAGCCCACCTACGGAGTCGGCGATGGGCAGGGCCTTCAGGATCTCGCCGAAGGAGCCGCCGGCGCCGGTGATGGCCAAAATGGCGGCGGAATCCACAACGCCCTGGGTGACCCATTTCAGGGTGTTTTCCTTCTCCTGCTTGGGGATCAAGGTCATGGCCAGGAACACGCCCAGCATCAGGGCGACCACAGGATTACCGATGAACATGATGATCTGATAGACAACGCCGGTGCCCAGAGGCTTGCTGGGGAAGTCCACGATGGAGGCGATGGCGATCAGAATGATGGGCAGCAGCAGGGGGGCAAAGCTCTGCAGCGGAGTGGGCAGCTTGCCGTACTTTTCCTTCAGCTGCTCCAGGGTGTACTCGGAGTTGGCCGGGATCTTGACGGTGCTGGCAACCTTCTTGGCGTAGATAATGGCCACGGCGGTGGCGGGAATGGAGACCAGCAGGCCTACCAGAATGGTCAGGCCCAGGTCGGCGTTCAGTGTGCCGGCCATGGCGATGGGGCCGGGGGTAGGCGGCACCAGGCAGTGGGTGGCGTACAGGCCGCCGGAGAGGGCGGTCGCCATCACAGCCAGGGAGGTGTTGGACTGCTCCGCCAGAGCCCGGCTGATGGGAGAGAGCACCACGAAGCCGGAGTCGCAGAACACGGGGATGCCGGTGACATAGCCCACGGCGCCCATGGCGACCACGCTGTTCTTTTCCCCGACGAGCTTCAAAATGGTGTTGGCCATGGTCAGGGCGGCGCCGGTCTTCTCCAGAATGGTACCGATAATGGTGCCGCAGAGGATGACGATACCGATGCTGGTCATGATGCTGCCGAAGCCGCTCTTGACCTTGTTGACCACCTCGACGGGCGTCAGGCCGGAATCCGGGTAGATGGCGCCCCAGATCAGGCCCACGAGCATGGCGATGACCACCATGACGATGAACGGGTGCATCTTCAGCTTGGAGATCGCAAGAACCATCAATACGACCGCAAGGATGATGATGCCAAACAACAAGAACGTTTGCATGTTTTTCCTACCTCCTGATTTTTTATTACAAAGCCCGCAGGCCCTGTTTACGTTTATACAGCTCCGCCAGGAGCCGGATCAGATACTCCCGCTGAAAATCCCCGCACCGGTCCAGCTCCAGAGCGTTTTGCAGCCGCTTGATCCGGTACTGGAGGGTGTTCTTGTGGATGAACAGCTCGGCGGCGGCCTTGTTCACCGCCCGGCCGGCGTCATAGTAGCACTCGGCGCATTTTAAAAGGGTCCTCCGCTCCTCCGGGGAAAATTCCCGGCAGAGCCGGTCGTAGAGGGCGCTCAAAAAGGGCGCCTCCGTCACGGCGGTGTGGGCCAGCATGTACCGGCACATGGTAGAGAACTGCTGGATGTCGTTGCAGGCGTCGGGAGAGGTGGCGTCCAGGATCAAGGCCTGCTCATAGGCCCAGCGGATGTCCAGCATGGATCTGCACGTCGCGCCGAAGCTGATCCGATAGGTACTCAGCAGCGCCGCTTCCCCGCTCTCGCTCCGGCGGAGCCGGGCGGCCAGGGGCTGGGCCCGGTCGCTCATCACAAGCACCAGCCGGTCGTCCACCACGCCCCAGACGTCCGCCTGGGGGTCCAGGTAGCTTCCCAGGGCCCCCGCCAGCGGCTCCTGGGGGAAGGACACCGGCGCGCCGCTGAGGTGGGAGATCACCGCCACGGCCACGGGGAAGGTCAGTTGAATTTTGTGGGAGCCCATCAGCGCCACGGCGTTGGTCACGGCGGTTTCCGAGGAACTCAGCAGATATCCCAGTACCCGGCCCCGCATTTCGTTTTCCGCAAGCCTTGGGCTTGCCATGGCCTCCAGCTGGTAATATTTGGCGGCATATACCTCCAACAGATGGGCAAGGGGCTGTATTTCGCTGGGGTCGCCGTAAATGCCCACCACGCCAATGATGGAGCCGCTGACCCGGAGGGGCATGTTGCAGCCCTCCTTGGCGCCGGGATAGAGGGGCAGCTGGTCCTTCCGGATGTTCACCGTCTTTCCGGTACGGACCGCCTCCAGGGCCCCCTGATGGAAGGTCCCGATCCGTCCGGTCTCCGTGGAGGCAATGATGATGCCCTCCGTGTTCATGATATTGATGGTCCTGCCGCCGACCAAGGCGGATGTGACGGAAACCAGCTCGTTTGCCAGGGATTCGAGAAGCATTTCAGTACCTCATGGGAAAAAGACACAGTCGCCCACGGCCATGTGGCAGCTCTGGACGGTTTGATCCTGCCGGATGGCGCACTCGGCATTTTCGCCGGAGCAGTGGCTCAGCCCCAGCACCTCCAGGCCCCAGTCCTTCAGGGCTTCCACGGTGGCATTCACCCGGGCGTTGTCCGCCTCCATCAGGTGGGTGCCGCCAAACACCGCCCAGACGGGCATGCGCAGCGCATAGTGGACCCGGCGGATCATATTCAGGATCCCGGGATGGGAGCAGCCCACCAGCACCGCCAGCTTACCTCCCACATCCAGGGCCAAGCAGATCTCGTCGTGAAAATCGTCGGGAATAAAGCCCTCCGCCGTCCTGCGGACGAACCGCTCCGGAATAGTCTCAAAATCATGGACCCGGGGGAAATCCGCCACCAGGTAAACCCCATGCGCGATCTCCGTCACGTCCGTGACCACCTCCCGGCGCACCCGATGTGCCCACAGGAACGACTCGCCAAAGCCGCAGGAGAGGTCGGTGTATTTTCTGCCGTCAAAAGCGTACTTCCGCTGGAAAAAGTCGGGACCGGTATAGAGTAGGTTACTGCCGCCGCCCTGCTCCAGCAGGTCCCGGTAGCCGGCGGCATGGTCATAGTGGCTGTGACTGAGAACCACGGCGTCCAACTCGGATACGGACAGGCCCAGCTTGTGGGCGTTGCGCCAGGGGGCATCCCCCGCGCCGCAGTCGAACAGGATGCGCTCCTCCCCCCGCTGGATCAGGTAGGACAGGCCGTGCTGGTTCACGAGGGCCTTGTTCTCCGAGGGCAGATTGTCCATCAATGCTGTTATACATACCATCGCGATTCACCGGCTTTCTGTTTGATTTTATGCAACATTCACATGAAAAGTGGAAAGTACTCCTTTAAACATATTCATTATAACTTATTTTTTCAAAAAAGGAACCCCTTTTCTTTTGTTTTAGAGAACAAAAAGTAATGCTTATTTTAAACGTGAATTGTGATGTGGACAAAATTTACCAAAATCCCCCTTCAATCTTGCAAAATCGCCGCTAATGGCGTATAATAGCCTTATTCCATTGAAAAACAGGAGGGATCGGCATGATCAGAGGTTTTTGGCAGAGCCGGCTGGCGTTCCTGGGCATCGCGGCGGCGGCATTGGCCCTGGCGGTGGCGGTTTGGATCCGAGACCGGGCATATCCCATATATGTTCCCATTCTGGCGTCCTTGCTCACCCTGGCCATCGGCCTGGTGGCGGCGCGGCTCCTGGGCAATGTGATCGCCAACCAGTGCAACACCAAAGCGCTGGGCATCCTCCATGTGGACATGGACCCGAAAAAATTCCTGGAAAAGTACAAAACGGTTCCCGGAATGATGAAAAAGGACACCGCCGGCTATGTTCTGTCCCGGGCCTACCTGGCGGACGGCTACGCCGCCGACGGGGACTTCCTCACCGCCATGCAGACCCTCTGCCCGGTGGACGCGGAGCCCTGCCAAAAGGATATCGCCCTGCGGGGGCTGTATTACAACAACTACTGCCGCTACGCCCTGGGCGCAGGCGATCTGGTCAAGGCGGAGGAGGCGGCTGCCGGGCTGGAGATGGTGGTGGACGGCGCCAGGGTCTCGAAGCCCGCCCTGTCCGTCAACTTGGCGGAGAGCCTCCGGCTGCACCGGAATCAAATCGCCTGCATCACCGGCGAGCCGGTGGAGCAGGCGTGGCTGACCGAACAGATGGAGAAGGCTGCCTACCTGCTGCGGCGGATGGACGCCGCCCAGGCTCTGGCCCAGGACGCCATGAACCGGGGGGACACCCCCAAGGCCAGGGAGTATCTGCGGATCCTCTCCCGAGAGGGCGGAAAAACCTACTTCGCCCGCTGGGCCTCCCGTCAGGAGAACCGGCTGGGAAAATAATGCCGGGTCTTTCCGGCAAAATTCGACATGAAAACCCCGCGCTTTTCGCAGAGCGCGGGGTTTTCATGTTCATTTTTTCTTGTCACAGGAATGGGCGCAGCCGGCGCAGTCGCCGGAGCAGCCAGAGCAACCGCCGCAGCCAGGCTTTTTCTTCCGGAAGATGAGGTACAGGCAGTAGCCCACGATCCCCGCCAAGATCAGATAATCTCCGATATTCACAGCAGTCCCCCCACCAGGTAGACGACCCACGCCGCCAGCCAGGCTACGGCGCACTGGGTCAGCACCACCAGCAGCGTCTTTCCCCGGCTGCCTAGCTCCCGACGAATGGTGGCCACCGCCGCCACGCAGGGGGTATAGAGCAGACAGAAGGTCAAAAAGCTGGCGGCGGAGCGGGCCGTGAACAGGGTTTGCAGGGCCAGACGGAGCTGCTCCGTTCCCACTCCCAGCACCACGCCCAAGGTGCTAACCACCGCCTCCTTGGCGGTGAAACCGGAGACCAGGGCCGTCACCGTTCGCCAGTCTCCAAAGCCCAGGGGGGCGAAAATGGGGGCGATCAGCCGGCCCAGGGAAGCCAGGATGCTGTCCGCGCTGTCCTCCACCAGGTTCAGTCGGAGGTCAAAGGTCTGCAAAAACCAGATCAATACCGTTGCCAGGAAGATGATGGTAAAGGCCCGCTGCAAGAAATCCCTGGCTTTTTCCCACATGAGCAGTCCCACGCTCTTTGCCGAGGGCAGGCGGTAATTGGGCAGCTCCATGACGAAGGGCACGGGCTTGCCCCGGAACACGAACCGGTTCAAGGCCAGGGCCGCCAAAACGCCCACCAGCATCCCGCCAAAGTAGAGCAGGAACATCACGATCAGCTCATGGCCCGGGAAAAAGGCGGCGGAAAAGACCGTATAGATGGGGATCTTTGCGGAGCAGCTGATGTAGGGCGTCAGAAGAATGGTCATTTTCCGGTCCCGCTGGGAGGACAGGGTCCTAGTCGCCATGATGGCCGGGACAGAGCATCCAAAGCCGATGAGCATGGGCACGAAGCTCCGGCCGGAGAGACCCAGGTTCCGCAGCAGCTTATCCATGACGAAGGCCACCCGGGCCATGTAGCCCGAGTCCTCCAAAATGGACAGGAAGAAAAACAGCGTCACAATCAGGGGCAGGAAGCTCAGCACACTGCCGACCCCCGCGAAGATCCCGTCGATCACCAGGCTGTGGACCACAGGGTTGATGCCGTAGGCCGTCAGCGCCTGGTCCACGAAAGCCGCCAGGCCGTCCACGGCGTACTCCATCAGATCCGACAGCCAGGCCCCGAAGACGTTGAAGGTCAGGAAGAATACCGCCCCCATGATGGCCACGAACAGCGGGATGGCCAGGTACCGGTTGGTCAGGACCTCGTCGATGGCCATGCTCCGGCGATGCTCGGCACTCTCCTCCGCCTTGGTGACGCAATCGGCGCAGACCTTTTCGATAAAGTTGTAACGCATATCCGCCAGGGCCGCGTTCCGGTCCAGGCCGGAGTCGTACTCCATCTCGATGATGGAATGCTCGATCAGTTCCTTTTCGTTCTGGCTCAGGCCCAGACGGTCGGCCAGGGCGTCCTCCCCCTCGATGAGCTTGGTGGCGCAGAACCGGCGGGAGACGCCGATTTTCTGGGCGTGGTCCTCGATGATGTGGCTCACCGCGTGGATGCAGCGGTGGACCGGGCCGTCGGGACAGAAGTCCAGGACTTTGGGCAGCGTCCGATTGGAGACGGTGGTGATGACCCGCTCCACCAGCTCGGAGATGCCCTCGTTCTTGGCGGCGGAAATGGGCACCACCGGCACCCCAAGGGCCGCCTCCATCTTTGCCACGTTCACGCTGCCACCGTTTCCCCGAAGCTCGTCCATCATGTTCAGGGCGATGACTGTGGGGATACGGAGGGCCAGAAGCTGCAAGGTCAGATACAGGTTCCGCTCAATATTGGTGGCGTCCAGAATGTTGATGATGCCGTCTGGCTTCTGCTCCAGCAGGAAGTCCCGGGTCACTACCTCCTCCTGGGAGTAGGGACGGAGGGAATAGATGCCGGGCAGATCCACCACCTGGTGGTCCGTGCCCTTGATGGTCCCCTCCTTCTGATCCACCGTCACCCCCGGAAAATTGCCCACATGCTGATTGGAGCCGGTGAGGGCGTTGAAAAGAGTCGTTTTGCCGCAGTTTTGATTTCCGGCCAGGGCAAAGATCATTGGATACTCCCCTCCCGCAGGGTGATTTTCCGGGCGTCCTCCCGGCGGATGGTCAGTTCATAGCCCCGGACACGGAGCTGAATGGGGTCCCCCATGGGCGCCACTTTTTGCAGCTTCACGGCGGTACCGGGAATCAGCCCCATGTCCAAAAAACGCAGGCGCAGGTCCCCTTCCCCGCCCACCTGGGCGATCACGCCGCTCTGGCCTACCTTGAGATCGTCGATGGTCAAGCGTATTCCCTCCCAATTTCTTTTTTTCCGCTCTATTATAGTACGGCGCCGCGGGGTTTGCAATAGGGAAAGCGATTATTTGTCGAAAGGCGCGGCGGGACCCAAGGCGTTCCCTTTTAAGGTATTCCCGCCGGGCCCGGTCCATGCGCCCGGACCGAGGCATCGGGAAAGGCAGATTCCATTGAAACATGAAAAGCTCCGCCCCGGGCCGGGGCGGAGCGCTCATCTTCCGATGGACATGATATCATACGGCGTGGTCTGATAGACAAAGTAGTTGAGCCAGTTGGAGAAAAGCAGGTTGGCGTGGCCCCGCCAGCGGACCAGGGGCGGCTGGGTGTCGTCGTCCATGGGAAAGTAGTTCTCCGGCACATGGATGGGCAGACCCAAATTCTTGTCCCGGCGGTATTCCAGGGCCAGGGTCTCCGGGTCGTATTCGGCGTGGCCGGTGATGAAAATTTGCCGGCCTTCCTTGCTCATCATGGCGTAGACTCCCGCCTGGGGGGAGGAGGCCAGCAGCTTCAGCCCGGCGGCAAGCACATCCGCCCGGTCCACGGTGGTATGCCGGGAATGGGGCACCCAGAAGGTATCGTCAAAGCCCCGCAGGAGGATGGAGCGCTTGTAGTCGGCCTGGTGGGGATAGACGCCGAAGAGCTTCTCCGGCAGCTCCCGCTTGGGGATGCCGTAGTGATAGTATAGCCCCGCCTGGGCCCCCCAGCAGATGTGGAAGGTGGAGTGGACGTTGGTCTTGCTCCACTCCATGATCCGGCACAGCTCCGGCCAATAGTCCACCTCCTCGAAGGGCATCTGCTCCACCGGCGCGCCGGTGATGACCATGCCGTCAAATTTCCGGTCTTTAAGTTCGTCGAAGGTCTTGTAGAAGGTCAGAAGATGCTCCGGCGTTACATTCTTGGACTGGTGGGAGGTGGTGTGCATCAGCTCCAGATGGACCTGGAGGGGCGTGTTGCCCAGCAGCCGGGAGAGCTGGGTCTCCGTGGCGATCTTGGTGGGCATCAAATTCAGCAGCACGATCTCCAGAGGGCGGATATCCTGGGTCACGGCCCGGGTGTGGGTCATGACAAAGATATTTTCCCGCTGGAGGGTCTCCGCCGCGGGAAGATCGTTGGGGATCTGTATGGGCATGGAAGCCCTCCTTTCCGGATTTGGCACAGACGCTGGAAAAAAGGATAGCCGCCTCAAGCGGCTATCCTTTTGCCTTGATGTCCGCCACCTGATTATATCAGCCGGCGGGAAAAATGTCAATCGCTGTTTCAGCGCCAGCCCGGCATGAAGGAAAAGGGCGCGTCCTGCTCAGAATTCCAGTTTCGGACGGTGCATTTGGCGCAGGAGGGGAACTTGGGCACCTTGAGACCCGGGAATGTGATGACCTCCAGCTCCAATCCGCACTCCGTCTGCCGGGCCCGGTAGTCCAGCACGCTGGTCCAGGAGAGCAGCAGCTCCTCCAGAATGGTCAGCACCCGGTCCGTGCCCGGCGCTGCGGTAAGATCCACGATCCGCGCCGTCTTAGCGCCGCAGCCGCAGGACTCCTGGGCGAAGCGGCCCAAATAGCCGGTGCGCCAGGCGAGGGACGGGTCCGCCCGGGGCGTCAGGGTGATCTCCCCTCGGACCCCCGGGAGTACCGGAATACCGCTGCTGTCCACAATGCGCACGTCGTATTCGCTCTCCCGAACGTGGATCCCCAGACTGTTCTGGCAGGAAAAGCCCGCCACCACTGTGCTGCCGCCGGGGTCAAAGCAGCCCCAGAGCCGGCTGTCCAGGCCCTTCTGGATCCCCTCCAGCATCCAGCCGGTGCAGGGGGTACCCGCCAGCAGCACATTGCGGACATATAAGGGCGTTGCCGTGGCCCGGGCGACCTTGGTCAGTCCCAGGATCACCGGCGGCGGCCCGGCGATCACCGTGGCCCGGCTGGAAAAGGTCTGCCGCAGCAGGCTTTTCCAACGGAAATCCGGCCCCCAGAACACAGGCTGCCCGCCCAGGCGGCGGATGGCCTCCTCTAAGAGCGCGCCGGTGCTGCCCGGAGCGCGGTTTTTAAAGCATAACAGCACCCGCTCCTGCCGCCGCAGGAACTGGCCGATACATTCCTCGAGATATTCCAGTGTCCGTTCCAGAGCGTCCGGGGCACCGGTCAGAGCCAATAGCCGCTCCAATGGGGTACGCTCCATGACAACACCTCCTAGTTTTCATATTTTACACAAAAAAATGAAGGTTTGTCAACTGTTTTTGTGTATATTTATCAACTAGCTTTTTATCAAATGTACTCCTATGGCGAACACCCGTTGACAGGCTCCTTTAGCGCCGTCCTCCGGGGAAATACAAGCCGCCCGGAGAACATCTCTGGGCGGCTTAGTCTCAGATATTCGATTCCAGCCAGGCCCGCAGCTCCGCCAGGCCCGCCTCGCTCATGGGGAAGGTCCTTTCCCCCTCCATTTGGCTCAGCTCATAGCACTTCTCCCCGTGCCAGAAGGCGGCGGTGATGGAGCTGCGCTCCATGTCCACCTCCTTGGGCGTTTTCTTCACAATGACGGGCGCCGCACGGAACCGAAAGGCCCCCCGGGAGCCGGTGAAGATGTTGTCCATGGCGAAGGTGTGGAGTGTGGGCAAAAACAGCGGTTCGCTCATTTGGTCAGCTCTTCCATCTCATCCAGCAGCTCGCCAAAGAGCTGGAGGGCCTGGTTTACCGGCTCGGGGCTGTTCATATCCACGCCGGCGTCCCGCAGCAGGCTGATGGGGTCCTTGGTGCAGCCGCCGGAGAGGAAGTGCAGATAGTCCTTCACGGCCCCCTCCCCTTCCCGCAAAATCCGGCGGGACAGGGCGATGGCGGCGGAGTAGCCCGTGGCGTACTGGAAGACGTAGTAATTGTAATAGAAATGGGGGATCCGGGCCCATTCCATGGAGATCTGATCGTCCACCACGATATCCGAGCCGTAGTAGAGCTGGTTCAGCTTCCCGTATTCCTGTGCCAGCAGCTGGGCGGTGAGGGTCTTCCCCTGGCCAGTCAGCTCGCCCATCAGCCGCTCAAACTCGGCGAACATGGTCTGGCGGTAGATGGTGCCCCGGAAATCATCCAGGTAGTGGTTGATCAGGTAGGCCCGCTCCTTTTTATCTGTGGTCTTACTTAGCAGATGCTCCATCAGCAGCGCCTCGTTGCAGGTGGAGGCCACCTCCGCCACAAAGATGACGTAGCCCGCGTCGATGGGCCGCTGGGCCCGGGTGGAGTGGTAGGAATGGAGGGCATGGCCCATCTCGTGGGCCAGGGTGAACTGGTTGTCCAGGGTGCCGTTATAGTTGAGCAGCACATACGGATGCACGTCCCCGCCGGCGGAATAGGCGCCGCCGCGCTTGCCCACGTTGGGATAGACGTCGATCCAGCGGTTGTCGAAGCCTTCCTTCAGGATCCGGCGGTAGTCCTCGCCCAGAGGGGCCAGGGCCTCGTAGACGGTCTGCTTGGCCTGGGCGAAGGGGATCTGCCGGTCCACGCCGGGGACCAGCTGGGTGTAAATGTCGTAAAAACGCAGCTCGTCCAGCCCCAGCAGCTTTTTCCGCAGGCGGATATAACGGTGCAGCTTGTCAAGGTTCTGGTGGACCGCCTCGATGAGGTTGTGGTACACGCTCACCGGCACTTCCGTCCGGTCCAGGGCGGCTTCCAGGCTGGAGCCGTACTTCCGGGCCTGGGCGTAGAATTTGAGCTTTTTAAACTGGCCGTTGAGCAGGGCGGCGGAGGTGTTCTTAAATTCGTCCAGCCGGCCGTACAGGGACTCATAGACATTCTTGCGGAGGGTCCGATCCGGGCTCTCCTCCAGAGGCACGAAGCTGGCCTGGGTCACGGCGTGAAGATTCCCCTGGCTATCCTGGGCGTCGGGGTAAGTCATATCCGCGTTGGACAGCACGCCGAACACATCGTCCGGCAGGCCCGCCACCTCTCCCATGGCGGCCAGGAGCTTTTCCTCCGCCGGGGACAGAATGTGGGCCCGGCGGCTGCGCGCCTTGGTCAGATACCGGCGGTAGCGCTCTAGCTCCGGGCAGTCCCGGTAAAACGTGTCCAGGGTCTCGTCGGGAATGGCCAAAATTTCCGTGGTCTCAAAGCTGCCGGCGGTGCTTACCTCCACCGCCACGCTGCCAAATTCGCCGCTCATGGCCTGGTACACGGGGTCCCGGGTGTCCACATCCGCCTTCCGGGAACAGTAGTTCCCCAGGCGGCCGAACAGCTGGTCCACCTGCTCCATTTCGGACAGGTAGCGGAACAGGGTCTCCCCGGAGCTGCCCAGCTTGCCCTCATAGGCGGTCAGTGCCAGCCCGGCCTGACGGGCCTCGCCCAGCGCCTGGCGCCACGCATCGTCCGTGGGGAAAAGGTCTTCCGTCGCCCAGGTATCCTCCACGGGAATCTCGCTGCGCAGGCGGAGACGGTTTTGATCGTTCATAAAACTGCCTCCTTTAAGGAAATTATTGTCATTATATCAGAGGTCACCAAAAAAGGCAAGTAACAGCCGGGGCAAAATTGCCCCGGCCCCATTTATTTTGCCTTGTCCGCCGCGATGATCCGCTTCAAGCCCTCGATGCCCACCCGGATAGCGCCGGTGGTGTCCTCGGTCATGGGCTGGAACAGGCCGGCCTTCTCCCGCTCCTGGTTCCACACCACATGGAAGCAGCTTCCGCAGCGCACCCCCAGGGCCGCCGCCACCACAAACAGTGCTGCCGACTCCATCTCGCTGGCCTTGACGCCCAACCGCTTCCAGGACTCCCATTTTTGCAGCAGCTCGTAGTACACCGGGGATTTTTCCGGGGCGTGCTGGCCGTAGAAGGCGTCCTTGCACTGAACCACGCCGGTGTGGATCCGATAACCCAGAGCCTCCCCTGCCTCTTTCAGGGCGGCGGTGATGTCAAAGTCCGCCACCGCCGGAAATTCCAGGGGCGCGTATTCCAGGGAGGTATGCTCGAACCGGATGGCCCCCGTGGCCACCACCACATCCCCGGGCTGCACGTCCATGGCGATGCCGCCGCAGGTGCCCACCCGGATGAAGGTGTCCGCGCCGATGTTGTGCAGCTCCTCCATGGCGATGGAGGCCGAGGGGCCGCCCACGCCGGTGGAGCAGACCGTGACCTTCTCCCCCAGCAGTTTTCCGGTGTAAATATTGAACTCCCGGTTCATGCCGATGTGGACGGGCTCGTCAAAATAGGCCGCGATGGCCTCGCAGCGGCCCGGGTCCCCCGGCAAAATGCAGTACCGGCCCACGTCCCCCTGGACGCACTGAATGTGAAACTGTTTTTCCGTCGCTTGCATATTGGCCCCTCCTTGTGAAAATTACTAAAATATTATAGCACAGGGAGGAAATTTTTGCAAGGTTTTCATAAGACGAAATTTGTCAATTCTTCGGAGGATTTTGTTTTTTCCGCATATAGAGGAAAAAGGAGTAGCCGATGGGCAGCAGCGTCAGGACCAGCAGCACCGGCAGCAGCAGCCAGTAGAGGCCAAACCACGGGGTCAGGATCTGCACGGCCCCGCCGATCATCCAGAGGTAGCCGGCGAAACGGTGGGTCTTGTTCCAGTTCTCCGGATCGTCCAGGGTCCAGGGTACCCGGATGCCCATGGTGTAATTCTGCTTGCACTTGGGCAGATAGTTGCCCACGGCCAGGTCCAAAACGCCCACCCCCGTCAGGATCAGCTGGGTGATGGGGACCTCCATCCCCATGGCCAGGGCGAAAACGCACGCCTGGACCAGGTTCCCCAGCACCGGCATGGTCCACAGGCCGATGGCCCGGAGGGTAGCAGAGTGCTTCTCCGCCTTGGGGTCGAACCGGAGGGCCAGGGCTACCACCGCCTCCATGGCGCAGAAGAACAGAGGCATCCACAAAATGGCCTCCAGTTTCCCCTGGTAGCCGTCGGCGACCCCGGCGTCGTTAAAATGGGTGGGGATCCGCTCCGGCAGCCAGGGCCAGAGCAGCAGGCCGTAGGCAATGGGCATCAGGCAGAGGGCAAATTGGGCAACGGTAGTCAAAATTTGCTTCTTTTTCATGGCTTTTCCTCCCGAAACTGGGCCAGCCAGAGCATGGCCTCCTCAAAGACAGACGCGTTGAGTTCATAGTAGATGAAATTCTTCTCCCGCCGCTCCGTCACCAGTCCCGCCTTTTTTAGCTGGGCCAGGTGATAGGAGATGGTGGCCCCGGTCATGTCGAACCGGGCGGCGATCTCCCCCGCCGGCATGGCCCCCTGCCGCAGCATCACCAAGATCTGCCGCCGCGCCGGGTCCGCCAGCGCCTTGAACGTCTCCTGAAAGCCCAATCTACCGCCTCCTTCTATTTAGATTTTTTTCTAAATAGATAATAGCGCCTAATCCCCCATTTGTCAAGAGGTATTTAGAAATTTTTCTAAATATTCTTCCCCCGCCGGAAGGCGGGGGAACAGTGTATTTCATTTTTCGGCAAGGTGGCCCGGGCATTCAGAACAGGCTCACCTGGCTGGTTTCCGGCATATCGCCGAAGGCGCCGGCGTCCTTGAGCATTTGGATATGGGTCTTGGAGACCTTGGGGCAGGCCAGCGCCACCTCCTCGATGGAGAGGAACTCCCTTCCCTTCCGGCCCTCCACCAGATCCCAGGCGGCGGTCTCCCCCAGTCCGGAGATGGAGACGAAGGGAGGCAGCAGCTTGCCGTCCACGATCTCAAACCGGGTGGCGTGGCTCTTGTACAGGTCCAGAGGCAGGAACTCAAAGCCCCGGAGGTAGAATTCGTAGGCCACTTCCAGGGTGGTCAACAGGTCCTCGTCCTTGTCTGTGGCGTCGTCGTTGCCGGAGATGGCCTTGATATTGGCCTTCACCGCCTCGATGCCGTGGGTCATCAGCACCGCGTCGAAGCCCCCCTTCTGACTCCGGCGGTAAAAATAAGCGGAGTAGAACGCCAGGGGATAGTTGACCTTGAACCAGCCGATGCGGAAAGCCATCATGACGTAGGCCACGGCGTGGGCCTTGGGGAACAGGTACTTGATCTTTTTGCAGGAGTCGATGTACCACTCCGGCACCCCGGCGGAGCGCATTTCGCCCTCGGCGCCCTCCGGCAGTCCCCTGCCCTTCCGCACGGCCTCCATGATCTTGAAGGCCCGCTTTTCCGGCAGCCCCTTTTGGATGAGGTAGAGCATGATGTCGTCCCGGCAGCCGATGGCCTCCTCGGTGGTGGCGGTCTTGGACAGGATCAGCTCCCGGGCGTTGCCCAGCCACACGTCGGTGCCGTGGGAAAAGCCGGAGAGCCGCAGCAGGGTGCTGAACCGGGTGGGCATGGTGTCCAGCAGCATGCCCCGGGTGAACCGGGTGTTGAATTCCGGAATGGCTACCGCCCCGGTGGGTCCCAAAATGGGGTCGTTTTCATAGCCCAGCGCCTTGGAGGAGGTGAAGATGGACATGGTTTCTTTATCGTCCAGGGGGATGGACTTAGCGTCTACCCCGGTCATGTCCTCCATCATACGGATCATGGTGGGATCGTCGTGGCCCAGCATATCCAGCTTCAGGAGGTTCTCCTCCATGCAGTGGTATTCAAAATGGGTGGTGATCTGGTCAGAGTTGGGATCGTCCGCCGGATGCTGCACTGGGCAGAAGTCCCAGATTTCGTTCTCCTGGGGAATGACCACTAATCCGCCGGGGTGCTGCCCGGTGGTGCGCCGCACCCCCACGCACCCGGCGGCCAGACGGGCCTCCTCCGCATGGGAGACGGTCCGGTTCCGTTCGGAAAGGTACCGCTTCACATAGCCGAAAGCCGTCTTTTCCGCCACGGTGCCGATGGTCCCCGCCCGGAACACATGGGTCTTGCCAAACATTTCCGTGCAGTAGGCGTGGGCCTTGGCCTGATACTCTCCGGAGAAATTCAGGTCGATATCCGGCACCTTGTCACCGCCGAAGCCCAGGAAGGTCTCGAAGGGGATGTTGAAGCCGTCCTTGTCCATCCGGACGCCGCACTTAGGGCAGTCCCGGTCCGGCAGGTCCGCGCCGCAGTCGTACCCCTCCGGTACTTGGAAGTCGGCCAGCTTGCACTTGGGGCACCGGTAGTGGGGCGGCAGGGAGTTGACCTCGGTGATGCCGGACAAAAAGGCCACCAGGGAGGACCCTACGGAGCCCCGGGAGCCCACCAGATACCCATGCTCCAGGGAGTTTTGCACCAGCTTCTGGGCGGACATGTAGATCACGTCATAGTGGCAGTTGATGATGTCGTTCATCTCCGTCTCCACCCGCCGGGTGATGATCTCAGGGGGATCGTCCCCATAGAGCCGGTGGAGCTTTTCGCTGACCAGCCGTTTCAGATCCTCCACGGAGTTTTCAATGGTGGGGGCGAACAGATTTTTGGGCACCGGCCGGAGGGTCTCGCACATATCGGCGATGCGGTTGGGGGTATCAATGACCACTTCCCGGGCCTTCTCTTCCCCCAGGTAGGAAAACTCCCGGAGCATTTCGTCGGTGGTGCGGAAATACAGGGGATTTTCCCGGTCGGCGTCCTCAAAGTTTTTGGAGGCCAGGAGAATGTGGCGGAAGATCTCGTCCTCCGGGTCCAGGAAGTGGACGTCCCCTGTGGCGGCCACGGGGATCCCCAGCTCCTGGCCCAGCCGGACTACCGTGCGGTTGAAATTCCGCAGGGCTTCCTCATCCTTTGCCGTGCCCCGCTCGATCATGAAGCGGTTGTTGGACAGGGGCTGGATCTCCAGATAGTCGTAGAAAGAGGCGATGCGCCGGAGCTCGTCCTCGCTCTTGCCGTCCACGATGGCCTGGAACAGCTCTCCAGCCTCGCAGGCGGAGCCGACGATCAGCCCCTCCCGCAGCTCCATCAGCTCGGACTTGGGGATCCGAGGAAAGCGCTTGAAATATTTCAGGTTGGAATCGGAGATCAGATGGTACAGATTCCGCAGGCCCTGCTGATTTTTGGCCAGCAGGATGATGTGCTTCGGGTGCCGGTCCAGTACCCGGTTCTTGGCCCGCAGGGTCGCCATGGCCGGATTGATGGCCTGGACGGTGGTCACGCCCCGGTCCGTCAGCATTTCCAGAAACTTCATCAAAATCAGCCCGCAAGTCCTGGCGTCGTCCGCCGCCCGGTGATGGTTGAAGTCCGGCAGGCTCAGGGCGTTGGAGACCACGTCCAGCTTGAATTTGTTCAGCTGGGGCATGAGATTCTGGGCCAGGATCAGGGTGTCCAGGTCCGTAAAGCGGTACTCAAGCCCCTGCCGGGCACATTCGGCACGGATGAAGCCCGTGTCAAACTCTGAATTGTGGGCGCACAGGAGCCGGTCCCCGCAGAAGTCCAGGAATTTCGGAAGGACCTCCTCAATTTTGGGGGCGCCCCGGAGCATCTCGTCGGTGATGCCGGTCAGCTCCACGATCCGCCGCTCCAGAGGCCGCTCCGGGTCCACAAAGGTCTGGAACCGGTCCAGCTCCTCCCCGTTTTTCAAAATCACGGCGCCGATCTCGATGATCCGGTCCGTCCGGGAGGACAGGCCCGTGGTCTCCAGGTCGAAGGCCACAAATTCCCGGTCAAAGTCTCCGTCCTGGGGGCCGTGGACCGCGATCCGGTCATCCACATCGTTTACATAATATCCTTCGCAGCCATACAGGATCTTAATATCCTGGTCCGTGCCCGCTACCTTGGTGCCCTTAGCGGCTTTCATGGCGTCGGGGAAGGACTGAGCCACCCCGTGGTCCGTGATGGCGATGGCCCGGTGGCCCCAGGCCGCCGCCTGCTTCACTGCCGCCGCGGTGTCCGTCAGGGCGTCCATGTTGCTCATGGTGGTGTGCAGATGCAGCTCCACCCGCTTGCCGTCGGGGTTTAGATCCTTGCGGGGATTGGCCTGGCCGAACTGAATCGCGTCGGGCCTTAAATTGATCTCATTGTCAAAATTATTGACGCCGAGCTTGCCCTTGACCTTCACCACCGCGCCGACCCGGAGCTTTTCCAGGACCGGCTTGGCCTCCCCCTGCTCCATGAATCGGCTGACCCGGATGGAGCCGGTATTGTCGGTCATGTCAAAGTTGATCACCCAGGCGTTCCGCTTTTTCAGTTCCCGGTGGGCCAGGGCGAAGATCTTCCCCTCCACCACCACGGTGCCCATATTCAGATCCAGCTGCTCCATGGGGATGGGCGCGCCCTTGATGGGTCGGCCATAAAAACAGGCGTGATCTCCCTGGGTGGCGGCGGATTTCTTCTCCCTGGGGGCCAGGGGCAAAGGCAGGTCCCCCATGGCGCTGACACGGATGGCGTCCATGGCGTCAAACAGGGCCTGGCCGGACAAATCCGCCCCGGCTTCGATGACGATCTCCGGCTGGGCGCCGAATTGATCCATCAGGGCCAGGCGGACCATGGGGACGGATTCCTCCAGGGCCTTTTTTCCGTTGCCCCGGAGGCGGATGGTAAGGGTGTTTCCCGCCCATTCCCACGCCGCGCCCGCCAGAGAGCCCCGGTTCATGGAGTTCTGGGAGACGAACAGCTCCAGCAGCGCCTCGTTTTCCACCTTGGAAAGCTCCCCGGCGGGGTAGGTCAGCTTCAGGGAAAACCGGTTCGCTCCGTATAAATCACGAAGCTCCCCGACGGCCTGATCGTAGAGCCGCCGGGGGATGTATGCGGGACTGTGAACCTGGGCGGAAATACTACGGCGGACCACGTCGATGTCCAGCTGCAGCACCTGGGCGTCGGAAAATGCCTTCGCCACCGCGTCCATCGGGTGATAGTCCGAAAACAGCTTGAAAAATGGGATGCTTTGGTTCATGGTTGCCTCCAAAATAGGATCAAAGGGCGTCGATCCGGGCCAAAAGGGCGGGCAGCAGCTCCTCATAGCGCAGTTTTACCGGCTCCCGGCCTTTCTGGAACAATGTTCCCCAGCCGTCGCCACCGGCAATGCCGATATCCGCCTCCCGGGCCTCCCCGGGACCGTTGACCACGCAGCCCATGACCGCCACGGTGATGGGCTTCTCGCAGTTCCGGAGGGCCTCCGCCACCCGGTTGGTAAGGCCGATCAGGTCGATCCGGGTCCGACCGCAGGTGGGGCAGGAGATGATGTTGACCCCTTCCTTCCGCACCCCGGCGGCCTTGAGGATCGCTTTGGCGGCGAAAACCTCCTCCACCGGGTCACCGGTGAGGCTGACCCGGACGGTATCGCCGATACCGTCTAAGAGCAGGGCTCCGATGCCCATGGCGGACTTGATCCGGCCCATTTCGATGGGCCCGGTCTCCGTCACGCCGATGTGCAGCGGATAGTCGCTGCGCTGCCGGAACAGCCGGGCGGCCCGGACCATGGTGGAAACGTCCGAGGACTTCATGGACACGCAGATGTCGTAAAACCCTTCCTGCTCTAAAAGGGCGATGTGGGAAAAGGCGCTCTCCACCAGGGCCTCCGCGGTGGGGTGGCCGTATTTTTCCAGCAGCGCCTTGTCCAGACTGCCGCCGTTGACGCCGATACGGATGGGAATGCCCCGGTCCCGGCAGGCGGCAACCACCGCCCGCACCCGGTCCGCGCCGCCAATGTTGCCCGGGTTGATGCGGATCTTGGCCGCGCCGCCCTGGGCGGCCAGAATGGCCAGCTCATAGTCAAAGTGGATATCCGCCACCAGCGGCAGGGGGCTTTCTTTACAAATATCCTCAAAGGCCCGAGCGGCCGCCCGGTTGGGCACCGCCAGCCGGGCGATCTGGCACCCGGCGGCCTTCAGCGCGGCGAGCTGCTCCAGGCAGCCCGGAATATCGGTGGTGGGTTTGTTCAGCATGGACTGGATGGATACCGGCGCGCCGCCGCCGATCAGCACGTCCCCCACCTGGATGGATCTTGTCATGGTTCTACCCCCGGAAAATGGTGAATAGGTCCTTGAAGGTCACCACCGCCATGAGCAGGAGCAGCAGCACCATGCCCCCGGCGTGGAGATACGCCTCGTACTTGGGATCGATCTTCCGGCGGAAGATGGCCTCCGCCGCCGTGGTCAGCAGCAGGCAGACGATCCGCCCGCCGTCCAGGGCGGGAATGGGCAGCAGATTCATCACCGCCAGATTGACCGCCAAAAAGCCGCCGAAATAGAGCATATTGAGGAAGGCGGACAGGGCGTCCGGGGACGCCGCCGCCGTGTTGCTGATCTCCTGGACGATGCCCACCGGCCCGGACATATCCTGCAGGCCCACCTGGCCGGTCAGGAGCATTTGAAGGCTCAGCCGGACGATGCGTACCGTGTCCACCGCCGTATTCCAGACATACGCCATCCGGCTGCCAAAAGTGGCCTTCTCCACGGAAAAGCTCAGCCCATAGCGCAGAGAAACCGTGCCGTCCTCGTTGGCGTATTCCTTCATCACCGTGGGCACCTGCTTCAAAACCAGCTTTTGCCCCTCCCGGAGAACAGTCATGTCGTGGGCCTCCGCCTTCTTGAGCTTCAGGAGCATGGAGAAATCGTTCTGAACGTAGATCCGCTCATTGTCCAGCGCCAGGATCCGGTCCCCCACCTGGAGGCCCCCCTCCGCCATGGAGCAGTTTTCCTCCATCTGCGCGACCACAGGCGTGACAAACTGCTGGGCCGGGGCGAAGACGATGGCAAAGATCACCAGCCCCGCCAGCAGGTTCATGCAGGACCCGGCGGCCAGAATGATCAGCCGCTTCCACCAGGCGGCCCGCTGGAAGGACCGGGGATTTTCCGATTCCTCGTCCTCCCCCTCCATGGCGCAGTAGCCGCCGATGGGGATGCAACGAATGGCGTACAGGGTCTCCCCTACCTGTTTTTTGTAGATAGCGGGGCCCATAAAAAGGGAAAATTCGTTGACCTGCACCCCGGAGAGCTTGGCGGTGATAAAATGCCCCAGCTCGTGGACAAAGATCAGCACGCTGAACAGCACGATGGCAAAGAGAATGCTCAAGATGTTCCTTCCTTTCCGTCAGAGCTTCCCGGCAAGGGCCCGGGCAAGCCGGTCCGCCTCCAAAATCTGATCCAGATTTGGCGACCGGACATAGGGGACCGCTTCCACGGCCTGGGAGACCCGGCGATAAATATCGTAAAACCCGATTTGGTCCTTTAAATACAGAGACACCGCCGCCTCGTTGGCGCCGTTCATGGCGGCGCAGGCGGTCCCCCCCGCCCGGGCGCAGGCCAGGGCCAGGGCCAGACAGGGAAAGGTCTCCAGGTCCGGCTTTTCAAAGGTCAGGGGCCCGCAGGCCGTCAGATCCAGCGGCGGGGCCAGGCTCTCCACCCGCTCCGGATAGGTCATGGCCAGCTGGATGGGCAGCCGCATATCCGGGGCCCCCAGCTGGGCCAGCACCGCCCCGTCCCGGAACGAAACCAGGGAATGGACAATGCTCTGCCGGTGGATCAGCACCTCCACCCGCTCCTGGGGCAGGCCGTAGAGCCGCATGGCCTCGATGACCTCCAGGCCCTTGTTCATCAATGTGGCGCAGTCCACGGTGATCTTGGGGCCCATCCGCCAGTTGGGATGGCGCAGGGCGTCCCGGCTGGTGACGGTCTCCAGTTCCTTGCGGCTCCTGCCGAAAAAGGGCCCGCCGGAGCAGGTCAGCAGCAGCTTCTCCACCTCCCGGCGGTCGGCACAGCCCATGAGGCACTGAAAAATGGCGGAATGCTCCGAGTCCACAGGGACAATCTCCGCCCCGTGACGGGCCGCCGCCGCCATTACCAGCTCCCCGGCGCAGACCAGGGTCTCCTTGTTGGCAAGGCCAACGCGCTTTTTGGCGGCGATGGCCGCCAGGGTGGGCTTTAGGCCCAGCATCCCCACCACGGCGGTGATGACGCAGTCGGTCTCCGGAAAGACGGCGGCTTCCAGCAGACCCGCCTCCCCCCAGGCAATTTGGATGGGCTGGTCGGACAGGGCCTGGTTTAGAGCGTCCGCCCCCTCCCGGGTGGCGGTCACCGCCAGCTTGGGGTGAAAGGTCCGGCACTGCTCCGCCAGAAGATCGATCTTGGTCCCGGCGGCCAGAACGGAAATGGGAATGCCCAGATGGGCGGCCACCTCCAGGCTCTGCCGCCCGATGGAGCCGGTGGAGCCCAGAATACAAAGATTGCGGACCATTTTATTCCCCCACCACTACGGGAAGCAGCAGCAGAAGAGCCTCGGTCAGGGGCCCCACCACCATCATGGAGTCGAAGCGGTCCAGAATACCGCCGTGGCCCGGGATCAGATTGCCATAGTCCTTGATGCCGGTCTGGCGCTTGATCACGGAGAACCAGAGGTCCCCCAGAATGGCGCCCAGAGAGCCCAGCAGGCCGTAAACCAGGGCAAACAGGTAATTGACCTTAAACTGGAAGCCCACCTGCATAATCAGGGTATAGATCACCATGCCCAGCATGGCCGTCAGCACGCCGCCAACGGCCCCCTCGACAGTCTTGTTGGGGCTGATCACCGGAGAGAGCTTGTGAGACCCGAATGCCCGACCGGCAAAATACGCCCCGGTGTCCGACAGAAAGGCCAGGACAAAGGGGATCAGGATCAGATACCGCCCGTACTTCCCAGCGTGGATCCGCACCAGCCCGGACAACAGGAACGGCAGCAGCAGCCCCGCCGCCAGGCACAGCGCCACCTTCTCAAAGCGCACCTTCACATGGGAGGCCATCATCTCCCCAAAGAGCAGGGTGGTGAATACCAGAGCCCCCAGCATCCCCCAGGCCTCGGGGGAGCCAAAATAGCTCCAAAGGTTGACCAAAAACGCCGCCACCATGCTGTACGCCACCAGCCGGGGCTGCCGGACCAGCTCCGTAGAATAGAGCAGCTCATAGGCGGCAAAGGCGGACATGACCCCAAATAAAATGGCGGTAAAGATCTTGGGCAGGACCAAAACCGTCAAAAGCAGCAGCGGCAGCAGCACCGCCGCCGTAATAATTCTTGTAGACATCATTCGTTAAGCGCCTCCAAACCGGCGGGACCGCCGGTGGTATTCCGCAATGGCCGCGTCCAGATCTTCCGGCTGGTAGTCGGGCCATAAAATATCCTGGAAGACAAATTCCGCGTAGGCGGCCTGCCACAGAAGGAAATTGCTGATCCGCTTCTCCCCCGAGGGACGGATGATCAGCTCCGGGTCCGGCACGCCGGCGGAGTAGAGGTATTCCGAAAAGGTCTCCTCCGTCAACGCCTCCGGGTCCGCCGCTCCCCGGACCGCGGCTTGGGCAAAGGCCCGGGCCGCCCGAACGATCTCGTCCCGCCCGCCGTAGTTCAGGCAGAAATTCACCTGCACGTCATAGCTTCCCGAGCGGTTCTCCGCGTCCCGGCACAGCGCCCGGAGCTTTTCGCTCAGGCGGCTTAAGTCCCCGAAAAAGCGGAACCGTACCCGGTTCTTGTCCATATCCGCAAGAGCCTCCCGGAGGTATTTTTCCAGCAGGCCCATGATCCCGGCGATCTCCTCCCCGGAGCGCCGCCAGTTTTCCGTGGAAAAGGCGTAGACGGTCAAATATTCCACGCCCAGACTCCGGCAGTGGTTGGCGATCCGCCGAAAAGCCTCCGCCCCGGCGGCGTGGCCGGCGGTGCGGGGCAGGCCCCGCGACTTCGCCCACCGCCCGTTGCCGTCCATGATGATGGCAATATGCCGGGGCGGCGGTAAAACAGAATCTCCCATCAATTCTCCCTGATTTCAGAAATTGCAAATACCAACCGGGGGCCCCATGGGGCCCCGGTGGATTTGCCGGTCAAATCGCCATCAGTTCCTTTTCCTTCACCGCCAGGGCGTCGTCCACCTTTTTGATGTACTTGTCCAGCAGCTCCTGAAGGTCCTTTTCGGCCTTTTTCTGCTCGTCCTCGGTGATCTCGGACTTCTTCTTCAAAGCCTTGACATAGTCCATGCCGTCCCGGCGGATATTCCGCAGAGCCACCTTGGCCTCCTCGGCGTACTTTTTGACCTGCTTGGTCAGGTCCCGGCGGCGCTCCTCGGTGAGTTGGGGGAATACCAGACGGATCACCCGCCCGTCGTTCTGGGGGTTGATCCCCAGATCGGAGGTCTGGATGGCCTTCTGGATATCCTTGAGCAGCTTGGTGTCCCAGGGCTGGATCACCAGCGTCCGGGCATCCGGAGAGGAAATGGTGGCAACTCCGTTCAGGGGCGTCCCCTGACCATAGTATTCCACCGTGATCCGGTCCAGAACACGGGCGTTGGCCCGGCCCGCCCGCACCGCGCCGAAATTATCATCCAGCACGCTGAGGGTCTTGTCCATTTTCCGGTTAAATTCCTTGAAGTCTACGCTCATTTTTCAGTCCTCCTTAACGATGGTTCCTATTTTTTCGCCGCATACCACCCGTAGGATGTTCTGCGGGTCCTTCAGTGCGAAGCAGACCAAGGTCATGTGGTTGTCCATGGCCAGGGTCATGGCGGTGGTGTCTGTCGCCCGCAGGTGTCGGGCCAGAACCTCGTCATAGGTCAGGGTATCGAATTTGACGGCAGTGGGGTCTACGTTGGGGTCGGCGGAGTAGATGCCGTCCACGTTTTTCGCCATGAGGATGGCGTCGGCCTCGATCTCCACCCCCCGGAGCACCGCGCCGGTGTCCGTGGAGAAGTAGGGGTTGCCGGTGCCGCAGGCGAAGACCACGACCTTCCCCTCTTTTAAGTACCGGTCTGCCAGGTCCCGGGTGAAGTATTCGCAGAATTTGGGCATCTCCAGCGCCGAGAGGACCCGGGCCTCTACCCCGTGCTTTTCCAGGGCGTCCGCCACGGCGATGGCGTTCATCAAGGTTGCCAGCATCCCCATGGCGTCGCCGTGGGAGCGCTGCATCTTATCCGCGCCGTCCTTGGCCCCACGCCAGAAGTTGCCGCCGCCGATGACCAGCCCGATCTGCACCCCCAGCGCGGCGCAGTCCTTGATGGCCTGGCACACCTGGCCGATGATCTCAAAATCCAGCCCCCGGTGGGCGTCCCCCGCCAGAGCCTCTCCACTGAGCTTGAGCAGAACGCGGTCGTATTTCCGTTCAGGCAAAGCAATTCCCCCTTCTTTATTCTCCCCTATTTTAATATATGACAGCCGAAATGACAACCCAAATTTTTCAAATTTTTAGAGAGTTTTCGCAAATTTCACAATTCCCCTCGCCGGGAAGCGGCGGCCTGTGCAAAATCCACACATTCCCATTCAGGTAAAACGGGGATTTCGGCGGGATTTTCGGTTGCAAACGCGGTCAAAATCGGGTATAATGACACATCATTAAAAGGCACAAGAGAGGATGGAACGCATCATGGCGGAAGCAACTGAAAGCAAAAATTTTATCCACGCCTTTATTGACGAAGACATCGCCCCCGGCGGGCAGTTCGAGGGGAAGACGGTCCACACCCGGTTCCCGCCCGAGCCCAACGGGTATCTCCACATCGGCCACTGCAAGGCCCTGATCATCGACTTCGGCACCGCGGAAAAGTACGGCGGGATGTGCAATCTTCGGATGGACGACACTAATCCCACCAAGGAGGACACGGAGTATGTGGAGGCCATCCAGGAGGATATCCACTGGCTGGGCTTCGACTGGGGCGACCGATTCTACTACGGCTCGGACTACTTTGAGCAGACCTACCAGTTTGCCGAGGAGCTGATCCAGAAGGGCCTGGCCTACGTCTGCCAGCTGAGCGCGGAGGAATTTAAAGAGTACCGGGGAGATTTGACCCATCCCGCCGTCTCTCCCTACCGGGACCGGCCCATCGAGGAAAATCTGGACCTGTTCCGCCGGATGCGGGCCGGGGAATTTCCCGACGGCGCCTGCACCCTCCGGGCCAAGATCGACCTGGCCTCCGGCAACTTCAATATGCGCGACCCGGTGATCTACCGGATCCGGCACATGAATCACCACCGCCAGGGGGACAAGTGGTGCATCTACCCCATGTACGACTTCGCCCACCCCATTCAGGACGCCCTGGAGGGCATCACCCACAGCCTCTGCTCTCTGGAATACGAGAACCACCGGCCTCTTTACAACTGGGTGGTGGAGCATGTCTCCGTCCCCTGCCATCCCCGGCAGATCGAGTTTGCCCGTTTGGGCATCGATCACACCGTCATGTCCAAGCGGAAGCTCCGCCAGCTGGTGGAGGAGGGCCGGGTCTCCGGCTGGGACGACCCCAGAATGCCCACCCTCTGCGGCCTGCGCCGCCGGGGCTACACCCCCAAGAGCATCCGTACCTTCTGCGACCGGGTGGGCGTGGCCAAGGCCCCCAATACCATCGCCTACGATTTCCTGGAACACTGCTTACGGGAGGACCTGAACGAGACCGCCACCCGGGTCATGGCCGTGCTGAAACCGGTGAGGCTCACCGTCACCAACTAC
>CANQQU010000034.1 GCA_947626085.1 uncultured Oscillospiraceae bacterium
GTGACGCGGCGATAACCGTATCTGCCTTTGTTTTCGTAGCAAATCGCTGTAATTTCTTCCTTCGCTGACTCGTACTTATCCGCACACTTCAGCCGCGCCTTGATTTTCTCCGCCGCCAGCTCAGAGGGCCACATGGCGTCATACTCCGGGTAGATGAGAAGCACTGGACCGCCGATGTTCTCCACCTTGATCTGCGCCTCCTCCGGGGCGTTCCGCACCGCATCCTCATAGCAGGAGCGCAGGCAGACGCTTTTTTCCCGCAGGCTGTCCCGGAGAATGGCGGCTTTAGAGAGCTTCAGCCTTGCCCAGGGCAGTTCCTTCCCACGCCAGCTGAAGGCGGAGCATTCCAGCTGCTGAATGCCCTTTTTCTTCACGAAGCCCTGCGAGCAGATGTTTGTCGGGCACACCGCCGTCACGCAGGAGATCAGCCCCGGTATCAGGCTCCCGGCCAGCAGCGCCAGCTCCGCGCCCATGGAGATCCCCCACAGACCGACCTTTTCAAAGCCTTGCCCACGCAGCCACAGCGCGGCTTTTTCCACAGACTCCACCGGGACTTTTGCAAAGCCCTCCGGCAGACCGGGCTCGTTCCAATACGCCAGCGCAAGGGCGGTCATGCCGCGCTTCACATACTGCTCCGCAGCCAGCTTCGTGAGATTGTATATCCCGTCGCTGCCGCCGAACATGATAACGGCCTTTCCGGGATATTCGTCCCGCTCCGGCCTGTACAGCGCGCCGATGAAACCGTCCCTCTCCAGAGAGAATTCCGCCTCCGGTGACATCGTCAATCGTTCCCGCGCCCGTTCCGCGTTTGTTTTCATAGTCTATTCCATCTTCCTTTACAATAAGAGGCTTTTTGCCGCAAGTTAGCAATAACTAACTGCTAACCACGATTTTAGCACAATCCTTTTTCATATGTCAAGTGTTAATGACGGCTAAAAATACGAAAATGCTAAAAAGCATTTGCCGCCGCGGCAAGATCCATACCTCCTTGCTTTTTTTAAAACCGGATCCGATGCAGGTTATGCCGGATCCGGTTCATTTTATTTACTGGGCCGGATGTAAAACCAATCAGCCGCATAAGTGTAGGACATCATGTACATTTCAAAGTCGCCTTTTCTGCGGCCCTGCTCCATGCGCCGGTTTTCCTGCTGCGGGTCGAAGACGTATGTGGCCCCATCGATTTCCGCCTCTACCCAGGCGTGTTCTGCCGCCTTGGCAAGCGCTTTTCCACTGATACACCAGGCGTCATAGCCCAGCCCCCGGGCCAGGGCGCAGAACGCGCCGGCATAGCCGTAGCAGTTGTTATGGTGATTGGAGAGCATCTTTTTCCCTTCCTCCACATCCCAGCCCACGGCCCCAAAATCGTAGTGGTTCCCGCCGGAGTAGGTCATGTCCCGGATGTAGAGATACGCCTTTTGCAGCAGGGCATCGCCCTCCGCTTCCGGAGTCTCCGCAATCCAGCCCGCCAGAAGCTCCGCCACCAGGACGTCCAATTCCTCGTCGCCGCTGGTATACCGCCCGTCCGGTAGGAAGTGGAAAGAGCCATAGTCAGCGTCTCTCAGAAGGTTCCCAGCCTCATCGGCATAGTAGAGATACCCGGCGATATGGAAGAAGCCAGGCGCCCAATTCCGGCCCAAAAGTCCTTCCAGAAGGATCTCCCCGTTTTCATCCGGCGTGTGCGCCAGGGCTGCTTCCAGGACATCCTCCGCGTCCTCCCGGTTCAGCGCCAGATCGGGGAAGGGCACCGCACCATCTTTGAAAAGTACCTTTTCTCCCCCACGGGCCAGGAGGGTGTTCATGGTCCGGGCAAATTCCGCCCTGGTCACGGATTCCAAATCCGACAATTCCGCCGCTCCGCTGCCGGGAAAGCAGCCGGCCAGCACATGGGAAAGTACCTCTCCGGTCAGGGGGTAGTCCCCCAGCGGCATTCCGGGAAGGTGCCTCTCCCCACCGGGGACTACCAGTGCATTCAGGGCCGCCGCCAGATCATCCGCCGTCAGCGCATCATCCGGGTGGATCGCTCCGTTCTCATCCGGGAACAGGTAAGCCGCATGGCTGGTCAGGTCCGGGTACAGCCTTGCGGTGTAGGTGGTGTCCCCATAAATGAGCGCCCCCACCGGTTCCGTCAGTTCTCCGTTTTCATTCTCCCAGCCGCCAAAGATCAGGCCGGGGATCGACACCTCCGGGGCGTCCGCCAGGGACTGTCCCTCCGGGACCTCCTGCACATCGATCTCCTGTCCATCCACGAGGAAGGATACCCGGAAAGTGTTCTCCGAGGCAGGGCTCCAGTCCCCATATTCCACAGGCCCGGTGACGCCCGGAGCTACCGTATTGGTCGAAGTCTGGGCAGATCCTTCCGCTCCACAACCGGACAGGAGCAGGACCGCCGCCAGCGCCGCTCCAACGGCAACCCGCCGAGCTGCGCAATTCCTTTTTTCAAACATTCCAAAATCCTCCTTTTTTTCGGCCCCATTATAACACGAATATTATCATTTTCAAAGCTGAAATCCAGCCCCGATTTTTAGCTTCGCATCTGCTTCATGGGGGAAGGCTATCAAGAGGTTTAAATTAGGGTGCGAAGGGCGCTGGAAGGCTCCACCTTTCCCCGGGCACGGAGGAAAAACAGAGCCGGTTTTTTGCCATCAAACGCACTGTGGGAGCATGCAGCGCGTGATGAAGGACCGCACCAGCATCGTCATTGCGCATCGCCTTTCTACCATCCGTGACTCTGACATCATCGTCGTCATGGATCATGGGCAAATCGTAGAAAGCGGCAGCCATGACCAACTTCTATCACAAAAGGGAACATGCTATGCGCTTTATATGACGCAGCACGGGGGATTCGCAACACAAATTGAGAAGGGCTTCGCGTGGACGCGCGCTCCCATGAGGTCTTTGTGGACGGCGTAAAGACGGAGTTGACCGCGAAGGAATATAAGCCGCTTATTTTTCTCATCCAGAACAAAGGCGTCGCCCTGATGCGGGAAAACATATTGTCCATCGCGAAGGAAATTTTAACAGCGCATGGAGCGAAATTCGGCGTTGACAACAGAAACAACTGCATATTCTGGTTCGAGCTTCCAGTCTGTCCAACCGCAGGCGCGTAACAGACGGCCTTTCACCGCCTTGGACGATAAAAACCCAGTTCAGTACAATTCCGAACTGGGTTTTTAATCTATGGTGGTTTTGCGTTTAATTTTGCTTGACAACTTCCCTTCGCCGGTGGCTGTGCTTTTTCACATCACTTGCTCAGATCGCGGCCTTTGTATCACCTTTCTTGTTTGATTTTTTACTCGCTGTACCTGAGTGCCTCGATGGGGGGCTTCGCCGCGGCCTTGTTGGCCGGATACAGGCCGAAGATCAATCCGATGAGGGAAGAAAAGACAATGGCGATGGCGGCCACCCCCGGGCTGATCACATAGTAGGAGATGCCGGAGGCCAGCGAGACGATGGCCAGGGTGATCCCGGACAGCGCCAGGCCCAACGCGCAGCCCAACAGACTGAGTACCAGCGCCTCCAGCAGGAACTGGAGCAGGATGGTCCGCCGGCTGGCGCCGATGGCCTTGCGGATGCCGATCTCCCGGGTGCGCTCCGTGACCGACACCAGCATGATGTTCATGATCCCAATGCCGCCCACGATCAGAGAGATGGCCGCGATGCCGCCGATCAGGGTCTGGAGAACGCCGGTGACGGAGCGCATCGTCTCTTCAATGGCGGTATTGTCTGCGATGGAGTACGCGTCCTCATCCTGGTCAAAGCGCTCCCGGAGCCAATGATCCAGCCGGTCCTGGGCCTGCTCGGGGTCCGCGTCCAGCGGGGCGCTGAAATAGAAGCTGCCAAGCGCGGAGGACACCGACGGGTCCATCCGCTGAGCGGTAGAGTAGGGGATATAGGCGACATAGTCCTGCATGCGGAACATACTGGCCATGCCGTCGTCCTCCGCCAGGATGCCGATGATCCGGAACGGGATGCCGTTGAACAGAATGTCCTGGCCAAGGCAGTCCAGGGTGCCCATCAGATCCAGGGCGGCCGCTCGGTTGATGACCGCCACCCGGCTGTGGTTGTCCTCGTTGCTCTGCCGAAGGAAGGTGCCGTACTCCACACTCAGGTCATTGATGGCGGAATAGACCGGGGTGGTGCCGTAGAGCAGGAAAGCGTCGCTGGCCCGGCCGTTCTTTCCGGTGACATAGGTCTGTCCCAGGGGCGCGGCGGAGCCCAGACCCTCCGCCATGATGGCGTCCAGGTCGTCCATGGACAGGGGCTTGTTGTGGTCGTCCTCGATCCGCACGGTATAGTAGCTGCCGCCCAGAGCGGAGATCTCTCCGGCGATATAGTCGGTGGAGCCCTGCATCAGGGACACCAGCACCACCAGGGCGAATACCCCAATGATGATGCCCAGCATGGTGAGAAAGGAGCGCATTTTGCTGCCCCACACCGCCTGCAGGGCCATTTTGGCTGTTTGAACGATCATACCGTCTCCTCCTCCGTCACTTTGCCGTCTAAAATGTGGACCCGCCGGGCGGCCTGGGCCGCCACGCCGCTGTCGTGGGTGATGAGTACGATGGTGCTGCCCTGACGGTGCAGGCTGTGGAAAATATCCATGATCTCGCCGGTGGTTTTGGAGTCCAGATTGCCGGTGGGTTCGTCGGCCAGGAAAATGGCGGGTTTGGTCGCCAGGGCCCGGGCAATGGCCACCCGCTGCTGCTGGCCGCCGGACAGCTCCGTGGGCTTGTGCTGCCGCCGGTTCCACAGCCCAACCTGCTCCAGCGCCTGCATAACCCGCTCCTGCCGTTCCCGCTTTGGGAGCTGCTGATAGATCAGGGGCAGCTCCACGTTTTCCTCGGCGGTCAGCTTGGGGATCAGATTGAAATTCTGAAAAATGAAGCCGATTTTTCTGCTGCGGATCTTCGCCAGCTCCTCTTCGCTATACTCCTCGATGGACTGGCCATCCAGCTCATAGCGCCCGCTGTCCGCCAGATCCAGGCAGCCGATAATGTTCATCAGCGTGGACTTTCCGCTGCCGGAGGGGCCGATGATGGCTACAAACTCCCCCTGCCGGATATGCAGGCAGGCGTGGTCCAGGGCATTGACCGTCTCTCCGCCCACCTGATAGCGCTTACAGACGTCTTTTAGGATGATCATACCATCGCCCCCGTTCAACCGAAGTTCCCCCAGGGGCCCATGTTCTGCCAGGGCGCGGCGTTATCCTCTGTCTCGGCCTCGGCATAGCGATAGTAGACCGTAGCCCCCTGGGTCAGCCCGCCGGTGATCTCCACATAGACGCCGTCGGACAGCCCGGTGGTCACTTCCGTTTCCCCGGTGTAGGTGTCGGTTTCGGGGTCGTAGCCGGTATAGACAAAGGTCGTCGCTCCGGACTGGTTCAGCGCGTCCTCCGGGATCAGCAGACAGCCCTCCTTGCGGCTGACAACGATCTCCACCGAGGCGTTCATCCCCGGCAGCATTCCCTCCGCTCTGGGCACAGTGATCCTCACGGAATACTTGGTCACGCCGTTGGCGCTGCTGCCGAAGGGGTCAATGGCGGCGACGGTACCGGACAAGCTGCCGTCCCCCGCCGCGGCAACCGTGACGTCGGCCTCCTGCCCCTCTTGGATGGACAGGACGTCCAGCTCATCCACCTCCACGGTGACGGTCATATCGCCGTTGGGGGACAGGGCGAAGCGGCTGGTACCGAGTCCGCTGTCCGGCACGGACCGGACGGTGCCATCGAAGGGGGCGATAATGCCGCCGTCCCGCTCCAACTGAAGCAGTTCTGCCAGCCGGTCTGCCAGCTCCTGCCGCTGGGCGAGCTGCTCTTCATAGGCTTGCGTGTGGCCCAGAGCGGTAAGCTCGAACAGACTGGTGGAGGCGTAGACGTAGTCATTTTCCTCAACCAGAACATCGGTGATGACGCCCCGGTAGCCGGTGACCATCATGGGGGCGTTGACGCTCAGCGTGCCGGAACCAAGGGCCGTACCCTCCGAGGTGGCGACAGTGACCTCCTCGCCCAGCATTGGGCCGTTGTCGGTGAGGGTCACTACCAGGCCATCCGCGTCGTTTTTCAACACGGTTCCCGTTTTGGTGGAGTCGTCCGAGCGGGTGACTGTGACCGAATCGCCTACCGCCACCTGATCCGTGGCCGGCAAGGTGACCGCCATTTTGCCGTCCAGGGACAACAGGAGCAATCCGCCGTACTCCAGCGCGGCCTCGCTGACAGCCTGGCCCTCCGCCCCGTAGATGGCCTTGACCCGGCCCGCCACACCGGCCTGGATGTACGCGGACTCGCTGGCGTCGGCCAGCTGGGCCATGCGGCTGTTCGCGGCGGATATCTGATCGTTCACATCCGCCAGGGCGGAGCGGATGGAGTCTGCGGTCACTGTGGCAAGGAGATCCCCCTGACCCACAGGATCGCCCTGCTCCACCAGGACTTCGTCCAGCTCTACCCCCTCGGGAATGGTCACGTCCTCGGCGGCGGCCATTTGAAGGGCTCCGGACGCGGAGACGGTGATTATCATGTCGCCGGTCTCCGCTGTGGCGGAGCGCATATCCGCCGCCGCGCGCGGCGCCGCCCCCTGCCCGGGGCGGAAGAATAACAGGACGGCTCCCACCGCTATAATTGCGATGACCGCGATCAAGGCCCAAATCAGGCCGCTCTTTTTCTTTTTTTTCATCATGTCCTCCTTCTGGGAATGTTCCCTCTGAACTGTGCTGAGAGCATACCAAACAAAAATCAACTTCGGATAAACGACGTTGTTTATTTTTCGTTTACTTTTTGGTAGTATAGTATCAAAAAAAGGAGGGAGCGCCATGTTCAAAATTTTGGTGGCGGAGGACGACGCCAGGACCAACCGGCTGCTCTGCGCCATTCTCAGCCGGGCGGGCTATGAGCCGGTGCCGTCCTTCGACGGAGAGGAGGCGCTGCGGAAGCTGGACGAGGTCCATGTGGACCTGCTGGTGTGCGACGTCATGATGCCCCGGCTGGACGGCCTGGCCCTGACGGAAATGATCCGGGACACCGGCAGCACGCTGCCCATTTTGATGCTCACCGCCAAGGCCCTGCCGGAGGACAAGCGCGCGGGATTCCTGGTGGGCACCGACGACTATCTGACCAAGCCCTTTGATAAGGAGGAGCTGCTGCTCCGCATCCGGGCCCTGCTGCGCCGCGCCCGCATCGTGGACGAGCGGCGGATCACCGTGGGGGATATGGTGCTGGATTATGACTCCCACACGGTGCGGCGGGGGGAGGACATCCAGGTTCTTCCGCCCAAGGAATTTAATCTCCTTTATAAATTGCTGGCTTACCCGGAGCGCACCTTCACCCGGCTGCAGCTTTTGGACGAGATCTGGGGCATGGACTCGGAGAGCGACGAACACACGGTCAATGTCCACATCAACCGCCTGCGGACCAGGTTCTACGACTGTCCCGCTTTTGAGATCCAGACGGTCCGGGGGATCGGCTACCGGGCAGTCAGAAAGGAGCATTCCACATGAAAAAACAATCGCGCCCCAAAAGCTGGCCGGGACGGAGCATTGGGCTGACCTTTTTGCTCACACTGGCGCTGTCTATTGTCGTGGGGATCATTGGACTGACGGCGGCAGGGATCTTTTCCTTTTGCTATTTTCAGGGCTGGATACAATTGGAGTTTCCCCTGATTGCTGTCATTGGTTGGTTGTCTCAGTTTTTCATGTGGTTTCTCATTGTCGGGGGGGTCATGGCGATTTTGCGGGCCCTTATCCTGAATCCGATTTTACGCATGGTGGACGATATGAAACGGCTGGCCGCCGGGGACTTTTCCGTGCGGACGCCGGAGGGGGGAAGGCTGCGGCCCCGGGAGCTGAAGGAGTTTGCCGCCGCGTTCAACACCGCCGCGGAGGAGCTGGGGGGCACCGAGCTGCTGCGGAAGGATTTTGTCAACAACTTCTCTCACGAGTTCAAGACCCCCATCACCTCTCTGGGCGGCTTCGCCGACCTGCTGCTGGAGGATGAGGAGATGGACCCGGCGGAGCGGCGGGAATATCTCCAGATCATCAGCGAGGAGGCCCACCGGCTGGCGGAGCTGGCCAACAATGTGCTGGCGTTGGGGCGGGTAGAGGCCCAGACGATCCTCACCGGCGTGACCGAATTCGATCTGACGGAGCAGCTTCGTCAGGTAATCCTTCTCATGGAGCAGAAGTGGCGCTCCAAACAGATCGACATCCGGTTCGACGGGGAGGAGCTGATGTGTTCCGGAAACGAGGCCCAACTGAAAGAGGTGTGGGTGAACCTGCTGGACAACGCGGTGAAATTCTCGCCCCCAGGCGGGACGGTGGAGCTGACGCTGAAACAGGAGAGCGGCGACCTGGTGGCCGCCATCCAGGACGAGGGCCCCGGCATGGAGGAGAGCGTCCAGGCCCACATCTTTGACCAGTTCTACCAGGGCGACACCTCCCATCGGACGGAGGGGAACGGACTGGGACTGACCATCGTCCGCCGGATCGTCACCCTCCACGGAGGGAAGGTGGGCGTGAAGAGCGCGCCGGAGAACGGCAGCGTGTTTACCGTGCGGCTGCCCCAGAAACGAGGGGGCTGACCCGTTGCCGTTCTGCCAATTAGGCACTGAAAAGGACCAATTAGGAACTCTCGCCCCCGTTCCATTTATTTTTTGTATAATAAAGGTAGCTGCCGTGTAAACTGGGCGTATTTTTACGCGGCGATTTTTGTAGGAGGGATATCATGAAGAAAAACGGACAGAAAAGTGGGAAAGGGAAAAAGGCCGTCGTGATCGTGGTCACATCGATCATCCTGGTGCTTTTGCTGGTCGTGAACATCGCCTGCGGAATGTTCGCGGACATGCTCACCGGTATGCTGGCGGGCAGCGGTGAATCGGAACAGCTCCAGGCGGCCCGGCAGACCAGCGCGGCGCTGGCTGAGCAGATCGAGGGCGAGGGCATCGTGATGGTCCAGAACAACAACGGTGTACTCCCGCTGAGCAAGACCGACTCCGCCAAGGTCAACGTGTTCGGCTGGTCCGCAACCCAGTGGGTCCGCGGCGGCAGCGGCTCCGGCCAGGTGCAGCAGCCCGGCGACGGCAGCGCCCCCGTGGGGATCCTGGAGGCGCTGAAAGCCGCCGGCATCGAGTACAATGAAGAGCTCATCAACATGTACACCAATTACCTCGGGGAGCGCCCCTTTGCCGCCAATGGCGCGCTGAATACCTGGAGCTATCAGTTCTCCCGGCTGTATGAGCCGTCCATCGACGATAGCAGCTATTACACCGACAACCTGCTCCAGAACGCGGAGGCCTATTCCGACACGGCCCTGGTGGTCCTTGGCCGGGTGTCCGGCGAGAGCAACGATCTGCCCAAGGCGCAGTACAAGGACGCCTTTGACGCCACGGCCCACGCCAACGGCACCGACAATCAGGACGCCACCCGCACCTATCTGGAGATCTCCACGGAGGAAGAGGAGCTACTGAAATATGTGGGCGCCCACTATGACAAGGTCATTGTCATCATCAATTCCCTCAACACCATGGAGCTGGGCTTCCTGAAGACCATCGAAGGGCTGGACGCCTGCCTGATCGTGGGCTGCACCGGCTGGACCGGCGCCAACGCCATCCCCAAGGTGCTTTACGGCGACATCACCCCCTCCGGCCATTTGGTGGACACCTATCCCTATGATCTGGCCACCATCGCCAGCTATGCGAACTCCGGCGGCTTTGAGGGGGAAGGCTACTATACCAATGCCACCAGCAGCATGTATCCGATGATCGTCACCAACGGCAACGTAGGCGACAATACCACCCCCTATCAGGGTGTGGCCTATGTAGACTATGTGGAGAATATCTATGTGGGCTACAAGTGGTTCGAGACGGCGGACGCCGAGGGCTATTGGGACAATGTCTCCAACGAGTACGGCACCGGCTATGAGGGCGTGGTGCAGTATCCCTTCGGCTATGGCCTGAGCTACACCACGTTCTCCTGGGAAGTGACGGAGATCTCCCACGAGACAGGCACCACCCTGGGCAAGGACGACACCATCACCATGACCGTCCGGGTGACCAACGACGGCAGCGCGCCCGGCCAGGACGTGGTCCAGGTTTACTTCACCGCCCCCTATATCCAGGGCGAGATCGAGAAGTCCTCCGTGGTGCTGGCAGACTACGCCAAGACCCCGGTCATCGAGCCGGGCGCTTCCGCGGACGTGACCCTCTCCTTCAAGGTGGAGGATATGGCCTCGTATGACGCCTATGATCTGAACAACAACGGCTTCGCGGGCTATGAGCTGGACGCGGGCGCTTATCAGATCAGCCTCCGCAGCGACGCCCACACGGTCAAAGCGGCCGGGAACACCGAGGGCGGCGTGATCACATATCAGATCGAGGCCACCCAGTATGAGACCGACCCCATCACCGGGGCGGTAGTGTCCAACAAGTTCACCGGCAGCGATGCCATGGACGGCATCTCCGTTGACGGCAGCGATTCCGGCGCTCAGATCGCCTGGCTGTCCCGGGCGGATTTCGCGGGCACCTTCCCCGCGGCGCTGGCCCCCAACCGGGAGATGACCCAGAACCTGATCGACACCAACCTCTATACCGAGGCGGACGCCCAGGCGTGGATCGACAGCAGCGACGAACCCGTGACCTATAACGCCGGCAACGGCCTGTCCGTCACCAACGCGGACGGCACGGTCAGTGAGCTGGGCCTGGCCCTGGGCGCGGACTACGACGATCCCCGCTGGGAGGAACTGCTGGATCAGCTGGATAAGACCGAGGCCCTCACCATGGTGCTCAACGGCTACGCCTCCAACGGGGGAGCCGCCTCCATCGGCAAGCCCGGCACGGTGGATCTGGACGGCCCCAACCAGATCGGCAGCTTCGGCATGGCCATGATGTACGGCGTCGGCACCGGCTTCCCCAGCGCCACCGTGCTTGGCCAGACCTTCAACAAGGACCTGGCCTATGAAATGGGCCTGTCCCTGGGCAGAGAAGGCGTGAATATGGGCATCAACGGCTGGTACGGCCCCGCCATCAATATGCACCGCAGCCCCTTCGGCGGCAGAAACTTTGAGTACTATTCCGAGGACGCCTACGTCTCCGGCATCATGGCCGCCAACGCTGTGCGGGGCGCCAAAAACGCTGGGATGTACGTCTATTTGAAGCACCTGGCCCTCTATGAGCAGGAGTGGAACCGTGACGGCATCTATACCTGGATCACGGAGCAGGCCCTCCGGGAGGTCTATCTGAAGCCCTTCCAGCTGGCCATCCAGGTGGGCGGCGCCAACGGCATCATGACCTCTTACAACCGCATCGGCGCCATCTGGGCCGGCGGCAGCGAGGCGCTGATCAGCGACGACGGTGTGCTCCGGGGCGAATGGGGCTTCCGCGGCGCGGTCCTCACGGACTATTGCGACCACCACGAATACATGAACGGCGACCATCAGTTCCGCTCCGGCGGCGACCTGTGGATGAGCGGCTTCTTTGTGGCCGGAATGTTTGGCAATCCCGCGGAGCTTACCTATGAGACGGACTCCAACACCTTTAACCAGAGGCTCCGCAGCGCGGTGAAGAACAACACCTATATGTACCTCAGCGCCCAGTATGCCAACTCGCTCTACAACGCCGATACCAGCCATGATCCCATCACGCCGCCGGTGCGTACCGAACCCTTCGCCTGGTGGATCATCGTCCTGGTGGTGGTGGACCTGGCCGCTGTGGCGGGCTGCGGCGCCTGGCTGTACTTCACCTTCCGCAAAAAGAAAACGGCTTGATCCTCTTTATCTCCATAGGGCCTGGTTGGGGAAT
Source organism: uncultured Oscillospiraceae bacterium (assembly GCA_947626085.1). Lineage (GTDB taxonomy): Bacteria > Bacillota > Clostridia > Oscillospirales > Oscillospiraceae > Faecousia. The sequence continues at coordinate 11,781 of CANQQU010000034.1, forward strand.
TTCCAATCGCCAACCAGGCCCGGACCAAAGGAAAAGAAAAACATATATCCGGACCAAAAGGGGGCGGTGGTTCCACCGCTCCCTTTCTTAAAGCTGAAGCTGAGGAGAAAGCATACCGGGATTGGTGGGGGCCGGAGCTGGAATGGCAGCTCGCCGCGTTCCTGGAAGCACAATCGTAAAATACCGTCTCTTTGCCCAAAACGCGCAAAATCAAGGCCACAGGCGAAGCCCGTGGCCTTGACTGCCGGCAATCTTGACTTTTTTGGTGGAAACATCTATACTAAAAATGATAGATTTGCGTCGGGAACGGCGCGGTAAGGAAGGGGGGAAGGTCTCATGCTTCACATCGCCATCGCGGAGGACGAGCCGGCGTTTGCCTGGAAGCTGGAGGAGCATTTGCGCAGGTTTGCCCAAGAAGAGCAAATCGAGATCCACGTCGATACCTTCCCCAACGGGGCCACCTTGGTAGAGCGCTACACGGCGGAGTGGGACCTGCTGCTCCTGGATGTGGATATGCCTGCCATGAACGGCATCGACACCGCCCGGAGCATCCGCCGGCGGGATGCCGATGTCCTCATCATGTTTATTACCAACCTGGCCCAATATGCCATCCAAGGCTATGAAGTGGACGCGCTGGACTATGTGCTCAAGCCGGTGAGCTACTACAGCTTGGCGATGAAGCTGAAAAAGGCGGCGCGTATCCTGCGGGGCAGGACCAGCAGCTCGATCATCCTCAGTCAGGACGGGGATATGGTCCGGCTGCCCCTGTCCCGCCTCTACTTTGTGGAGGTCTACGGCCACCAACTCCGCTACCACACCGCCGACGGAGAGCTGCTCCAGACCGGTGCCCGTTCCCTGGGAAAGGTGGAAAAAGAGCTGGAGCAGTATGGATTTACCCGCTGCCACAACGGCTACCTGGTCAATCTCCGATTTGTGGAAGCGGTGACTGCCAATGACGTCCTGGTGGCGGGAGAGCGGCTGCCCATCAGCAGGCACCGGCGAAAAGAATTTCTCCAGGCTCTGCTTAACGAAACGAAAGGGGGAGGCCCCGCGTGAGTTTATATCTATATTATCTGTTCCGCCCGGACTTCATGCAGGCCATGATGGTGATGACGGCGGTGTTCCTCCTGCCCCTGCGGCGGGAGCGGCATTGGGGCAGGAGGCTGTTCTGCGCCATCCTCGTGGCCTTCCTGATCGAAGGTGGGCTGGGGATGCTGAATTCTCAAATATATGATCAGAGCGGCGCTCCGCCGGTGACGGCGGGATCGCTTTTATCTCTAATTGTCTATATGGGGGCGCCGCTGGCGGCTTCTCTGCTGACTTTCCGCCTCTGCGCCTGCTTGAGTTGGACGGATGCCCTCTATGGAATGGCCTGCGCCTATGCGGCCCAGCATATGAGCTTCTGCGTATGCACCGCTCTGTGGGGGGAGTTTTACCAGGGAGACACCCTGAGCTTTTGGGCCAACTGGCTGGTGATCCTGATGGTGGGCGCCGTCTGCTACTACGCTTTTGCCCGGCGGCTGCCCCGGGACGGGCGCTATCACGCCGGCCGGCGCAAGGCGCTGTTCACAGCCGGCATGGTGCTGTTCATCGCGCTGGTGCTGAACTATGCCGCCCGGTTGATCGAAGGCTTTGGCGAGTCCGCCGAAGGTTCAGTGGTGTACAGCATCTGCATGATCTACGACCTGCTCAGCTGCCTGTTCATTCTGTGGCTCCAGACAGAGCAGCGCCGGGAGGTGGCGCTCCAGTCCGACGTGGAGACGGAGCGGCGCCTGCGCCGTCAGCTCCAGGAGCAGTATGAGTTCTCTAAAGAGAACATCGACATCATCAATCAAAAGTGCCACGACCTCAAGCACCAGATCGCGGCCCTGCGCATGGTGCGGGACCGCCGGGAGCAGGACGCGGGGTTGGAGGAGATCGAGCGGTCCGTGCTGATTTACGACGCGGTGAGCAAGACAGGCAACGAAGTGCTGGACACGGTACTTACGGAGAAGAGCCTGCTCTGCGAACGGGCCCACATCTCCTGGACCTGCATGGCCCAGGGAAAGCTGCTGGATTTCATGTCGCCGGTGGACATCTACACCCTGTTCGGCAACGCCTTGGACAACGCCGTGGAGGGGAGCTGTACGGTCCGGGACATGGCGCGGCGCAGCGTGGCGGTGACGGTGCTGAACCGGCATGGGGCGGCTTTCATTCAAATTGAAAACTACTTTGACGGAGCCCTCACCATGGAAAACGGGCTGCCCCGTACCACGAAAGCGGACGAGCGCAGCCACGGCTTTGGGATCAAAAGCATCCAAAGCATCGCCGAGCGCTACGGCGGGACCATGAACATCTCCACAGAGGACGGTATTTTTCTGCTCAGCGTCTTGATCCCCATCCCTGTGCGCCCGGAGGCAAACTGCGGAACGGATCGCCTTTAAGGGCAAGCCTTGTCCCGGGAAATCGGCTTTCTGTTCTATAGCCGCACCCACAAAAAAACGGGCGCGGGGGCTCTCAAAGGAGCCGCCGCGCCCGTTCTCTTTTTTTTCCGTAAATTCCAAGGAACCGGTTTACAACCTTTTTTCGATCTCTTTCCACGCGTGGGTGGTGAGGCAGCTCTTGTCCAGGTCCTTCGTCAGCCCCTCCCACAGAGCATAGGGCATCGTCAGAGACAGACAATCCGCCAGCGCCTCCCGCCGCTGGGAGATATCGAACAGACCCATCACCGCCATGGGCCGCTCTTTTTCGATCTGATCCACCGCGTATACAATCGACTGGCAGGCCGCCCCGAAGGGGGCGATGGTATTGAGCGCCTCGCCGTTGTGGGAACCCAGCATGGTGACCAGCGCGGAGAGCTGATCCGGCCGCGCGAGAATGAAAACCACGTCGGGCCTTCCCACTTCGCCCCACCGGCTGATGGGCGCGAATACAACCCGGGGATATCCTTTTTCCGAATATGGCATGGCATTGCGCCACTTCAAAGCCAGCTCTTCCGAGCAGAAAAACCGCTCCCCATATTTCATTTGCTCCCGCGCCTGCGGCGGCGCGTGATCCCCAAAACCCTGGGAGAGCAGCTTGTGGATGTTCGGGTTCCTCCTGGTAAATCCGTCCCCAAAGCAGCACCCGGTGGCACCGCCCGGACAGTTACAGCTTTCCTCGTTCATGGAAATGACCTTCCCCTTGGAAGCGGCCATCAGAAGCGGGATCACACAATTTCTCCTTTCCGGGGACGCGTCCAGGTCGCAGGCCGCGCTGGAATTCCCTAGAAAAACACCCACGATCTCCCATTGGAGATGGAGTAAATTCAACAATTCATTTTCCACCGCAATATTCTCCTCGTCATGTATTGATCTGGTTGTTCCCCAAAAATTGATCATTTCCTGGGCGGAAAGGCACATTCCTTAATAAATCGTACTACAAAATTGTGAATAAACCTACCACAATGCAAAGGCACACTATTGTTTTTCCGCTTTTTGTAGACTTGAACCCTCGTGGTGGGCGGAATACCCCAAAAATTAAAAGCAGCAGGCAGGAAAAATCCCGCCTGCTTTTCGCTTTTTGAGAGTCAATCGTTTGATTCAAGACAGCAACCTGATAGCGCCCTTCCTCAGAAGGTAAATTGGATCGCTGCCTTTATACTTATAAATCAAAGAGGAAATTCTTGACTTTAGCATATTGAAATGGTAGCATTATGCTAAAGGTCAGAAGCAAAAAAATATATACAAGATTGATGGATTGGAGAAAATATGATAACAAGTTTTAGGTTTAATCCCACTGTGTTGCTTAATCCTATTCTGGTTGTTGTTTCTATCATAATTGTTATCACTTGCTCTGTTTATCTTTTTGTGAGGAAACAAAAAGGTCTGAGTAGAATGATCTTGGTTTCAATAGTTGTGATATGTATTGTATATAACTTATTTATACTTTGGGTGGTTGTGGGATTTGGAAGTAATCGACCAATAATAGATCCGGAACCAATACAAACAAGCGCTTGCGGAGCTGGCAGGCACCTTGAATCTCGTTCCACAGTGAGGTAGAATAAATAATAAATATTCGATAAATTTGGGGTTTCGTGAGGATCATATGAAACTTGAGAAAATGGATGCCTTTTTCAACGCACGTTTGAACGGATATGACGAACACATGATGACAGAAATCAAGGGCGCGAAAGAGTTTTATCCCTATACAGCAGCCCTACTGCCGATGGAACATGATGCAAACGTGCTTGATTTGGGCTGCGGTACAGGACTTGAACTTGCATATTACTTTACCTTGAACGGTGAGGCGTCAGTAGTAGGGATAGATTTATCAGCCGATATGCTGGCAGCACTGGAGCGGAAATTTTCAGACCGTAAAATCAAACTAATTTGTGGTTCTTATTTCGATATCCCTTTTGAAGCAAACCGCTATGGCGCCGCCGTGTCAGTCGAATCGTTCCATCACTTTACCGCCGCGCAAAAGCTGCAACTGTACAAGAAGCTGAATACCGCCCTGACAGGCAGCGGATATTTCGTTCTGACAGATTATTTCGCGGAGTCGGATGAAGCAGAAGCATTTTACTTTTCTGAATTGGAAAGACTGAAAAGCGAGCAGGGCCTTGAACCAAATGCGTTTTATCACTATGACACGCCATTGACAGTGGAGCATGAAATCGAGGTTCTAAAGAAAGCAGGCTTTTCAGACGTGCAAATTTTGCGAAACTGGGAAGCCACTTACACCATACTTGCACGCTGACAAATGATAGTTTGCCGCCCAGCGGCACAGAGGGCGCGAAACCGTCAAAGCATCCGCACTGCTTTGCCCGCGCCCCTGCACGTTACGAAAAACGCTCCCGCCTTTTGGGCGGGAGCGAAAAAATTTTACGCCGGGTACATATTGGTCAACAGCAGCAGCAGCGGCAGCACCAGGGAGAATACGCTGATGATCCAGGGATACATGGTCCTGCGGGAGCAGAACATCAGCACCAGACACAGCGCCGTCAGCACCAGGGGCCCCATCACCGCGGCGTTCCGGGAGATCACCAGGGCAAATTCCCCGGTGGTCTGCAGGTCGATCCCCACCTGCTCCGGCAGATGCTCGGTGTTGTACTGGGCCAGCTGAACGGCCAAAACCAGCACCGGGATGGACAGCAGGACCTTGCGCATCCGCACCAGGTATGTAACCACCAGCTTGAAAGCGTGGCCCACGCCCCCCAAAAACGACCCCGTGGCGTCCAGACCCGGCTGGAGCCGCTCCCGGAAGGAGAGATATTTATCTGTCATCGTGTTTCCGTCGCGCATAGGCCACCTCCGCGCCCAAACCGGGCTTCCCGCGTTTTTTCTAGTATAGCACATTTTTCGGCTAGATGCAAGAGATAGAAATTGGAAGAAACGGTGAATTAGTCCATTCTGGCGGACTGAATCTGTGATATCCTTGTGTCAGAAATTCACAAGGAGGTATTTTTGATGAGACAGTCCGCAGCCCTTCGTTTAGAGCCCATGCCCGCCCCGCCCATGCGGGAGCCCATTCCCTTTCCCAACGCCGCGCCCAAGGTAAAGTGGAGCCACCGGCTTCTGGACGGCCTGTTGATGCTGGCCATTGCCGGCAGCGTGGCGGCGATCGTCGCTATGCTGCTGGTACTCTAGCTCCGCCGGTTTTCCCGGTAGAGGATGGCCAGCCCCTTCAGCACCAGGTCCTGGTCGTAAATCATGGGGGTGGCGCACAGAGGCGTCAGGAAGGGGGCGATGCCCCCGGTGGCGATGACCGTGGCCTTTTGGCCCAGCTCCGCCTCGATGCGGGCAACCATGCCGTCCAGCATGGAGGCGGCGCCCAGCAGAACGCCGCTGCGCATGGCGTCGATGGTGTTCCGGCCGATGACCCGCCTGGGCTTGTCCAGCTGGATGCCGGGCAGCAGGGCGGTGCGGCTCATGAGGGCGTCCAGGGAGATCTGGACCCCCGGGCAGATGCAGCCGCCGATGTGGGCCCCGTTTTTGTCCAGCACCGAGAAGGTGGTGGCGGTGCCCATGTCGATGAGGATCAGGGGCGGCTGGTGGCTTCTGAGGGCCGCCACGTCCGCCGCCACCAGATCCGCGCCGGTCTGGGCGGGGTTTTCCAGAAGGATGTTTAACCCGGTTTTCAGCCCCGGACCCACCACCAATGGGTGCTTGCCGGTGAGCTTTTCAATGGCGGCGCGGAAGTCGTTGAGTACCTGGGGCACCACGCTGGCGATGATGGCGCCTTCGATTTGGCCGGGGGCAAGGCCGTTCACATCCAGCAGGATCTTTAGATCCACGCTGTACTGATCCGCGGTTTTCCCCGGCTCCGTGCGCAGACGGGCCTGGAACCGGAGGGCGTCCCCTTCAAAGCCGCCCAGAACAATATGGGAGTTGCCGATATCCACCGTCAGGATCATGGTTTTTCCTCCAAATCTTCCCTGGTCAGGATGGCGCAGCGGACGATGGCGCCATCCCTTGTTTCGATCAATCCGGCAGTCCCGGCAAAGCCGCAGCTGCCCGGATTCAGCACCCAAAGCCCGTCAGGCTCCTGACGGCACAGGGGCTCGTGGGTGTGCCCAAACAGCGCCGCCTGGGCGTGGGCCTCCCGGGCGTCCTTCAGGAGCCGGTCCAGACCCAGTTTTACATGCTGCATATGCCCGTGGGTCATGTAGAGTTTCACGCCGCCCACGGGGTAGCACAGAGTCATAGCTGTGGACCCCGGCACCCGGTACAGGTCGCAGTTTCCCGGCACCTGGTGGACCACCAGGTGGGGATTTTCCTCCGCCAGGACCTGCCCGTCGGCGTAATAGTCTCCCAGGTGAATGATGGCGTCGGGCTTGATTTTGGCTACATAGGCCCGCATGGTGCGCAGCACCGAATGGGAGTCGGACAGAACCAATATTCGCATGGGAAGCGCCCCCTTTCTCCCGCTGTGTACAGATTTTTCCGCCCGAAAGGCGGAAAACGATTTGTATTCCTTTGCGGCGTCTTTTTCTCCCGCCCGATAGGGCGGGAGAAAAAACTAAGAATCGAAGTATAATAGATACCTTGGGCTATTATAGCATGGAACGGCCCTCCGCGCAATCCCAAAATGGGTGAAAAACCGGCGCCATTCTCGGCGCCGGTTTGAATTTGTCAGATGGCACGCTGGACCTTGTTGGAACGAAGGCATCCGGTACAAGCGTACACATGGCACGGCGTTCCATTGACGATGGCCTTGACGCGCTTGACATTGGGCTTCCATGCCCGGTTGGAGCGTCTGTGGGAGTGAGAGACCTTAATTCCGAAGGTCACACCCTTGCCGCAATAATCACACTTTGCCATTCCCGCACCTCCTATCCACACTGATTTGGCCCGCGCTTTTCAAAGCGCCCTAGTATGATACCAGAGTTTCGGGAAAAAAGCAAGTCCTTTTTCGTAATTTTTTATCTTTTTTGAAAATTTGATTGCTATTTTGCTTTTCAGCAGGTATAATAGCCCAGTAAGACAGGGTTCGGAGGAATGATGCTCTCCGCCGGTAGGAATTTTGGGTGAAGGAAGGTCTGAATATGGTAGAGACCTACAGTGTTCCGCTGAAAACGCTGGTGCAGGCGTTTCATTTGGAGGTGGTTTACAGCGCCACCGACTATGGCTCCATCCGGCTGACGGTGGAGGACGTGGCCCGGCCCGGGCTCCAGCTGGCGGGATACTTTGATCATTTTGAACCCATGCGCCTCCAGGTTATCGGCAACGTGGAGGCCAGCTATCTGCGCAAGCTCACCGCCACCGAGCGGGCCCTGACCCTGGATCGGCTGTTTTCCTACAAATTCCCGGCGCTGCTCCTGTCCCGGAACCTGAAGCCCAGTCCGGAGCTGATGAATGTCGCCAAAAAGCACAATGTCACCGTGCTGCGCAGCCCGGAGGCTACCAGCACCATCGTCTCCGCCATCATCGCCTATCTGAAAGCCGCCCTGGCCCCCCGGATCACCCGCCATGGGGTGCTGATGGAGGTCTACGGCGAGGGGGTCCTCCTGGTGGGGGACAGCGGTATCGGCAAAAGCGAGGCCGCCGTGGAGCTGGTGAAGCGGGGCCACCGCCTGATCGCCGACGATGCTGTAGAGATTCGGAAAATCTCCGAGACCTCCCTGGTGGGCACCGCTCCGGAGCTGATCCGCAATTACATCGAACTGCGGGGCATCGGCATCATCAACGTGGCCACCTTATTTGGCGTGGGCGCCATCAAGTTGGAAAACGAGATCAATCTGGTGGTGAACGTGGTACCCTGGAACAGCCAGGACGTGTACGACCGGCTGGGGCTGGAGGACCAGTACATGGACATTCTGGGGGTGAAGGTTCCCATGAACACCATTCCCATCACCCCGGGCCGGAATCTGGCCATTATTTTGGAGGTGGCGGCCATGAACAACCGGCAGCGGAAGATGGGCTACAACGCCGCCCAGGAGTTCACGGAGCAGATCAACCGCCACTTTGACCAGGACATTGGAAAGACGCTGCTGTAATGAAGGAATTGACCATCGGTCCCAACGATGCGGGCCAGCGTCTGGACCGCTTTTTGAGCAAGGCGGTGCCCCTGCTTCCCGCCTCCCTGGCCCAGAAGTACATCCGCTTGAAGCGGATCAAGCGCAACGGCGCCCGGGCGGAGCGGGACACCCGGCTGGAAGCCGGGGACGTGCTGCAGCTTTATATCAACGACGAGTTTTTTGAGCCCCCCCGGCAGGACAACGCCTACCTCACCGTGACGAGCCCCCGGCTGAATCTGGTGTACGAGGACGAAAACATCCTGTTGGCGGATAAGCGCCCGGGTTTAGCGGTCCATCCCCATGACGGGGCGGAGTACGGCCGGACCCTGATCGACCACATCCAGGCCTATCTGTATCAGAAGGGGGAGTGGCGGCCGAGAGGGGAGAACGCCTTCGCCCCGGCGCTGTGCAACCGGATCGACCGGAACACCGGGGGCATCGTGATCGCCGCGAAAAACGCGGAGGCCCTGCGGATTCTCAATCAGAAGATCAAGGACCGGGAGCTGGAAAAAGCCTACCTCGCCATTGTGGAGGGGACCCCCAAGCCCCGGGAGGGCTCGCTGACCGGGTACCTCTTCAAGGATTCGGTGAAAAACCGGGTCTTTATCACGGACAAGCCCCAGCCCGGCGCAAAGAGCTGCCGGACGGACTACCGGGTTTTGGAGAGCCGGAACGGACTTTCTTTGGTAGAGTGCCGCCTGATCACCGGCCGGACCCATCAGATCCGGGCCCAGTTTGCCCACGCCGGCCACCCCCTGCTGGGGGATGGGAAATACGGAAAGCTGGACAGGCGGTTTGACCGGAATTATCAGGCTCTGTACGCCTACCGGCTGGCCTTCCGCTTTTCGACCCCCGGCGGCCCGCTCCAGTACCTGGACGGCCGGGAATTTCAGGTGGAAAAAGTGGACTTTGTGGAGGAATATTTCCCGGGATTTTCCATGGAACGGGCAAAAAAAGAAGATAAATAGCAAAAAAGACCGCCGGCTTGACCGGCGGCCTTTTCGGCTCCTTAAAACTGTCTGCTGCCCACGCTTTTCCGCACCAGCGCCCGCTTGAGCCGGGCCTCGGCCAGGCGCAGGTCCGCGTCGGAGGCGGACTTGTTGGCAAGGACCGTTTTGGCCCGCTTTTCCGAGGCCTCCGCCCGGGGCACGTCGATCCGGTCCGCCCACTCGAAGGTGGTGGGCACCAGGGTCACGCCCTGGTCTGTGACGGAGAGCATCCCACCGATGCAGGCGGCGTAGCGCCGCTGGCCATCCGTGACGATCACCGCCCGGCCCATACCCAGGGGGGCCACGCAGGGCAGATGCCCCGCCAGGATGCCCATGTCCCCGCTGGTGGTGCGGACGATCAGCTCCTCCGCTTGGCCGTCGAACAGCAGCCCGTCAGGCGTAACGATTTTCAGGGGAAAGGAGGTCATGCCTGATCCCTCCGGTACTTTTCCACTACCTCGTCGATGGTGCCGGCAAAGAGGAAATAGGACTCGGGGATCTGGTCGTGCTTGCCCTCGATGATCTCCCGGAAGCCCCGGATCGTCTCCTTCAGGGGCACATACTTGCCCTCATAGCCGGTGAACTGCTCCGCCACGGTGAAGGGCTGGGACAGGAACCGCTGAATCTTCCGGGCCCGGGCCACGGTCAGCTTGTCCTCCTCGCTAAGCTCATCCATGCCCATGATGGCGATGATGTCCTGCAGCTCCTTGTACCGTTGCAAGATCCGCTGAACGCCCCGGGCGGTCTCATAGTGGTCCCGGCCCAAAATTTCCGGGGTCAGGATGCGGGAGGTGGAGCTCAGGGGGTCCACCGCCGGGTAGATGCCCAGGGAGGCGATGCCCCGGTCCAGAGCGGTGGTGGCGTCCAGATGGGCGAAGGTGGTGGCGGGCGCCGGGTCGGTGTAGTCGTCCGCCGGGACGTAGACCGCCTGGACGGAGGTGATGGAGCCGGCCTTGGTGGAGGTGATCCGCTCCTGGAGAGCGCCCATTTCCGTTGCCAGGGTGGGCTGGTAACCCACGGCGGAGGGCATCCGGCCTAGCAGGGCCGAGACCTCGGAACCGGCCTGGGTAAAGCGGAAGATGTTATCGATAAAGAGCAGCACGTCCTGGTGCTTCACGTCCCGGAAATACTCAGCCATGGTCAGGCCCGAAAGGCCCACCCGCATTCTGGCTCCGGGGGGCTCGTTCATCTGTCCGTAGACCATGGCGGTCTTGTGCAGAACGCCGGACTCGGTCATCTCCCGGTACAGGTCGTTGCCCTCCCGGGTCCGTTCCCCCACGCCGGTGAACACGGAAATGCCGCCGTGGGCCTTGGCCACGTTGTTGATCAGCTCCATAATGAGAACGGTCTTGCCCACGCCGGCGCCGCCGAACAAACCGATCTTGCCGCCCTTGGCGTAGGGGCAGATCAGGTCCACCACTTTGATGCCGGTCTCCAGGATCTCCGTGGCGGGCTCCTGCTCCTCATAGCTGGGGGCGGGGCGGTGGATGGGCCAGCGCTCCTGGGCCGCAACCGGCCCCTGCTCGTCGATGGGCTGGCCCAGCAGGTTGAACACCCGGCCCAGGCATTCCTCGCCCACGGGCACGGTGATGGAGCTGCCGGTATCGTAGGCCTTCGCGCCCCGCTGCAAGCCGTCGGTGGAGCTCATGGCGACGCACCGGGCCACATTGTCCCCGATGTGCTGGGCCACCTCCGCCACAATGGTGCGTTCCCCGTGGGGAATTTCAATGGCGCTGAGCAGCTGGGGCAGCTGCCCGTCTTCAAAGCGGATATCCAGAACCGGGCCCATCACCTGGGTCACGGCTCCCACATGTTTCGCCATAGGCTACAACTCCTTGTCTATACAGTAATGGGCTATGCGCCCGCGACGATCTCGGTGATCTCCTGGGTAATGGCGGCCTGGCGGGCCCGGTTGAATTTCAGACTCAGGTCCGCGATCATGTCCTCCGCGTTGGAGGTGGCGGAGTCCATGGCGGTGCGGCGGGCGGCCTGCTCGGCGGCCCGGCTCTCGCACAGAGCGCCGTAGAGGATACCGCCCAGGTATTCCGGGATGATGGCGTCAAACACGGCCCCGCTGTCCGGTTCGTAGAGGATCTCCGGGCCGGAAGGCTTTTTTTCCGTGGTTTGCTGCCGCAGCAATGGCAGCAGCCGTAAGGTAGCGGGGGTCTGAGACAGAACGGAGACAAAATTGGTGTAACCCACCCGAATCTCGTCAAATTCTCCCGCCAGGTAGGCTTTGCATAGCGTCTTTGCCATGGTGAAGCAGTCTCCTACGGACACATCCTCGGCGACGCTGTAGGCCTCCGTCAGGATGGGCATCTGCCTGGCGTGGAAAAAGTCCGTCGCTTTTTTTCCCAGGGGAAGGACGGAGGCGTTTTTCCCCTCCATCTCGGCATAGCAGAGCTTTAGAATATTGCTGTTGTAGCCCCCCGCCAGGCCCCGATCCCCGGCAATGACCACATAGGCCACCCGGCTTCCCGTCCGGGGCAGCAGGTAGGGGGAGGAGAACTCCCGGTTGGAGTCCACAATGTCGTTGATGGTTTCGTACAGGATCTCAAAATAGGGCCGAGAGCATAGCACCTGGGTCTGGGCCCGGCGGAGCTTGGAGGCCGCGACCATTTCCATGGCCTTGGTGATCTGCTTGGTGCTCTCCATGCTCTTGATGCGGTTTTTGATCTCCTTGGTGGAAACGCCAGCCATGGGCGGCCTCCTTCCTTATACCGGATTGAATTCCGCCAGCAGGGCGGTGAGGGCATCCTTCAGCGCCTCTTCTGTGTCCGGCTCCAGCTTGCCGGTGGCGCGGATGGCCTCCAGGATCCCGCTGTGCCGGTTCTCCAGATATTCGGAGAGCCGGGCCTCAAATTCGGGGATCCGCTCCACTTCCACGTCCTTCAGGTAGCCGTTGGTCACGGCGTAGAGGATGCACACCTGGTGGGCCACCTCCACAGGGGCGTTGTTCTTCTGCTTCAGCACCGCCACGATCCGCTCGCCCAGGGCCAGCCGGGCCTTGGTGTCCGCGTCCAGATCGGAGCCGAACTGGGCGAAGCTCTGCAGCTCCCGGTACTGGGAGTAGAGCAGCTTCAGGGAACCCGCCACCTTTTTCATGGCCTTGATCTGGGCCGCGCCGCCTACCCGGGACACGGAAATGCCCGGGTTCACGGCGGGCATGATCCCGGAATTGAACAGCTCGGATTCCAGGAAGATCTGCCCGTCAGTGATGGAAATGACGTTGGTGGGAATGTAGGCGGACACATCGCCGGCCTGGGTCTCGATGATGGGCAGGGCGGTCAGACTGCCGCCGCCCTTCTCCGGGGCCAGGTGGGCCGCCCGCTCCAGCAGCCGGGAGTGGAGATAGAAGACGTCGCCGGGATAGGCCTCCCGTCCGGGGGGACGGCGGATCAGCAGGGAAATGGCCCGGTAGGCCACGGCGTGCTTGCTCAGGTCGTCGTAGATGCACAGCACATCCTTGCCCTGGCGCATAAAGTATTCGCCCATGGTGCAGCCGGAGTAGGGGGCGATGTACTGCATGGGTGCCAGCTCCGAGGCGGTGGCGGAGACCACGATGGTGTAGTCCATGGCCCCGCCCAGGGTCAGGTTGTTTACGATCTGGGCCACGGTGGACCGCTTCTGTCCGATGGCCACATACACGCAGATGACGTTTTTCCCCTTCTGATTCAGAATGGTGTCGGTGGCGATGATGGTCTTGCCGGTCTGCCGGTCGCCGATGATCAGCTCCCGCTGGCCCCGGCCGATGGGGATCATGGAGTCGATGGCCTTGATGCCGGTCTGTAAGGGCACATTCACCGGTTCCCGGTCAATGATGCCGGGGGCGGGGGATTCGATGG
>CANQQU010000035.1 GCA_947626085.1 uncultured Oscillospiraceae bacterium
GCGATTGAGTCCTTTCGTTAGAGTGTGGTTATGGTGACTTTATTCTAACAAACTCAATCGCCTTTTTCTAGCCATTCAGTCTCACATCTATTGTAACGCTACAGTCGGCGAAAGGACGCGCGGCGGGGCAATTGACACCGGGTGGTGGGAATGGTATAATTATTATAAAATATGCTTTTTTCCGCTTTTTTCGGCCGTCCTACGGGCGAAAAAGAGGACCATTCAGGATCTGGGGGCGCGGTTCGCGCGGCGGCGGGCCTCCTGGGGTGTTTTGCGCCGCGCAGGCTTGCGGAGGGAAAAATGGACCTGCATTACAACGCTTTTATCTCCTACCGGCACGCGCCGCTGGACATTCGGATCGCCTCCGAGATCCAGCGGAGCCTGGAGCGCTATCCCGTTCCCAAGGAAATCCAGAAAAAGACCGGCAAAAAGAGGATCGAGCGGGTCTTCCGGGACAAGGAGGAGCTGCCCATCACCAGCGACCTGAACGACGATATCGGGCAGGCCCTGCGCTGCTCGGACTTTTTGATCGTCATCTGCTCCACCAATACCGCCTCCTCCCTGTGGGTCCGCCGGGAGATCGAGACGTTTCTGCAAAACCACGACCGCCGGCACGTCCTCACCGTGCTGGCAGATGGGGAGCCCCAGGACGTGATCCCGGATCTGCTCCGGTACGAGGACGTGTCGGTGCAAGACAGCGACGGCACGGCGCGCACCCAGCGCCGGGAGATCGAGCCTCTTTCCTGCGACTACCGCCTCCGGCGGGCCCAGGCCCGACGGGAGGAGCTGCCCCGGCTGGCGGCGGCGCTGCTGGGCTGCGCCTACGACGAGCTGCGGCAGCGGCAGCGCCGCCGCCGGGTCCGGCGGATGATCGCGGGCTTCTCCGCCGCCCTGGCGCTTGTATCCGCCGTGGCGGCCTACGCCATCAACCGGGCCTATGTGATCGCCCGGCAGGCGGAGCGGATCGAGGAGGAATACCGCAACACGTTGATCACCCAGTCCCGCTATCTGGCGGAAAAATCCGGCGAGCTGCTGGCCCAGGGGGACCGCATCGGCGCCCTACAGGTGGCCCTGGCCGCCCTGCCGGAAGGGATGGAAGATGATTCCAGGCCCCTGGTGACCGAGGCGCTGTACGCCCTCAACAACGCGGTCTATCCCTACCACGTCGCCCAGCCAGATGAATTTTTGGCGAAATGGATGCTCCAGACCGACGGGGACGGGAGCGTTCTGGACCACCGGGGCGATTGGCAGCAGGTCAGCCCCCAGGGGACCAGGTGGATGATCTCGGACGCCAGCGGCCAGCTGTATGTCTTCGATATGGAGACGGCGGAGCGGATCGCGGTCCTCTTCCCCCAGGTCATCCTTCCGGGCACCGCCCAGACCGGGTTCCTCAGCGCCGATTTTATCAGCGAGAACCGGATCGTGGTCTATATGGAAAGCTGCGCAGTGTGCTGGGATCTGGCATCAAGCAGCCGGGTCTGGCTGACCCGGCTGGATCAAAACGATCTGATGGGCGACCCCTGCGGCGCCTCCCAAAGCGCGGTGGCGCCGGATGGGCAGAGCCTGATTTTCGTCCACACCGGCCGTGGCCAGTGTACCTTCTACCGGCTCTCTACCGATACCGGCGAGATCACCGCCGTCCTGACCGGCGAGACCCCCGCCCGGGAGGCCTACCGCTGCCGCATGGCTCTCTCCCCCAGCGGGGACCGGGTGGCCCTGGGCTTCGCGGAATACGGGTTCCGCACCGGCGATGAGGAGGACGAGCCCGCCTTCCTGATGCTGGCGGATTTTTCCGGCGGCTGCTGCACAGTGGCGGTGGAGTATACCGACGTGGCGGCGCTGACCTTCCTATCTGACGATCAGCTTTGTGTGTTCACGGTAGACACCGGCATGGCGGGCTACACCCACACCGATTTTGACTACGCCATCGCCTGCTACGATTTTCAGGAAGGCAGTCCGGTTTGGTCCACCTCCGGCCGGATCGTCATCGACCGTCCCGTGGGGGACGAGGCCACGCCCACCTGCTCAGTACAGCTGTGGCGGCGGGAATTCGCGGACGGCAGCGCCGAGGAGCTGCTGGTGGCCCAGTTCGCCGGGCGGCTGCTCCTGCTTCTGCCCAGCGACGGCACCGTTCTGCGGACGGCGGACTTTGCCGCCGACATCCTCTGTGTTGATCCCTACAGCGCCGGGCAGCTGTATCTGGCCCTGCGCGACGGCCGGCTGATGGTCTATCTGCCGGTGACGGAGGTCATCGGGGAGATGGGCAGCGTCACGGGGGTCCCGCGGAGCGCCGCCTATGACCGGGAGACGGGGGCGTTCCTGCTGGCCCTGGAGGATTCCCGGCGTATCGTGGTCCTGAGCAACCAGCTGGAGGACCCCGGCCTTGGAACGGTGGAGCTGAACGAGATCCGGGACGTGGAATATGCCGCGGGCGACGGCTGGGAATACCGAATCGTGCTGGAGAGCCTGCCCATCCCGGAGGGGGCGCCGGAGGGCACGATCAGCGAACAGCGGCTGCTGTTCTACCGGCCCCTGGAGCAGACGCCGGTGGCCGTCACCGACGCCCGCGGGCAGGTGCAGGATCTGCTGGTGGTCCCTTGGGAGGACGGCGGGGAGATCTGCTACTATCTTTTGAAAGAGGAGGAGACGTTCCTCCTGCGGGGATGGAGCCTGGAGCGGAACCAGATGGTGCTGGAAGCGGCGCTTCCCGAGAATGGAACGCTGCCGGGGACCGTGGGAAACAAGATCCTGTACCTGACGCGGTCCTCGCTGGAGCTGCTGGGTCCTGACGGAAAATCGGAGCGGTCCTGCCCCCTGGAAGACAGCGCGACCGCCCAGGCCATCAGCCCGGATGGGAAGTATCTGGCCCTCATCACCGGTGGGGCGCTGAAGCTATTGGATCTGGAGCAGTGGGCCTGGGTCCCGCTTGAAGGGGATTGGACCGCCTCCGACGACTACAGCTACGCCGGGTCGCTGGCCTTCTCCCCCGACAGTGAAAGATTAGCCGTCTGGACTGACGGGGGGATCACGATTTTGGACCTTGCCGCCGGGGCCCCGGCCCAGACGGTGGCGATCGCCTGCCGGTCCTGCGGGTACAGCTTGTTCCTCAATGACCGCATTCTGCTGGTGTACGGCGACGCGGGGCATCTGACCACCTGGGATCTGGAAAACCAGACCGTGGTGATGGAGGACCCCAACGACGATCTATTTAGCGGCAACGGCCTGGCCCTGGGCGACGGCTGCTTCCTGGTGGGTACCCGGTACCCCCGGGTGTATGATTTCAGCGCGGATGGGCGGATCGCCCGGCGGCTGGCGGTGGATTACGCCCGCGTCAGCCCCTCCGGCTCGGAGATCCTCTGCTTCTACAACAGCTACGGCTCCGGGAGCACCACCCAGCTCATCTCGGACACCGCCTTCCGGATCTATCCCCTATATACCCTGGACGAATTGGTTGCGAAGGGACAGGCGCTGCTGGACGGGCGGACCCTCACGGAGGCGGAGCGGATCGCCTACTTTATCGACGGCTGACGCCGCCGGAACGCAGAATTAAATTTGGCCGTCTGCAGGAATCCGGCAGGCGGCCAAATTTTGAGTTATTCCGCCTGCTCCGGCTGGAACAGCCGGAGTACATTGGCATAGTCATAGTATTTGAGCAGGCCGGGCCGGGCCTGGGGCAGCGAATCCAGCTCGTCCCAGGGCACCAGGCAGGCATGGCGCTTCTGGGCCGCCCGCTTGGTGACGCAGCCGCGGATCTCCTCCTCCGTCAGCTCCTGAAGAGGCAGCCGTACCCAGCCATGGGTGTACTGGAAGGTGTTCCACCGCTGATGCTCATATTTTGCCAGCTCCCAGTAGGTCTCCTCCCGCTCCTCCGGCGTGCGGTCCTCCACGCCCTGGGCCAGCAGCAGCTTGTTGGGAATGTCCCACACCACCGCCCGGTTGGAATTTTGAAGGAAGGTGCCGATCTCATTCCAATTCGCGGAAAAGAGGCTGGTTTTGCTGTACTGCCGGTGCAGGGTCTCCGCCCGCCGGTCGGGCTCCCGGAGGACCAGCTCCTCAAAGGTGAACTGGGCGCTGTTGCTCTGGAGGAACATCCCCCCGGCCTCCTTGGAAAGGAAGTCGATGCTGCTGTCCACCTTCTCAAACAGGGCCACCACCAGCTGGGGATGGTTATTTTCCATCCCGTGGCGGCGGAACAGCCGCAGCAGGCGCATGGCCATGTCCAGATTGAAGCCGGTGTCCTCCGTGGCGATGAGCAGCTGGTCCAGCCGCCCCAGCCGGTCCAGCAAGGCCTGGACGCAGGCCTGGGAGTCCGGCGGGGCCTCCAGCCAGGTGAAGGCCGGCTCCTGCCCCAGCTGGGGCACGTCCATGGAAAGAGCCGCCCGCTTGTGGGCCAGGTCCCGGTCCACGATCAGCGCCTCCAGGCCCCGGCCATCCGGGGCGGCGGTGCGGAAAGCGGTATTCTCCCAGGTGGCCAGCAGAAATTCCCGGCTCAGCGCGCCAAAGCCCAGGATCCCCAGGCCGAAGGGCCGGGCGGGCACATAGACGCCCCGCTCCTTTACGCCCGGGGCCCGCTCCATCAGGGTCCGCAGCGGCAGATGGTCCTGGAGGAAGCCCCGGACCAGTAGCTGCTCCCGGGACACCAGGTAGGCGTCCAAATGGGGATAGGACAGATTCTCAAAGCGGAGAAGATCGTTGTCCAAAAAGGCGGTGACCCGCAGGCCGGGAATGCGGGGTCCCAGCTTTTCCAGCGCGTCCAGGCGGCCCAGATTATTGTTCCGGTCGTCGGGCAGAAGCAGAATGTGGTATTTTTTCCCGGGCCGCAGAAGCCGCTCCCAGGGCCGGGTCTCGGTCAGAGCGTCGATGTTGGCCCCCTCGTCCGCCTCCTTCTGAGGCACGAAGAGGATGGCCGCCTGGCGCTCCTGGGCACGGATCCGGTCGATCATGCTCCTGGCGTCCTCCACCTCGCCGCAGACCACATAGATCTCCCGTTTCCACTGCATCCGCGCCCGGTTGACCAGGGCCGCGTAGGCCCGATGGAAAAAGGCAATCAGCAGGGTCCGGACGGTGTAGACCGACATGATATAAAACAGGAGCGTGATGGCCGGATCGTCGAATCTCGTCAGATCCGCCCCGAAGGTCATGGCCGACGGGGCCTGATAGGCGCACCGCAGCAGCAGATTCAGCATCTGTGCCGGGCTTGCTCCCTCCGGCAGCTGGGAAAAGAAGTACAGCGGAATGACGAACAGGTAGGTATACCCCACGATGAGGAAGCTGCGCACCCGCACCGACCGCCTGCGCAGCAGCCACGTCAGCAGGGCCATCCCCGCCAAATATCCCAAAAGTATCAGCATGGTGATCCGCTCCCCTCCCCGCGCAAATAAAGCCAGCGTGGGATCGTGTTAGGACCATTATAGCAGAAGGCGGCAGTCTTTGCAATCGCTAAGGACAGATTGTTTCGTGCCGCCCCATTTTTTCGCTTGGCAAGGGGCAAATCGTGCCATACCGGGCAGCGGCAGCCCAATACATACGCCCCGGAGCCGTGGCTCCGGGGCGTATGCTATTGAGAAGAGAGGGAGGAAACGCTTACTTTTTGCCTGCCTTTTCCTTCTTCCAGCGAAGGATGATGGCGACGGTGCCCCAGGCGATCAGCCCGGCGGCCACAACGCCCTCGGCAATGAGGATGAAGTAGTAATTCGGGAAGGGCAGCTGCCCGGCGGCCACGCCGTGGACGATGCCGTTCATGGCGTTGGAGTTGACGGTGGTATACAGGATGTGCTTCACCGCCTGGCGGGCATAGTACCGGGAGGCGGGATTGTTGATGTCCAGCTCCGCGTCGGTGTAGTAGCCCGTGAGCTTCAGGTCGCCGCCGGCCCGGATGCACTGCTCGGTGTCCATGACGCCGCCGCCGTCATAGTCGGTGATCACGGTGCCCCGGAAGCCCCACTCGTTGCGGAGCACGCCGGTGATCAGATTGTAGTTGCCGCCGGCCCAGGTGCAGCCGATCCGGTTAAAGGCGGACATCACCGCCATCACCGTGGGAATCTGGACCTGCTTCTCGGTGTAGGCGCCGTCCTTGTATTCCTGGACGGTGACGGTCTGGGCGCCCCGGCCCTCGATGCAGATCTGGAAGGGCTTCAGGTAGATCTCCCGGATGGCCTGCTCGTTGGCAAAGGTGGCCACATGGCTCCGGTGGTCCTCCTGATCGTTCAGGGCGAAGTGCTTGATGTAGGCATACACGCCCTTTTCAGCGCAGGCCGTGGAGGCCTGGAGGGCCATCTGGCCGGACATGAAGCCGTCCTCGGAGTAGTACTCGAAGTTCCGGCCGGCGAAAGGCGTCCGGTGGATGTTCATGGCCGGGGCGTACCAGCCGGAGATGATGCCGATGTACTGGTGGTTGCCCCAGTTGCCGTCGGCGGCCAGGCCGTCCTCACCCACATAGTAGCCGTGGTAGTAGGAGTTCTGCCGGTCCCAGCTGGCCGCCTGGTTGGTGGCGCAGGGGTAGGTGATGGAGTAGGGCTCATGGGTGATGCCGCCCTCGTTCAGGCCGGAGGGACCGTCGTAGTCGATGGCCCGGGGCTTGCTGGCGGAGGCGGAGCTCAGAGTCTGATAGCCGCCATTGCGGATGATATCGTGGAGCTCCTGGGGGTCCATCTGGTCGATCAGCGCGTCCCAGCCGCCCTCGGCCTCCACCTCGTCAAAGTCCCGGCCACGGTAGTCGATCAGCTCCAGCTTGCCGGACTGGTTGTACTTCCCGGCCATGGCGGCGGCGTCCTCCTCGGACATGGGGTTCATGGAAGCGCCCACGCCCCGGGCCTGGATATTGGCCTTGATCTCGTCGGAGACCTCCACCTCCCAGGTGTAGCCGTTTTTCTCGCTGAAGGGGCTCACCCGCTGGGAATTCTGGTTGCCGTGGGTCTTGGGGAAGGTGCCCGCCCAATTCTGCCGGGTGAGGAACTGATCCCGGGCAGTCAGCTCGTCGTAGTGGGCATGGTCAAACTGGTTGGTGACTGCCACACCCACCAGGGAGGTGGCGTAGGTCACGTTGTCCACGCCGCCGTTTTCGGCGTAGTCATAGGTCCACTTGCCCACGAAGGAGGCGTCCGCCCCGCCGAAGAGAGGCTCCTCTACCTGGGTCCCGCCATAGACCAGGAAGTTGTCCACGGCGGCGTGGGCGTTGGGAGCGGCGGTGAGCAGATAGTCCCCGGCCTCCAGAATGTAGGTCTTGGCGGCAACATCGTCATAGGAGATAAAGTCCTTCCGGTTGACGGTGACGGTGACCGTCTCAGACTCGCCGGGCTGGATGAGGCCGGTCTTTTCAAAGCCCACCAGGGACGCGGCGGCCTTTTCCACAAAGTTCGCCTTGTCGTAGTCGGTGTAGGGAGCGTTCAAATAGACCTGGACCACTTCCCGGCCCGCCACCGCGCCGGTGTTGGTCACCTTGACGGTGAGCTGAATGTTGCCGTTTTCATCCATGGGGCTCATGGCGAAGTCGGACCACTGGAAGGTGGTGTAGGACAGGCCAAAGCCGAAGGGGTACTGGACCGTGGTGGCGTAGTCATAGTCGCTGGGGTTGCCCTGGTTCAGGACCTTGTCGAAATAACGGGTCTCATAGTACTTATAGCCAACGTAGATGCCCTCGTCGTAAAAGACGCAGGCCTCCACATCCTGGCCGCCGTTTACCATCATCATGTCGCCCATGTTCTGCATGGCGGGAGACGAGAAGGCGTCGTAGGCAAACGTGTCCACCAGGTGGCCGGAGGGGTTGACCTTGCCGCTGAGCACGTCCGCGATGGAGCGGCAGGCGTCGCCGCCGGCGCCGGGGGCCCACAGAACGGCGGAAATATTGGGATAGTCCGCGATCCAGCCCAGCTCAAAGGCGTTGTTGGTGTTCACCACGATGATCACATTGTCAAAATTGTCGTTCAGGTACTGCACGACCTCCAGCTCCACGGAGTTGGGCTCCAGGTAGTGCTTGTCCTTGTCCTCGGCCACGTCGGTCCAGGCGCCCATATAGCGGCCCAGATCCCGGCCCTCGCCGCCGGTACGGGAGAAGAAGAAAATGGGGGTCGTGCCCTGGGCCTCGTCCTTGGCCTCCTGGGGGATGGCGGAGACGGGGGCCTCCCGGATGGTCCAGTCCTCGGCGCCGCCGTACATAATGGAGCCGGCGCCCCGGGTGTAGGTGGATTTGTTATCGGTGTAGAATTTCCAAAGGGATTCGTTGATGGAGAAGCCCTGCTCGGTCAGGGCAGTGCGCATATCGCTGGAGATGGTGCTGACGCCGGAGCCGGTGCCGCCCGCCAGGATATCGATGGAGGAGGAGGAGAACAGGCTCAGCTTGGAGCCCGCCGCCACGGGCAGACCCTTGCCGTTTTCCGTCCGATTGTACAGGAGGACGAAGCCCTCGGCGCCGGCCTGCCGGGTGTAGGCCTGTTCGGCGGCCTGGAGCGCCTGGGAATCGGTGATGCCCCGCTTATAGTAGGCGGTGCCCACACCTTCGACATTTTTGGAGGCGAACTGGGTCTCGCCGAAGATATCCCGCAGCACCAGGTCGAACATACTGGTGGTGACAACATTCAAGACGATGGAAAATACCAGCAGAATCACCAACAGAGGGGCGACAATGGCGGTAAATACCTTCGCGCTCATTTTTTTGCCGTTTTTCTTTGCCATTACAGATTTCCCTCCAGATCAGTTTTGGGAGGCGCGCCGCGCTGGGAGCCCACATGGGGGATGGCCTTCCACTCCAAATTGGGCAGAAACAGGGCGGCCACATCCAGATAAATGTTGAGCGACATGAAAAAGGGCCAGAGCAGGATCGCCGCGGTGAGCGTTCCCGGCCCAAGGGGCCCGATCCGCCGCCGCTCCAGGATCACCAGGAGCGCCGCGAAGACGGCGGAGAGCACATAGGAGACGAGGAAAAACGCCAGGCTGAGCCAGCCGTAGGCCGCCCAGACCCGCCCGGCGTCATAGCCGAACAGCGGGCTCAGGGCGATACAGAGGATCTGGACCAGCAGCAGCCCCACACCCATCACCCCCAGGGGGAGGATGGAGGCAGTGAAATCAAACACGGAAAACCGCTGGGAGGCCGTGCGGCCCGGGGAAAAGAGACTCTTGACCAGAGCCCGGAAGCGGGTGAAGAAGACCGTCATATGCCCGCAGGCCCAGCGGAGCCGCTGGCGGAGCATGATGGGGATGGTGGTGGGCTGCTCGTCGAACAGCTCCGCCTCGTCGCAGTAGAGGATCTTCCGGCCCCGGGCGATCTGGTCGGCGGAAAACTCCCAGTCCTCCGTGAGGGTGACGTACTCCCAGCCCTCCGTCACCAGCTCCGCCGGAAACAGATAGCCGGTGCCGGAAACGCGGGTGCTGCACCCGCAGAGGGTGCGGCCCCGGGCCTCGTACCGGCAGGCGGCCAGGAAAAAGATCCCGTACAGGCAGGACAGATAGTTGCTGCCGAAATTGCCGGAGTTGCGGCAGGAGGTGATCACCTCCCGGCAGCCGTTGGCCTGGAAGGCGTCGTTCATCCGGCGGATGTAGCTGGGGGTGAGGACATTGTCGGCGTTGAGGATCAGAAAGCCGTCCAGCCCCGCGTCCAAGCGGTTCCGCCGGAGCTGCCGGAACAGGTAGCGGTAGGCAAAGCCCAGGGTCCGCTCCTTGGGATTGTTGTATTCGTAGACCGTGGCGCCATGGGCCCGGGCGATGGCGGCGGTGCGGTCCGTACAGTTATGGGCCACCACAAAGACCCGCAGGTTCTCCTGGGGATAGTCGCTATTTTGAATGCTGTCCAGCAGGGCCCCGATCACCGGTTCTTCATTCCGGGCGGAGATGACGACGCCAAACCTCCCCAGCTTCTTCGCCGGCGGATAGCCCTTCCGGGTAAACATCCCCATGACGGCAAACACCTGATAGTGAAAAAGCATCAGGAAAAAAACGCACCAGAGGACAGCGAAAACGATTACGACAATGCCCAGATAACCCATGACAGCCCATTCTTTCCACCATAGGGGCGGCAAGCCACCCCTATGGCTGTTTTTCTAAGATTAGCCGCCCAGGTTGACGCCCTCGGCGGTGGTCTTGACCCACTGATAATCCGCGGTCGCGTCGGACAGGGTGTACTTACCCATCCAGCCCTCGGCGTCGGGGGTGCCGCACCAGTAGTTCATCAGAATCCGGCCGGGAGCGGCGGGCAGCGGGGTGTCGGCGGAAGCCTCCACGGTGTAGACGGGCTGGCCGTCCACATACCAGGTGATGGCCTGCTCGGTCCAGCGGAAGCCGTACTCATGGAAGCCCTCGGAGGCGTCAAAGCCCAGCTCATACCAGTGCTCATGGCCGCCCTCGCCGTTGACGAAATAGTTGAACTGAACGCCGGTGGTGTCCTTGCCCAAAAACTCAATGTCGATCTCGTCCCAGGGGTTGGGCTCGCCCTGAGCGTTGATGTCGTAGGGGCCGGTGCAGGTGAAGAAGGTGCTGGCGGTGCCCTCCACCTTGGCCGGCTTCATGCTGACCACATAGTCGCCGTAGCCGTAGTACAGGTTGGTGCGGGCCTCGCCGCTGTAATAGCCCTGCTCCACCTCGCCGTTGGCGTCCCGGATGCCCAGGTGCATCTGGCCGTCGGAATAGGTCAGACAGTCGCCCTTCCAGTAGGTGTTGAACACGCTGCCGTTGGACCAGCCGTCGGAGGCGAACACGTTCCCGGTGGGATCGGCGCCGCCGGAGAAGTCTGCCAGCATGTCGCCGCCGAAGGGGGTCTCCGGCGCGCTGGCGCCGGCAGTGGTGCCCGCGGGCTCCTTGCCGCCGGTGGTGGTGCCGGGCTGCTTCTCCTGGTTGCAGGCGGTCAAGGCCAGGACCAGGACCAGCGCCAGGGCCAGTGCGAAGATGCGTTTACTCATGGATGTTCACTCCTTGCTCTAAAATGGTCCGGCGCTCTGGCCGGACAGGTTGCCTGCATCATACCAAAACAGACATCCCGGAACAAGGGGCGTTTCCTAATCTGCTGATTTTTTTCGTAAAATGTCAGCGCTTCTCCGGCGTGGGGCTCAGGAGGATGTTCAGGTGGAACACGCCGTCCCGGGCGGAGGCCGTCATGGCCCCGCCGTATTTTTGGACCAGCATCCGAATGCTGCGCATCCCGAAGCCGTGGGAGGAGGCGTCGGCCTTGGTGGTCAGGGGCAGACCGTCCCGGAAGGTCAGGTCTCCCTGGTAGTAGTTGTCCGCCTGGATGGTCACCATGTCCCCCTGGGCCCGGACGATCAGGTTCACCACCCGCTTCTGCCGCTCCTCCACCGCCCGGACCGCCTCCAGGGCATTGTCCACGATGTTGCCGAAGAGGCAGTACAGGTCCCCGTCCTCCAGGAAGGACAGCTTCTCCCCGTCCACCAGGCAGGAAAAGCGGATGCCGTTCTGCTCGCAGTAGAGGCTCTTCTCCGTCAGCAGCACGTCCAGGAGCTTGTTGCCGGTCTCCACCTTCATATCGTAAATATTGATGCTCTTTTCCAGGCCCTGCCACGCCTCCGGGCCCATGGGGCCCCCGGCCAGAGCGGCCAGCTTATATTTGATATCGTGGCATTTGATATTGATCAGCTCGATGGTGTCCTTGGACATTTCGTACTGCCACTGGCCCTGGCGGATGGCATATTGCAGGTAGGCCACCTCCTGCTCCAGGGCCCGGCTCTCAATGGTTTTGGAGGCCAGCAGCAGCACGATGCCGCAGCAGATCACGGAGAACACGTTCCCGGACTGCCGCAGCACCAGAAATTCCCACCGGTCAAACCGGTTCTCCCGGAAGGTGCTCAGCCGGGCAAAGTAGATGTCCTCCACCGAGCAGAGTACCACCGTCACCGCCAGGGCCAGGGCCGTCACGGCGAACATCCGGTAGTCGATCCCCCGGTCCGTGATCCGCTCCTCCAGCCTGCGGAGGAAGAAGGAATACACCCCCGCCGCCCCCAGGGCCAGCAGGGCATAGTACATCAGATGGTAATAGATGTCGAACCGGTCCCCCCAGCCGTCGTAGAGGCCCATGGCGTCCCCGGCGCACCAGACGATCAGATAGAGTTTGTAGCACAGATTCTGGGCGGCATAGGCCACGCCGCACAGCAGCACCACCAGCTCCGCCGGCTCCTCCAGGCAGAAGCAGACATGGCCCACGGAGCAGGCGAACAGCAGCAGGTACACTCCCGTCCGGCCCGGCACCGTGCTGCCCACCGCCGGGTACACCATGGCGGCCAGCCGGGCCACCACCAGCATCACGGCGGCGCCCGCCAGGAACCGGAGGACAAAGGAGCGCCGCCGGGCCAGGCGGTACATGGTCAGGGCGTAAAAAATATACAGCTCCCCCAGAAATTCCAGCAGAACCGACTGAAAGGCAAATCCCACATTCATTTTTGCCCGCCTCCTGTTCCGGCATACCAGTCCGTCAGCTCCGCCAGAAAGGCGGCCCGCCGGGGCCGGCTGATTTGAAGGGCCTGGCTGCCCACCAGCACGGTGCTGCCCTGGACCCGGACGATGAACCGGGGGTTGACCAGATAGCAGCTGTTGCACCGGAGGAAGCCAAAGGCCCGCAGCTCCTTTTCCACATTGGCCAGGGCGCCGGTCATTTCGATGGTGTCGTCGATCAGATGGTAATAGAGCCGGTGGTTCATGACCTCCACGAACATCAGCTTGTCGGTAGAGACGCGGCACAGGCCCCCCGGCAGGTTCACGGTGAAGCTCCGCTCCTCCTGCATCAGGTAGATGTCCAGGGCCTTCTTGAATTTCAGGGAAAAATCGTAATAGCTCACCGGCTTGAGCAGATAGCTCACCGCGTCCACCTCGTACCCCCGGAGGGCGTACTGGATCAGGTTGGTGATGAAGATCAAGGACACATTTTTGTCGAATTTCCGCAGGGCCAGAGCGGCGTCCATCCCGTTCATGCCGGGCATTTGGATGTCCATGAACACCACGGCGTAGACGGTCTGGTAATCCCGCAAAAAGGCCCGGCCGTCGGCAAACCGGACGGTGTGAAATTCCTCCCCCGTCTCACCGGCGTACCGCGCCACATATTCCCGCAGCTTTTCAGCGGCGGCGTCCTCGTCCTCTACAATGGCGATGTTATGCAAGGAGCTTCCCCCTTTCCCATAAGCAAGCGCTGATTTTTAAGTGGAACCAATATAGCATATTTTGCGTCTAGTATCAACCTTTTTCCCAAAAAATTCTACGGCCAGCGGGCGAAACTCCACAAGCAAAGCACAAAGCAGCAAAACCGGCCACATAGGTTTCCGGTTTTGCTCAGTGCGATGGAAAACACCAGCGGAATCGGAGGGCCTTGGGCAGGTTGTCGAAATCCGCCTGGCGATATTGACAAATCTAACAAAAAACGCGCCCATTTCCCCAAAGGATATTGACAACTTGAAAAATGAGCGATATACTTGGATTGCTAAATCGATTTAGCAACTATAAAATTTTGGAGGAATGGATCGTGAGAAAGGCAAAATGGATCACGCTGCTGCTCATTTGCGCCATGGCAATCTCTCTGCTGGCGGGGTGCGACAACAGCGAAGCAAAGGCAACCACCTTCACAGTGGAATACATGGACGGCGACACGGTCCTGAAGACCGAGGAAGTCCAGGAAAACGGCGCCGCCACCGAATGGACCCCGGAAAAGGAGGGGCAGACCTTCGTGGGCTGGTTCGCCACCCCGTCCATGAGCGTGGAATTTGATTTCAGCAAACCCATCACGGAAAATACCAAGGTTTTCGCCGGCTTCTCCGCGTACCAGGAGGACACCCGGACCTGGGCGCTGGTGGGCTCCGGCAAGGGGGACCTGCTGATGTCCTCCAACTGGGGCAAGGTGATCACGGATGGGCATCTTTTGGAGAAGGTGGGCGACAACACCTACTCCATCACCCTGGACCTGTACGCCGGGGATGAGTTCCAGTTCGCCATCGATTCCGAGTGGCACGACAAGCGGGGCTTCGGCTATCTGGACACCGCCAAGGACAGCGCCGGCAACGAGGTATTCAGCGGCGCCGGCGGCGTCGGGGAGACCGCCGCCAAGGGGCAGAACATCAAGGTGGCCGTGGACGGGAATTACACCCTGACCCTTCACACCCATCCCGGCGACGACTACTACAACGAAAGCGACCCCAGCTACACCGAGGCCAACAAGGAGATCTACAACCTCAACGACTTCGACCAGATCACCTGGGTGCGCAACGGCGACGCGGCGGAGCTCTCCGGCGTGACCACCACCTACTACATCAAGGGCGCGGGCATCACGCTGTGGGCAGACCTGTACAACGACGCCACCGGATTCGTCAAGGTGGGCGCCACCCACACCCTGACCGTCTACCTCCGGGAGGGCGAGGAATTCATGTTCACCAGCCTAGTCACCGAGGACGGCGTCTCCACCGTGGGCTCCGAGTACATCCGCTTTGAGAACCTGGACGAGGCCAGCCAGGCCCTGTTCACCGGCTCCGGCAACATCGTGGCCTCTAAGGCCGGCACCTACACCTTTACCTACGACGAGAATACCAAGGTCCTGTCCGCCACCCTGGAGAGCGAGGAGCCGATGGCCGAGCTGGACTACTACATCGATGGCAATTTTGACGGCCACAGCTGGAACGACACCTATTACGATCCGGCGTACCGGTTCACCTCCCTGGGCGGCGACGTCTATGAGCTGCGGGACGTGAAGCTGACCACGGGTGCCGAGTTCATCATCCAGTCCTTTGAAAAGGGCACCACCGCCGAGGGCAAGCTGGGCTCCTATAACTACCGGTACTACCGGGGCGACGAGCGCTTCGTCGCCGCCAGCCCCGAAAACTCCAACTACAACCTGAAGGTGGCGGAGGAAGGGGTGTACAACATCACCTTCAACGCCTACGCCAAGGTCATTGAGATCGCCCCCGCCGGCCAGGAGGACACGGTCCACATCAAGGGCAGCTTTGTGGAGGGCTGGAAAATCCTCGATCCTGAGACCAACCTGCCCGCCGACGAATACAAGCTGATCAACAACGACGGGCTCTACGAGATCACCATGACCATCACGGAGGACATGGTGGCAAACGGCGGGACCTGGCAGGCCGGTCTGATGGTCAACACCACCACCGGCGACGACGGCGAGTGGATCGGCGTTTCCTGCCTGGGCCCGGACGGCGAGGACAACGTCAACGCCCTGTTCCGGCCGGAGAGCGGCAACAACCTGACCTGCTCCACCCCGGGGACCTACCGGATCACCTTCGATCTGGCCACCAAGACCATCAATATTTACCAGGCGTAAGCCTCTATACAAAAAGCTCGGACGGCCACAAGCCGTCCGAGCCGGTATGGTCAGCGGATCAGGAAATCGTGCCGCTCCCGGGCCTCCCGGCTGACCGCCAGGGCCACGCAGGAGAGGATCTGCCGGGCCTGCCGCTCCGCAAGTCCCTCGGGGCAGAACACCTTCCCACACACCCCCGTCAGCAGCCCCTTCAAAACGGGCTCGGTGACAAAGACCTCCTGGCCGGAAAGGGCCCGCAGATCGGCCCAGGTCTCCACGAACCGGACCTCCGGGAACGCCTCCGTCAGGTGCCGGCAAAGAATACCGTCCCGGGGGCGGGTACAGACATAGACGCACCCGCCGGGAAACGCGGCGTCGGCCTGGGCTTTCAGCCCGGGATAGTCTAAGTTGACCTCATAAAAAATGGGGTCGTCCACCCGGCAGTCCCCGGCGACCACAGGAATGTAGTTGCGCTCCGCCAGGGAAAGAAAGCCGGCCTTCGGCAGGCCCTTGGCCACGATGGCGTCCACGTCGTCAAACCGGTCGGCGCTGAGCAGCAGCTGGGCCCGCTGGCCGGACTCTTGAAGCATCCGGGCGGTCCGGTCAAAAAAGTCATAAAAGCACAGCTTTTCCAGCTCCGAGAGGCCGCCGTCCTGGAAAAATCCGATCACTTTATTCGTTTTGGTGCCGCGCAGGTTCTTTGCGTACAGATTGGGCCGGTAGTTCAGCATATTGATGACCTGCCAGACCTTCTTTTTGGTCTGTTCACTGATCCGCAGATCGTCCCGCCCGTTCAAAATGAAGGAAACGGTGGTTTTGCTTACCCCGGCGGCGTCGGCCACATCCTGTATCGTCACTTTTTTATCCATAGTAACATTATTATAATAGATTTCCCCGTTTTGTCAACGGAGAAATGCGCGAGGTGAGCGAATGATCCAGCAGGCCCTTTACCACATGCCGGAAACGGAATACGGATACGCCAAGGATGAACACACCGTCTGCCTCCGGCTCCGCACCGCCCGATACGACACGCCGGAAGTCGCCGTGATCTACGGGGGCAAGTACGATTTTTGGGAAAAGCGCCGCCGGAAGGACATGGCGCTGGTCTACCACGACCGGCTGTTCAACTATTATTCCGTGGAGTTCCAGCCGGAGGACGTGCGGCTGGTGTACGTTTTTGAGCTGAAGCAGGGATGTCAGACCTACTATTTTTCCGAGGACGGGCTGACGGAAAGCTATGACTTTTCAAAAGCCTTTTACAACGCCTTTCAGATCGCCTATCTCAACAGCTGCGATATCCACCGGCCGGTGCCCTGGATGGACAGCGCCTGCTTCTACCAGATCTTTATCGACCGCTTCTACCGGGGGGACCGGGACAAGGACGGCTCCTACATCAATCTAGAGTGGGGCCGGATCCCCAACCCCAAGAGCTTCGCCGGCGGGGATTTGAAGGGTATTCAGGAGAAGCTCCCCTATTTGCGGGAGTTAGGCGTCAACGCCCTGTACCTGACGCCGATCTTCAAGTCCATCAGCAACCACAAGTATGACATTCAGGACTACTTCACGGTGGACCCGATCTTTGGCACCAACGAGGATTTTGCCGCCCTGGTGGAATCCGCCCACGCTATGGGCATCCGGGTGGTCCTGGACGCCGTGTTCAACCACGTCAGCGAACGGTGCGGCCCGTTTCAGGACGTGCTGAAAAACGGGAAAGGGTCCCGGTATTTTGACTGGTTCCTCATTCGAGGGGATCGGGTGGATCAGCAGAAGGTAAACTATGAATGCTTCTCCTCCTGCGCCTATATGCCCAAATGGAACACCTCCAACCCGGAGGTGCAGGAATATCTCACCGACATCGCCGTCCACTGGATCCAAAACTACCACATCGACGGCTGGCGGCTGGACGTGTCCGACGAGGTATCCCATGGGTTTTGGCGAAAATTCCGGCAGGCGGTGAAGGCCGCGGACCCGAACTGCGTGATCATCGGGGAAAACTGGCACAACGCCAACAGCTTCCTCCGGGGGGACCAATACGACGCGGTGATGAATTACGCCTTCACCAAGGCCTGCCTGGACTTCTTCGCCTTCGGCGCTCTGGACGCGGCGGGCTTTGCCGACCGGCTCAATAGCCTGCTCATGCGGAACACCGACACCGTCAACAACATGATGCTGAACCTCCTGGACAGCCACGACACCCACCGCTTCTTCACCCAGGTGGGCGAAAGCCGGGTGAAGTTGGAAAGCGCCCTGGCAGTGCTGTACCTGTTTGTCGGGGCGCCGTGCATTTACTACGGCACGGAGATCGCCCTGCCCGGCGGGTACGACCCCGACTGCCGCCGCACCATGGACTGGGCCCTGGCGGAGCAGCGGGGGCCGACCTGGCAGCTCATCCAGCGCCTTGCCAAGCTCAAAAGAGAGGAGCCCGCCCTGCGCATCCCCCAGGCAAAAATTTACGCGGAGGGGAACGTGTTTACCCTGGAGCGGGGAGATATCCGCATGAAAATCGACGGGGACTCCTTCGCCCACGTCATAGAAAGGATGGGATGACATGACCCGAAATATCTCCGCCCTGACGGCCCACGTCCTGGTTTTGGCCCTGCTGCTGGGCATTTTCGGCAGTCTCAGCCTGGGGCGAGACGAGGCCCGGGCGCAGACCAAGTTTACCGGGGAGCTAGAGCGGAATGTGACCCTGCGGATCCTGGAAAACGACACCGCCAAGGAAAAGGGCTACTTTGCCGAGCTGCTGACGGCTTTCAACGAGGCCTACGCGTCCTATGGCATCGTGGCGGTGGACGCCAACATGGATCAGTACACCGACCTGGAGCAGGACGGCCCCTACGGCTACGGGCCGGACGTGCTGTACCAGGCCAACGACGCCCTGATGAAGTACACCGACGGCAAGCATATCCAGCCCCTGCCGGTGGAGCAGCTGAGCTGCTACGACCAGATCTCGCCGGAGGCCTGGGACGCCTACACCGTGGAATACGGCGGGGAGGACTATATTTTCGGCGTGCCCGTCAACATTCAGGGGCCCCTGCTCTACTACCGCAAGGACCTGCTGCCGGAAAACTGGCGGCAGAATTGGGACCGGGATCAGGACGGCGTGCCGGATATGGTCGAATACTGGACGGAGCTGTACGCCTACTCCAAGCAGGTCCGGGAGGAGAGCGGCGGCAGCAAATTCGGGTACATGAAGTCCCTGTTCGACACCTATTTTTCCTCCGGATTCCTGTTTTCCTACGGCGGGTACGTCTTTGGGGCGGGGGGCACCGATTCGGCGGACATTGGCTTTTCGGCAGGCGACGCCTCCAAGGGTGCCTGGGTCCTGCGGCAGCTGGCCTCAGTCATGAACCAGGACTGCATCGACGACACCATCACAGTCAACGCTTACAGCATGCTGGCCAACGGGACCTACTTCGCCACCATGACCACCCCCGACGTGTACACCCTATTCCTAGATGAGCTGGCGAAGGAGTATATGCGTACCGAAAACCTAAATGAAACCGACGCCTACGCCAAGGCCGCTGAAAACCTGGTGGCCGCGGACATTCCCAAGCTGCCCGCCAGCGGCGATCTGGAGGACCGGGACGGGGCGACGGTGGACAGCGTGATGATGGGCGGCATCAACGGCTACGCCATCAGCGCCTACACCAAAGCGCCCAACGCGGCGCTGGCCTTCGTGGATTTCGCCACCAGCTATGAGATGATCTCCCGGCGAAATGAGCTGCTGGGCATTGTTCCCGCCCGGGCGGATGTGGCGACCCAGGCCGGCGGGCTCTCCGAGACCGTCAACGCCAACCTGATGGCTGGCCAGATCGCCGTGATGCCCAGCATCCGGGCGGTGGCGCAGATCTGGACCCCCTGCCAGACCTTTTTCTCCGACCTGGCCAAAGACCCCTTCCGGCTGCCGGAGGAGCAAAAGTATCAAACCATCGAGGCGCTGCGGCAGGCCCTGGAAGCCGTGGATGAGCAGATCTATGCCGCCATCCACACCCTGAACTAGGAGGTGGAACGATGCGGGAACTGATGAAAAACGCCAACGGCCGGGTGACGGCCTCCATGCTGGTGATGGGCCTGGGGCAGCTGTGCTACAGGCAGTGGGGCAAGGGCCTTCTCTATCTGGCGGTGCAGATCGGGTACATCTTTTACCTTGTCACCGTGGGGGCAAGGGACCTGTTTGGGTTCTTTACCCTGGGCAGCGTGGAATCCAATCCCTGGTACGGCATTGAGGGAGACAACTCCGTGATCATGCTCATCATGGGCGTGCTGGCCTGGATCGTTACGATCCTGTATGTGGCGGTGTATCTCTCCAATATTAAAGATGTGTACGCGACTCAAAAGCGGGTGGCCGCCGGGGGCCGCCCGGCCCGGTTCCGGGAGGAGCTTAAGGAGCTGCTGGACGGGAAATTCTATAAGACCGTGCTGTTCGTGCCGGTGGTCGGGGTGTGCGTGTTCAACATTCTGCCGGTGGTATTCATGATCCTGGTGGCCTTCACCAACTACGGCGGCGAAATCGTGCCGCCGGCGCTGGTGGACTGGGTGGGGCTGGAAAACTTCCGGAAGATCCTGGCCCTGGGGGAATTTGCCCCCACGTTCTTTAAAATTCTGGGGTGGAACTTCCTGTGGGCTCTCCTCTCCACCGCTATCAACTATTTTGGCGGTCTCAGCCTGGCGCTGCTGCTGAACAAAAAATGCGTCCGGGGCAAGGCCTTCTGGCGGGCGTTCCCCATCCTGGCCTACGCCATTCCCGGCTTTATCACCCTCTTGGGCTTCAAATTCATGTTCTCCTACGGCGGCCCCATCAACCACTACATCACGGAAGCCGGGCGCCAGGCCATTGGATTTTTGGATCTGGACGCCAAGTGGTCCGCCCGGATCATCGGACTTCTGGTCAACGCCTGGATCAGTATCCCGTCCTCCATGCTGCTGGCCACCGGCATCCTCTCCAACGCCGATCAGAGCCAGTACGAGGCCGCCCGGCTGGACGGCGCCGGGGCCTTCCAGCAGTTCCGCTATCTGACATTGCCCTTCGTGGTCTTTTCCACCACCCCGGTGCTGATCTCCCAGTTTATCGGCAACTTCAATAACTTCGGCATCTTCTACTTCCTGCGGGGCGGGCTGTACATCGACGGCTATTTCCTGGCCAGCGACACGGACCTGCTGATCAACTGGCTGTACAACCTGTCCATCGACAACAACTACTATGCCATTGGCGCGGCCATCAGTCTGATCATCTTCATCATCACATCGCTGATCTCGCTGGCGGTGTACGTGGCCTCGCCGGCATATAGACAGGAGGAGACCTATCGATGAAAAAGAGAAAACCCATCCGTTGGGGGTCCGTCGCCGACACGGCCATTACCTATTTGCTCCTGCTGGCGGTGGGGTTCGTGTTCTTCTTCCCCTGCCTGTGGCTGATTTTGGCCTCCTTCTCCTCCTCTGGCTCCATCTACTCCTTCCAGGGCTTTTTCCCCTCCGGCTACAGCGTGGACAGCTTCCGCAAGCTCTTTACCGACACCGCCATGTACGACTACCCCAGGTGGTTCGGAAATTCCCTGTTTATCGCCACCATGAGCTGCCTGTTCGGCACCATGCTGACCATCCTGACGGCCTACTGTATGTCCCGGTTCCGGTTCAAAAGCCGGAAGGCCCTGATGAAGACCACCCTGGTGCTGGGGATGTTCCCCTCCTTTATGGGGATGACCGCCGTGTACCTGCTGATGACCCAGTTCAACTTCATCAACAACCACTGGGGGCTGATCCTGATCTATACCGCCGGGGCGCCCCTGGGGTACATGGTGCAGAAGGGCTTCTTCGACTCCATCCCCAACACCATCGACGAGGCCGCCCGGCTGGACGGGGCCACCAATTTTCAGGTGTTCTGCAAGATCCATCTGCCCCTGTCCATGCCCATGATCGTCTACACCGCCCTGACCTCCTTTACCTGGCCCTGGAGCGACTACATTCTGCCCAAGCTCCTTCTAAAGACCAAGGACACCTGGACGGTGGCGGTGGGGCTGATGAGCCTGGGGGAGACGGAGTTTTCCCGCTTCGCCGCCGGGTCCATCTTCATCGCCGTGCCCATTGTGATATTGTACCTGTGCCTTGCCAAGCACCTGATCAGCGGCAACGTGGCCGGAGCGGTCAAAGAATAAAGCGAACAAAAAATACAGGAGTCCGCGAAAACGCAGGCTCCTGTATTTTTTTGTGGGCAGGCGGCGAAGGCTTTATTCCGCCGGCTTTTCCCTGGTAGAGTTTCTCCAAATGGGCGTGGTTTTCACATAAATGGTGTGGTAGGGACTCCCGGGATTTTCGATCCGATCCAAAAGGGTGTTGGCGGCGATGCGGCCAATGTCGGCGCTGGGGATCTCCACCGTGGTCAGCGACGGCTCCAGGACCGCGGACTGGGGCGTGCCGTCAAAGCCCGTCACCATCACCTGGTCCGGCACGGACACCCCCAGCTGCTTTAAAGCCAGCATGACATGGATGGCCAAAAAATCGTTGGCGCAGATCAGGGCGTCGGGCAGCTCCGGCATCTCCCGGAGGCAGCCGGACAGCCAGGCCAGGCTGGCGTACTGGGGCCCGTCCGGGTCCAGAATACACAGCCGCCGATTGAGGGGCAGGTCGGCCCGCTTCAGGGCGGTGGAAAAGCCGACCCACCGCTCCATGAAGCTGTTGCAGTGGTTGAAGTCCCCCACAAAGCCGATCCGGGTGGCGCCGGCGGCGATGACCCGCTGGGTCACGGCCAGAGTGCTGGCCAGGTTTTCCATGGAGATCAGGTCACAGCGCTGCAGGTTGGTGCTGGCGCCGGAGTAGGCGTCCACAAAAATAGTGGGCAGCCCCAGATCGCAGAGCATCTCCGCGTAGCTCCGGCTGAACAGCTCGATGCCCAGGATCCCGGCGGTCTGCTCCAGGGCAAAGTTGAAGGGCAGCTGGTTCTGGCGCACCTCCTCGGCGGAGAGCTGGTACATCATCAGGGTATAGCCCGCCCGGCCCAGCTGCCCGGCAAAGGCGGGCAGGAAGAAGGTGCCGAAGTGGTAGTCCGTGGGCATATGGCTGGTGAACAGGGCGATGTTTTGGCTCCGGGGCTCGGGCCTCGCCGGCGGCACCTCCTCCGCCAGCTGCCGGTAGCCCAGCTCCTGGGCCTTTTCCAGCACCATCCGCCGGGTGACCTCCGGCACAGCGCCTCTGCCGTTGAAGATTTTGGAAACGGTGTTCCTAGACAGTCCGCAGGCGTCCGCGATATCCTGCATGGTGATCCGTTTTACAGCCATACGGGATCCTCCTTCGTAGACAAATTCCTTGTGTTTACTATATCACAGAAGAAGGAAAAAATCAAATGTGCAAATTGTAAACTAAGTGTGCAACCGACTATAACTTTTGTACAAATTTATTGATCAAAATTTAGTTATACTCCCGATTTTGTGCGTAACAAAAAGTTTCCGTTGACAAATTGTAAATCGCTCGTTAAAATAAAATCAAGAATTAAGTGGAATGTAAACACAGTGATTTACATTGTGTAAATTCGCTTTTAACAAAAAGAAATTTATCGGTTTTTCGGAATGCTCATTCCGGGAAAACGATTGATTTACATTAGTTTACTTTATTGAGGAGGAACGATCACCATGGCAAGCCTGACCCTGAAAGACATCAAAAAGGTATACCCCAATACCGAACCCGTCAAGAAGCCGAAAAAGAAGAAGAACAATGACGAACCGGTGAAGGAGAAGGCCAACCTTCAGATCACCGAGGAAGGAGTCGTCGCGGTCCAGCAGTTCAGCCTGGATATCGCGGACGGGGAATTCATCGTCCTGGTCGGCCCCTCCGGCTGCGGCAAGTCCACCACTCTGCGGATGATTGCCGGTCTGGAGGAGATCTCCGGCGGCGAGCTGTACATCGGCGACCGGCTGGTCAACGATGTGGCCCCCAAGGACCGGGACATCGCCATGGTCTTCCAGAACTACGCCCTGTACCCCCATATGACCGTGTATGACAACATGGCCTTCGCCCTGAAGCTCCGCCACACCCCCAAGGCCGAGATCGATAAGAAGGTCAAGGAAGCGGCGGAGATCCTGGACATCACCCAGTACCTGGGTCGGAAGCCCAAGGCGCTGTCCGGCGGCCAGCGGCAGCGGGTTGCCATTGGCC
>CANQQU010000036.1 GCA_947626085.1 uncultured Oscillospiraceae bacterium
AAACTCTGCACCCTTGTTTGCAAGACTAACTTCTGCTCATAGCTACCCGGTGCTGGAAATTAAATTTTCAATTGAGGAATCACTACGAGGTGATAACTATGAGACTTCTTCAAAAACTTGCAAATGAGCGTTTTGCGAGATCCGCCGCTCAAATCATGAAATTTGTCTGTTATTATCTAATCTTCATCCTTGTTTTTTGCACAGTGCTCAGTTTTATGGGACGTCAAATTTTTACCTTACACGCAAAAGCAGGGACTTTTGAGGGGGCAATTTTAGCAGAGGAAAACCACTGGCCACATTCCCGCAGTATGACTGTTCTGTTAGACGATGATATTCATGTATGGACAAATGCCGATGACCAAATTGATTTGACAATTCAAATTGGATTGTCGCTCATATTTGCAGTCACCTCGGTTCCAATGATTTTTGCCTTTTGGTTCTTAAGCCGTGTATTCTCCAATATACGGAATGGGCAAATATTCACAGAGCAAAACGCCGTTTATCTGCTTTATTATGGGCTGCTCCAATTTTTTGCAACTGCTTTTGCTCCCTTTATCAAGCTGCTGATTTGCTGGTTCACCAATCAAACGCTTCTTGTTTCTGAGGGTCGGATGTCCATTTCCGTAGGGAAATCAATGTTCAAATTGCTGTTCCCCAGCATTGCCTTTATTGTCGCTGCATACATCATCCATTATGGCGTACATTTGCAGGATGAGGTAGATCACACATTATGATCATTATTCGACTTGACCGAGTGTTGGCAGATAGAAAAATGCGACTGAATGACTTGGCTGCCCAAGTCGGTATCTCCAATGTCAACCTCTCTTATTTGAAAACAGGAAAAGTAAAAGCTGTTCGCTTTAGCACTTTAGATGCTATATGCAAGGTTCTACACTGTCAGCCCGGCGATATTCTTGAATATGTTGAGGAAGAAAATTAGTCCTATCATTTTACAAAAAATAGCCCTTGCTTTCAAAGGCGGTTACAGAGCGACAAATGCTCCAAAATCGCCCCCAGTATTAACGGAAAGCAAGGGCTTTTTCTATTCTCCAGCGGAAACGGAAAGGCGGTGGCCGCGCGGCAGGAACAGCCTGGGGTGGAACTCAGCTACGAAAAGATGAACCAGAGGATATCAGGGACACACTGAAAAAGTTTACCGAAAAGTTCCGACGGATGCGACGCAAATTCGACGTGCGTTTTGGAATTCGCTTCGCTCAAAGAAAAAGCAAGCCCACCCAGGCTTGCTTTTTTGCATATTCGTAATAGTCATGGTTCCAAATGATCTTCTTTGAAAAGCGGTGATTGGAAAAAATCGCATAGGTCAATTTCCAATCCTTGACACTATTCATGAAGAATCCGCAGCTTGGCGGAATCATACGAACAGTTGATGATATTCCCAATTGTGGATTTCGGGACACCGCTTTTCATGTACAACTGGTACTGGGTCATTTTCCGTTCTCCCAGTAACTCCAGCAGCCGCTTGCTGACCGCTTGATTCAACAGCATCCCATCACCACCCTTCTGCTTTATCATACCGACCGAAATGGGAGCAGGGCATCGCAGACCTGCTCCCATATAAAACTACAACTTACTTTGTAAAACGAACGATTTCATTAGGCGTGCAGCCTATAATGGAACATAACTTTTCAAGCGTCAACATCGTGATATTTTTATTCTTTTTCAGCGAATCCAGCGTCTTATTATCAATTCCACACTGAAGTAATTTATATTGGGAAATGCCTCGCACCCGCATCGTTTCCCAGAGGGGGCTATAGTCAATAATGTTACCACCCCATATTTTCATTTTATATCAAAAATCGTCCTTCTTTAGGAGTCTTACTCCGCGTCGGGCTGCTGGCCGTCGTGGGCCAGCCACTTGCACTCGGTCAGCTCCATGTCGGTAAACACCGCCCGGAAGGAGGAATCCTCCGGGCTACAGGCGTAGACCCCAAAGCGGATCCGCCCCTGGGCCTCCCACATATGGCACACCCGCATCTGGCTGAAATGGACCCCGTCGGTGGAGCACTCGATGCAGAAATCGTCCTGCCGCCGGCTGAGCCGGTACCACATGGAACGAACGGAAGCGTCGATGGCGGTGGTGGCCCAATCAGAGTAGCCATGGTTCGTGGCCACGCTGCCCAGGTGCTGGAAGGTCTCGTTTTCGTACTCGATGGAGCCCTTCAGCCAGTTTTCGCTGTCCAGGTACATCACGACGCCGCACTGGTCGAACCGGTGCTTACTCTCAAAGGTGGTCTTGACCTGGAAGGAAAAGAACGGCTCCTCCGTCTCCATCTGGAAGACCGGGGCGTTGTCGTTGCGGAAGTGATAATAGGTGCGCTGCCACAGATCCGTGTGGGGCGCCGTGATCACCTCCAGCCCTTCCTCCAGAAACGCGAAGCTCTTGGGCTGACGAGTCCATTGAAATTGCCGCAGATCCAACATATTGGTTCCTCCTTACAATTCGTCGATGCCGGCGTGTTTTCTAAACGTAAAATTCCGCCCCATCGTCCAGGCGCAGGCAGGCCAGGGCCTTCACCGGCAGCTGGTGGCCGCAGCCGCAGTCGATATCAATATAACCCGGGGCGTGGAGAATAGTCAGCCGCTCCCCACGGGATGCCATGCCCAGAATATAGGCGTCTTCCAGGGCCTCCTCCACCAGAAGGCTCAGCACCGGGGTATGCCCGATGATGAGCTGCCGCCCGGGGATGGGATTGGGCGTGTCCAGCGTGGGACGGCCCCAGACCCGGTCGTGGACATTCTCGCCGGGAAAGCCGTGGACCAGGTAGAAGTCCCGCTCCCCCACCCGGACCTCCAAAAAGGTGGGCAGGGCCTTGAGAAAGCACAATAAGTCCTCCCGCTGCCCGTCAGGAAGAGCAGCCAACCCCGCCAGCGTGGGGGCGTTGCCGTTGCGGGCCCAACGGCGGTGATCCTTCTCCGTGGCGGCTGGGTCAAAGCACTGCAGGCACATATACTCGTGATTTCCCAGGAGCATGACCATATTGGGGGTCCTCCGGATCCGCTCCAGCAGCTCCACCCCCGCCGGGCCCCGGTCCACCACGTCGCCCAGAATGTAGAGGGTATCGTTTTCCGAAAAGCCGACGGTTTCCAGCATTTTGTCGAACCGGTCCGCCTCGCCGTGGATATCCGAAATCACATAGCTTGCCATCTTGATCTCCTGAACATAGGATAAGCGGCATTTTCTCAGGGAAAATGCCGCTTTTGGAGCGGGTGACGAGGCTCGAACTCGCTACCTCCACCTTGGCAAGGTGGCGCTCTACCGGATGAGCTACACCCGCGGGACCAAGGAAATTATATCAAAAATTCCCGGTTTGTCAATACCCCTTTTGACAATTTCTTCCCGTGGGTGTAAAATGCGCAAAATCTGCTACGCCCCTTCTGATGGCTGGGACGCCCGATTCTCCCCTTCTCCGGAGCTTTCCGGCGGCGGCTCGGAAGGATTCTCGGGCTGGGATGTCCCCGGCGGATCAGTGGACGGCTCCGGCGAATCGGTGGGCGCGTCGGTTGCCGGCGGCGGGGTATCCGGCGTGGCCGTCTCCGGCGGCGGAACGAAGGGCTGCCCGGTGGTCTCCTGGGGCGGCTCGGTGGTGACCGTTGGCTCTGTTGGTTCCGTCTCCGCCTGGGTAGGCTCCGTCTCCTCGGTCTCCTCCGGCTCGCAGGTGGGATAGGCGGAATAGTCCCACACATAGCCGGTCATTTCCTGGTCGGTCAGCAGCTGGAAGCTTCCAGCGTTCCAGCAGCTCAGCAGATCCAGGTGCCGGTAGCTGTCCCCGTCCCCAACAATGTTCCAAAAATGGCTTTCCCCATCCTTGGTGCCCGCCACGGTATAGCAGGTCAGCCCGGACTGATGGCACATGGCGGCGTACACCAGGGCAAAGGCCCGGCTGTCCCCCACCCCGTGGATCAGCAGACTGTAAGCGGGGGTCAGGGAGGTGTCCATTCGATAGTTGTCCCGCGCCATAAGGAAAAAATAGAGAAGACTGAACCGTTCCCAGGGGGAGGAGCCGCCGCTGATATAGAGTCTGGCCGAGGTGAACAGCGGCTGTACCCGGCTCTGCATATTTTTCAGATCCTCACGGCTGTTCTGGTAGACGAACCGTACCTCCAGGATCCGGGTCGCGCCCTGGGCGGGGTAGGCGTTTACCGTGACCTCCGGCGCCTCCATGACCACCTCCGGGTGGGCCTCGCCGTAGTCCCGCACGAATTGAGAGAAATCCACATTGGAAAACTGATTGACCTGCACCACCAGTCGGTCGTCCACCTGGTTCAGCGCGGATTGCATCAGGTTTTGCACCTGCTGCATAGTCTCTACCCGGCGCATCCGGCGAACGTAAGGACGGTTCCCGTTATAGTGAATAGTCACGGCCACCGCCGGCACGCCGCCGCTGATGCCCTGCTCGTAGGTGATATCATCCACGGTATAAGCACCCAGGGGCGTAGAATTTCGCAGGGCCCGGATCGCGGTGTCCATATCCAGCGAAAGCCGCTCCTGGGGATAGCCGTCCACGGAGATGGTGCCGGTTTCCAGGTCCCCTTCCACCATCTCGGTCAGGGCCCTGAGCAGGTCGTTATAGTTCTCCGCCTGCAAAAAATCCACGGTCGGCGCGCCGCTCTCCTCCGTGTGGAGCCGGGCACTGTGATATTCTCCGTCCATCCATCCGCTGCATCCGGCCAAAAGCAGGCACATGGCCAGCAGCAGTGCCGTCAGTTTTTTCACGGCGCGCCTCCTTTCTCAAAGAGCGTCCTTGGAATAGCGGGAAAAGCCGTCTCCTAATACCTGGTGGGCTTCCTGCACAATGATAAAAGCGTTGGGGTCGATCTCCACCACCAGCCGTTTCAGATCCGCCAGCTGCTGCTGCCGCACGGCGGTCAGCACCACCTTGGTGTTCTGATGGCTGTACGACCCCTCCCCGTAGAGGAAAGTGGCACCCCGGTCCAGCTCCCGAGAGATCCCCTCCGCCACGGCGTCGTATTTCTGGGTGATGATCATGGCCACCTTGGAGTAGTCGAACCGATACACCACCGCGTCAATGATCTTCCCGGTGACGAAAATGGTCACGCCGCTGTACAGCGCGCTGGACACATTCCAGAAGACCAGGCCGGTCAGAGTCACCACCATGGCGTCGAAGCAGGTGTTGATCATGCCGATGGGGACGTGCTGCCACTTTCGCTTCAGCAGCCGAACGATGATATCCGAGCCACCGGTGGAGGCGCCCTCCCCGAAGACCAGGCCGATCCCGACGCCGCACAGCACCCCGCCATAGAGGGCGGAGAGCAGGGGCTCGATCTCCGGCTTGGGTAAAACGGAAAACACATCGAGAAGCAAGGAACTGGAAGCCATGCCGATCAGGGAGCCAAAGAAGAATTTCTTTCCGATCTTCACGCCGCCGAGGGCAAACAGGGGCAGGTTCAGCAGCAGCGTCACCACGCCCACCTCGTCGATGTGAAGGATGTGGCACAGCACCATGGAGAGGCCGGACAATCCGCCGGCGTTCAGATTCTTGGGTTCCAGAAACAGGGAAAATCCCAGGGCAAACAGGGCGCTGCCGATCAAAATTTTCAGTGCCCAGAGAATCCAGGTCATTTTCTTTTTCATGATCCTTCCCCTTTTCGGATGGTTACATGTTCAGCTTGAGCTGCCGGTCCGGCGCGTCCTCCGGCTTCAGCACCGCCCCGGCGGCGGGAAGGGTCTTGATGCGATACCGGGCGGGATTGGCAAGGCCGCTGTCCTCCAGCACCGCCGCCCGCTCCACCGCCGCTTTCTTTTTCAGGGTCACCACCGCCACGCCTTGGGTGGCGCGGGTGGTCTTGGGCAGGAGCT
This sequence comes from uncultured Oscillospiraceae bacterium, assembly GCA_947626085.1. Taxonomy (GTDB): domain Bacteria; phylum Bacillota; class Clostridia; order Oscillospirales; family Oscillospiraceae; genus Faecousia. Next base: position 5,840 of record CANQQU010000036.1, read on the forward strand.
GGGCCGTGGAGAAAACGGCGGCCCGGCCGTCAGTGGTGAACACCGCCACCTGGATGTCCTCCGCGAGGGCCAGGACGGCCCGGAGAGGACTTTTATCCGAATAAGCGCCGGTGAGCTTTTTCCGGTTGGTCTTGGTCTCATAGGCGGACAGGGGCACCTTCGCCGCCTTCCCGTTTTCAAAGAAAAACAGCACGAACCCCTGATAATCCCCGGGCAGCACCACCTGGACCACATTCTCCCCCGGGTCGAAGCCCAGCTTCTGGGGAAGATACTCCCCCAGGGCAGAGGCCTTGCCGTCTTCAAATTCCGACAGCTTGGATTTGTAGCACTGGAATTTGTCGGTAAATACCAAAATCTCTCCCCGGTTGCCGCTCTCCCGGGAGAAGGCCAGGCTGTCCCCCTCCTTGAATTTCTGGTCGGCGCTGCCACGGAGGGACTTTTCCGTGATTTTTTTCAGATATCCCTCCTTGGAGACGAACACCGTCACCGGATAGTCCGGCGTATCCGGCTCCTCCGCCTCCATCTCCAGCTCCAGGGCGTCGTAGAGGATCTTGGTCCTCCGGGGCTGGCCGTATTTTTCCGCCACCTGGGTCAGCTCCCGGATCAGAAGATTCTGGAGCTTTTTGGGGCTGTCCAGGGTCTGCTGAAGGCCGGCGATCTCCTCCTCCAGCTCGGCGATGGACTTGGTCTGCTTCAGGATATACTCCCTATTGATGTTCCGCAGACGAATCTCCGCCACGAAATCCGCCTGGACCTGGTCGATGCCGAAGCCGATCATCAGATTCGGCACCACCTCGTCCTCCAGCTCGGTATTGCGGATAATGGCGACGGCCTTGTCGATATCCAGCAAAATCCGCTCCAGGCCCTTGAGAAGATGGAGCCTTTCCTCCTTCTTCTGGATCTGGAAATACAGCCGTCGCCGGACACAGTCCGTCCGCCAGGCCGTCCACTCCTCCAGGATCTCCCCCACTCCCATCACCCGGGGCATTCCGGCGATGAGAATGTTGAAATTACAGGGGAAGCTGTCCTGCAGGGTGGTCATCCGGAAGAGTTTGGCCATCAGCTTTTCCGGGTCCACCCCCCGCTTTAAATCGATGGTGAGCTTCAGGCCCCCCAGGTCCGTCTCGTCCCGCATATCCGCGATCTCCCGGATCTTCCCGGCTTTGATCAGCTCCGCCACCTTGTCCATGATCACCTCGGTGGCGGTGGTGTAGGGGATCTGGGTGATCTCGATCAGGTTGCCTTCCTTCACATACCGCCACACCGCCCGGAGCTTAAAGCTCCCCCGGCCGGTGGCGTAGACCTCCCGGGTCGCCGCCTCGTCGTAGAGCAGCTCCCCGCCGGTGGAGAAGTCCGGCCCCGGCAGAGTCTCCAGCAGGTCGCAGTCGGGGTTTTTCATCCGGGCAATGGCGGTCATGCACACCTCCCGCAGATTGAAGGAGCAGATGTTACTGGCCATGCTCACGGCGATGCCCTGATTGGCCGTCACCAACACATTGGGAAAGGTGGTGGGCAGCAGGGTGGGCTCCTTGGTGGTGGCGTCGTAGTTGTCCACCATGTCCACCGTGTCAAAATCGATGTCCCGGAACAGCTCGGCGCAGAATTTGTCCAGCTTGGCCTCGGTGTACCGGGCGGCGGCATAGGCCATATCCCGGGAGTAAACCTTGCCAAAGTTGCCCTTGGAGTCCACAAAGGGGTGGAGCAGCGTCTCGTTGCCCCGGGTCAGCCGCACCATGGTCTCGTAAATGGCCGCGTCCCCGTGGGGGTTCAAGTGCATGGTCTGGCCCACGATGTTGGCGGACTTGGTCCGGGCCCCGTTGAGCAGGCCCATTTTGTACATGGTGTAGAGCAGCTTCCGATGGCTGGGCTTGAAGCCGTCGATCTCCGGGAGGGCCCGGGAGACGATGACGGACATGGCGTAGGGCATATAGTTGATTTCCAGAGTCTCGGAAATGGCCTGCTCCGTGGTGGAGCCGTGGAGGCCCATGACGCCCTCTACATTGCTCTTTTTCTTCTCCGGTTCTTTGTTGTTCTTTCGTGCCATGCTGGCCTCTCCTTAGGAAATATCCGCCAAATCCAGATATTTGGCGCCGTTTTCCGAAATAAAGTTCTTCCGCCCTGTGAGATTGTCCCCCAGGAGAATATCAAAGTAATAGGCGGTGCGCTCCGCGTCCTCGGGCATGACCTTGATCAGCCGGCGGGTCTGGGGATTCATGGTGGTCATCCACATCATCTCCGGGTCGTTCTCGCCCAGGCCCTTGGAGCGCTGCAAGGTGACCTTCTTCCCTTCCAGCTCTTTGAGGATCTTCGCCTTTTCCGGCTCGTTATAGGCAAACCAGGTCTTGTCCTTGCAGGTGATCTCAAACAGGGGCGACTCCGCGATAAACACATACCCGTCCCGGATCAGGGTGGGACAGAGCCGGTAGAGCATGGCCAGGATCAGAGTGCGGATCTGGAATCCGTCCTCGTCGGCGTCAGTGCAGATCACCACCTTGCTCCACCGCAGGCCGGACAGATCGAAGGTGGACAGCTCCTTGTGCTTCTTCCCCTGGATCTCCACCCCGCAGCCCAGGACCTTCATCAGGTCCGTGATGATGGGGGAGGCGAAAATTTTGGTATAGTCCGCCTTCAGGCAGTTGAGAATCTTGCCCCGGACCGGCATGATGCCCTGAAACTCCGCGTCCCTGGACAGCTTCACAGAACCCAGGGCCGAGTCGCCCTCCACGATATAAAGCTCCCGGCGGCTCACGTCCCTGCTCCGGCAGTCCACAAATTTCTGCACCCGGTTGGAAATGTCCAGATTGCCGGAGAGCTTCTTTTTAACATTGGACTTGGTCTTCTCGGCGCTCTCCCGGGCCCGCTTGTTCACCAGGATCTGATCCGCCGCCCGCTCGGCGTCCTGCTTGTTTTCCAGGAACCAGACCTGGAGCTTTTCCTTGAAAAAGGCGGTCATGGCCTCCTGGGTAAACCGGGAGTTGACGCTCTTTTTGGTCTGATTTTCAAAGCAGCCGATGGTGGAAAAGCAGTTGGTCACCAGAACCAGGGAGTCCTGAATGTCCTGAAAGATGATCTTGCTCTCGTTTTTGGCGTACTTGCCGCTGTCCCGCAGGAATTTATCAAAAGCGGTAGTAAAGCCGGAGCGGGCCGCTTTGTCCGGGCTGCCGCCGTATTCCAGATAGGAGGAATTGTGATAATATTCGATCTTCGCCACCTGCTTGGAAAAGCAGAAGGCGGCGGTGATTTTCAGCTTCATCTCGGGCCGGTTCTCCGCGTCCCGGCCCCGGCGCTCCGCCTCCCAGAACACCGGCATGGTAAAGGCGTTGTCCCCCACCTGCTCCTCCAGGTATTCCCGGATGCCGCCGGGGTAGCAGAATTCCTCGGTCTCGAATTTGCCCCCCACCTGGTTGCGGAACCGGAAGGTCACCCCCTGGTTCACCACCGCCTGACGGCGCAGCACCTCCCGGTAGTATTCCGCCGGGATCTGAATGTCCGTAAACACCTGGGGATCAGGCCGCCAATGAAATAGGGAGCCGGTCTTCTTCCGGTCCACAGGCTCCTTGTGAAGGCCGCCGATGTTGCGGCCCTTTTCAAAATGCAGGGTGTATTTGAATCCGTCCCGCCGGATGGTGGCGTCGAAAAATTCCGAGGCGTACTGGGTGGCGCAGGAGCCCAGACCGTTGAGGCCCAGAGAATACTCGTAGTTTTCCCCGTTTTCGCCATATTTGCCGCCGGCGTACATCTCGCAGAACACCAGCTCCCAGTTGTACCGCTTTTCCTTCTCGTTATAGTCCACCGGGCAGCCCCGGCCAAAATCCTCCACCTCGATGGAGAGGTCCTCGTACCGGGTGAGGATCACCAAATCACCGTAGCCCTCCCGGGCCTCGTCGATGGCGTTGGAGAGAATTTCAAACACGGCGTGCTTGCAGCCCTCCAGATCGTCGGAACCGAAGATCACCGCCGGGCGCTTGCGCACCCGCTCCTCCCCCTTGAGCATGGAGATGCTGGAATTGCCGTAAAGTTCCTGTTTTGCTTTTGCCATGAAATCAACCTGTCCTGTTACATTGAGTTGCAAGGAAATTATACCATAATTTGCCCAAAAAAGTCAACCCGCCATCCTCCGGGCCCTTTTCTCCCAAAAAACCGGGAAGGGAGGCGCCGCCGGGTCCGGCAGCGGAGCGACGCCTATTATTTCCACTCCTCGAAAAACTGGCGGAAGGCGGTGGGGAGGGCGGCGGAGTCCTCGATCTGCTTTTTTGTCAGCCAGGTGAAGGGGCCGTCCGGAGCGGCGACCTCCAGGTAATATCCACGCATATGCCACTGAATGTGGGTAAAAATGTGTTTCTTCTCCACCTGGCGGTAAATTTGGACGGGTTTCAGGCCCATTTCCTCCACTTTGGCGATGGCCTGGGCCGGCTCCAGCCAGCCTGGGCAGTTGGGCGCCTGCCACAGCCCCGCCAGCAATCCCCGGCTGTCCCGCCGCTCCAGGGCATAGAGCCCACCGCAACGGAGGAGGAACACCGTCTTCCGCTCCTCCCGGCGGGCCCGCTTGGGCAGGCGGACCGGCAGGGACGCCGCCGTGCCCGCCGCCCGGCCCAGGCAAAAGCCCCGGCAGGGGCACCGCTCGCAATCGGGGGCCCGGTCCGGGCCGCAGAGGGTGGCCCCCAGCTCCATCAGCGCCTGGGTAAACGTCCCCGCCTGGGCCGGATAGACGGCGGCCAGACAGGACTCCACCTTCCGCTTGGTCTGGGGCAGGTCCACCGGCGCGTCGTCCGCCGTCAGCCGGGCAGCTAGGCGCAGCACGTTCCCGTCCACCGCCGGGGTGGGCAGGTCGAAGGCGATGGAGCAGATGGCCCCGGCGGTATAGGGCCCGATCCCGGGAAGAAGCAGGACCTGGGCATGATTCTTTGGAAATTGGCCGCCGAAATCCGCCATCAGGACCTGGGCCGCCTTTTTTAGGTTCCGGACCCGGCTGTAATACCCCAGGCCCTCCCAGAGCTTTTGAAGAACATCGTCCTCCGCTTTTGCCAGGGCGGGAATATCCGGCAGGGCCTCCAAAAAGCGGGCATAGTACCCCTTTACCGCCTCCACCCGGGTCTGCTGGAGCATGATCTCCGACAGCCAGACGTGGTAGGGTTCCCGGTCCGCCCGCCAGGGCAGGTCCCGCTTGTGTTCCTCGTACCACGGAAGCAGCGCCTCCGGCAGCTGTTCATAGATTTCCAGGTTGGTCCGCCCCCTTCGTTCCATTTTGAATATTGTACCACATTTTGCCCAAAAAGGGAATCGCCCCGGTGTACCGGGGCGATGATTTTTTATTGGACCGTGATCCGCCCTTGGGGCGCGGCGTAGGGTTCTCCCACCGTGCCGCCCAGGACCTCCTGAATGTACATGGCCACGATGTCCCGGGTCTTGACGCCGTTTCCGTTGTTCAGGTACAGCTCCGGATGGGCGTTTTTAATGGCCGAGAGGGTGTAATAGGTGTCGTTTCCGTTCATCAGGTAGTTGTCCGCCACCAGGGCGTAGGTGGCGTTCTCGTCAAAGGGCTCCCCGCCCACGCTGGTGATGGTCACCCGGTGGATGGAGGCGGCCTTGAAGAAATTGCCGTACTCCTCCCCGGCGTCATAGGGCTGGGTGGTATCCACCTGGTAAGTCAGCCCCGCCACCTGGGCCCAGCCGGGGCAGTCGGCAGTCTGGGTAGCGGCCTCCAGGGTCTCCAGCAGCTCCGCCCCGGTGACATAGAGGACGCCCACCCCCATGGGGGAGAAGGGCAGGGCCCAGAGCAGGTCCGTCTCAGTGATGTCCCCGGCGTAGAGGGACTGGTCGCAGTTGCCGCCGTTCTGGATGGCCACCACCGGCACGTCCCCGGCAAAGCCCTCCAATTTGTTCTCGGCGTACCATTTCAGGGCGTCGGCGGTCAGGTCCCCCAGATTGGTCTCCCCGTTCCGGCTGGCGGAATCCTTGCCGTTGAGGTCAAACAGCGCTGTGCCCACCACCGGAGAGGCGGCAGCCAGCGCTTCCTGGGCCAGAGCCGCCACGGCCTCGTCCTCCCCGGACAGGTCCAGACCCAAGTTGCTGAACGCGCCGGTCTCCGGGTCGATGAGGTACGCGCCAATGACCGGTTCCCCATTGGGATCGGGAAGGATATGGAGGTCCCCGGTCATCTCGCTGCCCAGGCTCACCAGCAGGTCGCAATCAGGAGTCTCCACCACATCGGTCAGGACGTAGCCATCCAGGAATCCGTCCTGTACCGAATCCATCAGCTCCGGCCCCACGACGCATACGAATCCCAGCTTGAAGCTGTCCCCCAGGACGGCGTTGGGCTCATAGTCATAGTAGCCGTAGTCCGTCACCTGGAGCAGATTGGAACAGATCACCCGGAAGGAGGCCGGGGCCTTGGCCGGGCGGGTGTCCAGGATCGCTTCCTCGGCGCTGGAGGCGTTTTTCCGGTATTCCAGCTCCTCCGCGCCCCGGTAGAGCTCCGCCTGGGTGAAGTATTTGGTCAAATTGGAGTGGTACGGCAAACCCGTGACGGCCTCGCCGTAGACAAATTCCAGCGGGCCCATGGCGGCCACGTCATACCCGGCGGCGTCCATCAAATTGTAAACCGCCAGGCCCCGGTCGGAGTTGGCCCCCGCGCCGCCCTGGAGATAGTTCCCGGCGTCCACCAGATAGACGGTGGCCCCCTCCCCTTCCAGCTGGGCCTTCGCAGCGGCCACCTGGGCGTAAAGGGCCAGGTGGCCCCGGATATTGGACGTGTAGAGCAGGACGATCTTCCCCGCCACACCGGTCTGGGGCTCCTGAGTCGGCGCGGCGGTGCCGGTGGAAGCACTAGTCCCGCCGGTGGAGGCGCCGGCGGCGCCGGTGGTCTCCGGCGGCGTATCCGGCTGGCACCCGGCAAGCAGGCCCAGGATCATGGTCAAACAAAGCAGTAACGCAAGCAGTTTCTTCATAGGATTACCTCCCTTTTGTGATTTTCTGTTCCCCATTATAGCAGAGAAAACCGCCCCCGCAAGCCCCCTGGGGGGTTAAAATTCCGGCTCTACTCCCAACTCCCGGGCAGCCACCGCCAGATCCACATTCAGATACCAGTCGGGGTACAGGGTTTTCGCCAGGGAAAGCTGGTAATACAGTTGCTCTGCCTCGCTGCCCTCCAGGGCCGCCAGGGGCAGCACGAGGATCCGGCAGCCCGGGAACCGGGCGGAAAGCTCCTGCTCCAGGGCATGGGCGGCAGAAAGGTCCGCCGTCAGCTTCACCACCACGTTGGGCTTCCGCTCCAGGACCCAATCGTCTGTTACCTGGGGGTCCTCCCGGTTCTGGGCGATGTTCTGGGAACCGGTGGCGGCGATCAGCGCCGCGTCCCGGCGGGTCTGGCCCCGGCCCTCCAGCTCCAGATACACCGCCGTCTCCTGGCAGGAGAAAATTTGCTGGGTGGTGTTTTCCAGGACGAAGGACCAGTAGGCCAGGGGGTCATATTCCCAGTGGGCGTAGAAGGTCTCGTCCGCCCCGCCGGTAAACACCTCCTCCGGCGCCACCGGTTCTCCTCCTTCCGGCGTTCGGAACCAGCCCAAAAAATGGTAGCCCCGATAGGTGGGGGTGGGCAGCTCCCCGTAGGGGCTGCCGGGGAAGACGTCCTTCTCCTGCTGATAGGGAGAGATCCGGCCTCCGTTGGGGTCAAAGAGCAGCCGGTAGCCGGACCTTTCGGACCACTGGGCATAGAGGGTGTGGTCTTCCCGGCGGGTGATCACAGTGACTTCGCTTACCGGCTCCCCGCCCTCCGGGCTGAAGAACCAACCCTTGAAGGCATAGCCCTGGCGCTGCGCCTCGGGCAGCGCCCCGTAGGCGCCCCCTGCCCGGCGGGTGACGGAGGCCACGGCGCAGCTTCCCTCCCCCGGGTCCAAGGTGATCAAAAGCTCCGCCCCCGGCTCCGGCGCCGTGGGCGCCTCCGGCAGACTCTCGCCCCCCTGGGCGGGGGTGGTGTCAGCCACCGGCGGGGCGGTGGGGGTGCGGTTCTTCTCCGCTTCCCCCGTGGGATCCGGCTCCCCGCCGGTGACGGTGCCGGAAGTGCCGGGAAGATTCGGGTCCGGCTGCTCCTGAAAATAGGTCTGCCGGACCGCCTCCGACCCGTCGTTCATCAGCCGCCGCCGGCAGCCGGAAAGGACCAGGCAGGCCAGGATCAGCAGCAACAACATTTTTCGGAATTTCATAGGTTTCTCCCGCCTCATAGGGCCAGCCAGTAGCGGATCCGCAGCTTCTGAAAATAGCCCGCCCGTTTCCATGCCGATTGGGCGGTTTCCCAGAGGTATGCCTCCACCTTCCGCCGCTGATCCTCCGTCATGGGGTGGGCGCTGAAAGCCGCCTCCAAGTAAATATTCCGCACTTCCTCCGGGGCCTCGCCGGGGGCTGTTTCCTTCCAGGCTCGGGCGTACAGGCACATGGCCCGAATGGCGGCGGCGTTGTCAGGGTCGGACAGGCCCGCCCGGTTGATCCTGCGGCGTTTTTCCGCCCGGTCCCGGATCACCGCCGGGACAAAGAGGATCGCCAGCGTCAGCCCCGCCAGAATGAAAAACAGCGTGCGCTCCTGCCAGGGCTCCACGCCCCGGTTGGGCTGCTGCTCCTGGTTAAGGGGCGGGGGCACGGTGGCGGGCGCGGGCACCCGGGTGGGAACCGGTACCTGCTCATAGTAGACGCCGCCCCTGGCTGCCAGGTCCCGCAGCCGGTCATCCAGAGCGGACACCGCCGGGATCGGCTTGGGAACCAGCGCCATGACCAGCAGGAAAAGAACCACCGCCAAAGCGGTCAACGCCAGCATTCTTCCCGCCTTGGGCTGGGACAGGCATCGCCACGCCAGCGGCATCCCGCCGATCAGCAGCCAAACCGGCTCCGGCGTCACCCCAAAGTAGGCCATGGCAGCCATCAGCCCGACCCCCAGAGCGCCGACAGCCCATCCGCCGCCAATATGGCAGAAAAGGCCCAATAGCATAGACAGCAGGAGGACCGCCGGACCGGCGTCCCCATCGGCGGCGGCAAAATACACATATTCGTAGGCCTGCGCCGCCTGGCTCCGGGCGAACAGCCGGTTGGCAAGGAGCAGCAGTCCATTCCAGGCCGGGTACAGCAGCACCATGCACAAAGCCAGAGCCGCCCATCCGGCGATCCTTCCGGCTTTTTTTGGCAGGACCGCCAAAAGCAAAGGCAGCGCTATCCCCGGCAGGCACCAGGCCAGCAGATCAAATCGGTCCAGCATCCCCAGGGCCCACAAAAGCAGCCCGGCCAGGGCGGCGCTGTCCAACCACATCCTTCTGGGAGGCGCGTCAACGGAAAAGGTCAGTTCCATGGCTACACCTCCAGCCTGGACAGGTCCCGGGGATAATCCTCCCGGGAGAAGGTATAAAGGCGGCTCCCGTCCCCCTGGGTCCCCTCCGGCAGTCCCAACTCCTGAGGCAGCAGAAGGCTGACCCGGATGCCCTCCCGGCCTTCCAGGGCAGGCCTTTGGGCCGCGATTGCCAAAATACGACTGTATTCCTCCAAATCCGGCCAAGGACAGGGCCTGTTCACCGGCGGCAGGGCCAGAAGCCGGTCCAGCATGGGACCCAGGTCCTCCCGGGTGTCGATCTCCGTCACCACCGGCTCCCCGGACTGGGGATCGGCCCAGCAAACCGCAAAGGAAAAGTCCCGCTCCGCCAAGGCCCAGGCCAGGGAGGCAAAAATCTCCGTTAAAATATCCGTCAGCTCCGTGTCCGCCCCGGTGGGATCGAAAAGCAGCAGCGCCTCCCGGGAAATCGACGTCCCCAGCAGGCGGACCATGGTTTTCTCGGTTTTTTCCGACAGCTTCCAGTGGATCTGCCGGACGGCGTCTCCGGGCACATACTCCCGGATGGCGTAGAGTTCCCCCGGATCGTCTCCAGGCACCGTGCGGGAATCGGTCTGCCGCTCCGGCCCCCGCCGCTCCGCCGGCAGAAAAATCAGCTCCGGGGCAAAGAGGACCGGGGGCGCCGCCGTCTCTCCCGTCCACGTCAGTTTCACCCTTCTTCTGACCAGACCGAACAGATCCTCCACCTCGCCGGAGAGGATCCGCAGCTCCAGGCTTCCACAGTGGCGGCCGCGCAGGGTAAAGGGAAGGCTCCTCTCCCCTTTCGGTGGCAAGGTCAACGTTTCCACACCGGAAAGGGCCTCTCCCGTGTGCAGATTCCGGCACCGCCATTGGACCCGCAGCCGCGGGACGGGGACTATGCCGCCGTTTTTCACGGTCAGGCGGCAGTCCACGGCCTTTCCCTTTTCCAGCGTCCGGGGAAGCGCGCCCTGAACGGAGAGCCTTCCCCCTCCCAGCAGGGCCAGCATCCCCGCCAGAGGCAGCGCCAGGCAGCAAAGGAGCAGGGTCAGCGTCCCCGGGTTGTTTTCAAACAGATACGCCGCTGCCGCCGCCGCCAGCAGGGCAGCCCATGTCCAACGTCTGGCCCTCATTGGCCTTCATAGGGGGCTTCCACCCGCGCCAATACCCCCTCCAGCGCCGTCCGGGCGTCCACGCGGGCGGCCCGGGCCTTGGGACTCAGCAAAATTCGGTGCCCGCACACATCCGTGAAAATCTCCCGCACATCCTGGGGGATCACATAGTCCCGTCCCCGGAGGCAGGCGCAGGCCCGGGCCATCCGGCTTAATGCCAGGGCGCCCCGGGGGCTGAGCCCCAGCTCGATCCATGGGTCCTCCCGGGAGGCCATGGCCAGCCGGGTGATGTAGGCCAAAATCTCCTCGTGGATCGTGACCGCCGCCGCCCGGCGCTGCATATCCAGCACCGCCTCCCGGTTCGCCACCGCCGCCACCGTGTCCATGGGATCGGCGGTCTGGCGGTCCCGGAGGATGTCCATCTGGGCGTCAAAATCCGGGTAGCCCAGGGTCAGCCGCACCAGAAACCGGTCCAGCTGGGCCTGGGGCAGCAGCTGGGTGCCGGCAGCGCCCACATGGTTTTCCGTGGCGAACACCATAAAGCACCTGGACAGGGGGTGAACATGGCCGTCCACAGTCACCTGCCGCTCCTCCATGGCCTCCAGCAGTGCGGACTGGGTCTTACTGGAGGTACGGTTGATCTCATCCGCCAGCAGCAGGTCCGCGTCGTTCACCGCCCCGGGCATATAGCGGAAGGAGCCGCTCTGCCGGTCGTAGACGGAAAAGCCCACGATATCCGAGGGCAGCACGTCGGGAGTACACTGCACCCGCCGGTACCGCAGTCCCAGGGCCTTGCTCAGGGCCACCACCAGGCTGGTCTTCCCCACCCCCGGCACATCGTCCAGCAGCACATGGCCCCCGGACAGCACCGCCATCATCACCTTTTCCACCACCGGCGCTTTGCCCCGGATCACCTGCTCCACCTGGCGCAAAATGCGCTTAATCTGCTCGTCCATACGCGACTCCTAAAAAATTACTTTTTTTCAAATCATACACGATTTACATGGTTTTTTCAACCCCCCAGGGGGGTTGAAAGCCGCAGCCGGTTGCTATATAATAAAAAACACGAATTTGAAGGAGCGCCGTCATGAATCCCATGTCCTCTGTCAAGCGGGCCTGCATCTGCGCGCTGTGCATCGCGCTGTGCTATGTGCTGCCCGCCGCTTTTCACGCCCTCGCCCTGGGCGCAGCCCTGTCCCCCATGCACATCCCCGTGCTGCTATGCGGGATGCTCTGCGGCGGCTGGTACGGCCTGTTCTGCGGGCTGGCGGGGCCGGTGCTGTCCTGCGCCCTGTCCGGAATGCCCTCCCCGGCCCAGCTGATCTCCATGGTGCCGGAGCTGTGCGTCTATGGGCTGGTCAGCGGGCTGATCCTCCAATACCTCCGCACCGGCCGGGCCATGCTGGATCGGTACGCGGCGCTCCTGGCCGCCATGCTTTTAGGCCGGATCGCCGGGGGCGTCGCCAGCGCCCTGGTCTATCTGGGGGCCGGACAGGGCTACTCGGTGGCCATCTGGGCGGGAAGCTACCTGGCGGGGACCCTCCCCGGCGCGGCAGTCCAGCTGATTTTGCTGCCGGCGCTGGCGCTGGTTTTGGAAAAGGCGGGGGCCGTGCCCCCCAGATATCCGAAGGAGACGAACACGCAGCATGGATAAGAAGGAGATCGCCGCGTTTTTTGACCGCTGCGCCCCCGGATGGGACGCGGATATGGTGCGCCCCGAGCCGGTCATCGCCCAAATTCTAAGCAACGCCGGGGTCCGCCCGGGCATCCGGGTGCTGGACGTGGCCTGCGGCACCGGGGTGCTGTTCCCGGACTATCGGAGCCGGCAGGTCGCCTCCGTCACCGGCATCGATCTGTCGGAAAAGATGGCCCAGATCGCGCAGCGCAAATTCCCCTGGGCGAAGGTGGTCTGTGGGGACGTGGAGGCCGCCGCGTTCGACCGGCCCTTTGACCTGGTGATGGTCTACAACGCCTTCCCCCATTTCCCGGACCCGGCCCACTTGATCCAGGTGCTGTCCGGCCTGGTGCTGCCCGGCGGGCGGCTCAGCGTGGCCCACAGCATGAGCCGGGCCGCCCTGGCCCAGCACCACGCGGGCCGGGCCAGCGCTGTGTCCATCGATCTGATCGACGAAAAGGCCCTGGCAGGATTGATGGCGCCCTGGTTCGATGTGGACGTGGTGATCTCCGATGAAAAAATGTACCAGGTCTGCGGCGCCAGAAAATGAGACCGGCGGGCTGTGTAGAGTAGCAAAAAGGTAGACAACATGGAATGAGGCCATGTGTCTACCTTTGTTTTATTCCGCCACGAAGCGCCAGAGCCGGTCCTGGTCTTCCTGGGAGGCGTAGCCGATGCCGACACGCTTGGCGGTTTTGACGGAGCAGCGGAAGCCGTCGTCCTCCACCCAGAGGGCATCTCCGTCCACGGCGCTGGCGCGGTTGAAATCCAGGCCAATGCCCAGGGCCTTGGTCAGCTTTCCCGGCCCCTCGGCCCCCTGGCAGGCCCGGATCAGCACCGCCTCCGGCGCTCCCACCTCCCCGGTCACCAGGTTCAGCAGGTTGTGGATGCCGTAGCAGAGGTAGACGTACACCGTCCCCGCCGGGGCGTAGAGTACCTCATTCCGCTTGGTGCGGCCGTGATGGGCGTGGCAGGCGGTATCCTTCTCCCCGCAGTAGGCCTCGGTCTGGGTGATCCGCAGCCGCTTTTCTCCCTCGGGGGTTTGGTGGACCAAAACCTTGCCCACCAGGTCCCGGGCCACCTCCAGGCAGGGGCGGTGAAAAAAGTCGTAACCCAGGCGCATGCTTCTGCCTCCTTCTGATTCAAATTCAATAGAAAATTTTTCTCCGGGCTCTGGAAATCCGTCCCGGCCTGTGCTATACTAATTTATTATAGACGGTTCCCCGGAGCCGGCGGAAAGGAAGTGAGCCCTATGGCCCAGGAGGAAAACTGGCAGCTTGATCCCAGCGCCCAGGAGGATATGACATTGGTCTCCATCGATCCCCGGCTCCTTCGCCGGGCCGCGGCCATGAACCAGTCCCGGGGCTCCACCCAATCTGAGGATCCCGCGCGGCTGTGCCAAATGGGGCTCAAGTATCTATATGGCCTGGGCGGGTACCGGCCGGATCCGTCCGCAGGGATCGCCTACCTTACCCGGGCGGCGGAGGGCGGCGACGCCTTTGCCCAGTACAGCCTGGGCATGTGCTATCTGGAGGGCAACGGGACCGCCAAGGATCCGGATCAAGCCCTCCGCCTGTTTACCCAGGCGGCAGAACAGGGCAGTCCCCACGCTCTGACCCAGCTGGGCCGGTGCTGGGAGTTTGGGCAGGGCGTTCCCCAGGACCCCCGGCGCGCGGTGGAATTTTACCGCAAATCGGCGGAGCTGAACTTTGCCCCCGGGATTTGTAGTCTGGGCAACTGCTATTTCTGCGGCGTAGGAGTGCCCCAGGATCTGGAGGCCGGCGCGAAACTGTTCCGTCAGGCGGCGCAAATGGGCAATCTCCGGGCCATTTACCTGCTGGGCCGGTGCTATGAGCTGGGCAGCGGCGTGGAAAGGGACTCGGAAAAGGCCGCCTCCCTGTTCCGCCGGGTCCACGATGTGGGCCTGCCCATCGGCACCTGCGCCCTGGGCGTGTGCTATGAGCTGGGCAACGGGGTACCCATGGACAAGGCGGAGGCGCTCCGGCTCTACCGCCAGGCGGCGGAAAAGGACTATCCCCCCGCCCAGTGCAATCTGGGCTTCTGCTACCTTCAGGGCATCGGGACGCCCCGGAACCCCAAGGAGGCCATCCGTTGGCTGGAAAAGGCAGCGGAGCAGGGCTTCCCCCGGGCCATGCACCTGCTGGGCAAGTGCTATGAATCGGGCATTGGGGTGCCGGCAGACCGGGCGCGGGCCTTCGCCTATTATCAGCAGGCCCACCGGAAGGATTATCTTCCCGCCACCTGCTCGCTGGGACTGTGCTATGAACTGGGCCGGGGCACCGCCATGGACAAGGTGCAGGCTGCCGAGCTGTACCGCCAGGCGGCGGAAAAGGGCGATCCCCAGGCTCAGAGCTTTTTGGGCTGCTTCTACTATTGGGGGGTCGCGTTCCCCCGGGACTACGGCAAGGCGGCGGAGTGGTTCCAAAAATCCGCCGATCAGGACTTTCCCCGGGGCCAGTACTACTTAGGGGAGTGCTTCCAGCGGGGCGTGGGAGTCGCCAAGGATCCCCAAAGGGGGGCAGCCCTCTACCGTGCCGCCCTGGCGGGCGGCTATACCGAGGCCGCCGCCAGTTTGGGGGCCTGCTACGAGGCCGGCATCGGCGTGGAGCAGGACTGGGAAAAGTCCGTCGCCCTGTACCGTCAGGGCGCCCAGGCCGGAAGCGCCCGGGCCCAGTGCAGCCTTGCCATGTGCTACTTTACCGGCCGGGGTGTGGAGCGGGATCCGGCCTCCGCTTATCTATGGTTTGCCAAGGCGGCGGAGCAGGGACTGTCCCGGGCGGAATACTATCTGGGGAAGTGCTACGAAGGCGGCGTCGGCGTCACGGCGGACCGGGAAAAGGCCCTGGAATACTATCGCCGGGCGGCAAAGCAGGGCTACCCCGCGGAAAAGGACATCCAATCTCTAGCCGGAGCGCAAAAGGAGCCAAAGAAGAAATTCCGCTGGCCCTGGGAAAAGGGAGAAAAATAACAGTTTTAAGTTATGTAAACCGGTCCCGGCAGGGACCGGTTTTTTATTCCCGCCGCAGAAACGCCTCCAGCCGCCGAAGGGCTCCATCCAGGGCCGCCGGGTCCTGGGGTACCCCCGGCTCCGGGTAGTAGCTTTTCACCGTCAGCACGCTGGAGGCCCGGTCGAACACCGGCTCGACCCGGCCCATAAAGACATCCCCATGGATCACCGGCAGGACGTAGTAGCCGTACTTTCGCTTTTCCTGGGGGGTGTAGATCTCCCACCGGTAGGAAAAGCCGAAGAGCGCTTCGATGAGCCGCCGGTCCCAGAGCAGGCTGTCCAGCGGCGCGATCAACTCACACCGAGGCCGGAACCGTTCCCCGGAGCGGATGGAATCCAGCAGCGCCCGGTCCTCCGCCAAGCAGTAGAGGCAAAGCCCCTCCACCTCCAGCGGCAGAAGCGCCCCCTCCTCGGTCAGCTCCGTGAAGATGGCGGACCGCTCCCCCGCCCGGAGTCCGGGGATCCCCAGCCAGGCGTCGGAGCCCCGATCCCACAGCAGGCCCACGGCGCCGATACGCCGCCGGACCCGCCACTTTCGGTGGGCGTGATCCTCCGGGAGGGGATCCGGCTGGGCGAGAAGGACCGGCGGGATGCAGTTTTCGGCCAGGTCGTAGTACTTGAGGTTCCCCTTTTTGTGGTGGATCGCCAGCTCCCCGGTAAAATACAGGTGCTCCAACGCCGCCCGGGCAATGGTGGTGCTGCTCCAATACCAGTCCACCTTCTCCGCGATCTCAAAGTCCCCGGCGCAGAGAGGCCCCCGGCGGGCGATCTCCGATAGAATTTGGGGCCGGACCGCCCGGAGTCGCTCCCGGCTCCGCTCGGAATCCAGGTGGGCCGCCCGTTCCCGGGCAAAATAGGGCCAGCCCTCCACCGGGATGATCGAGAGATTCTTGTCGAAATAGTCCACCGCCTTCCGATCCCGGTACAGCAGCTCCCAGAGCTGCCGCCGGGTAAAGCCCTTCACCCGTGCGTGGAAGGTCAGGTCCGGGCTTCGCCCACAGATATCGATGGGGTCGAACTGGACGCACCCGGCCTGGCGAAGAAAGGCCAAAGCCCCCGCCTTTCCGGAAAAACGATAGGCCCCCAGCAGACCGTGCTTGCGCAGCAGAAACCGGCGGACTTCCTTTTTTGTCAGCATTTCCATAGCGGCGGCTCCTTATCGAACATTTTTTCTATTATAGCCCATCCCGCCCAAAAAATCAACCCGCCGGAAGGTTTTTCTTCCGGCGGACATTGTTTTTATTCGGTTTCCGCCAGCGCCTCGCAGTACAGGCACCGGTACGCGCCTTCCCGGTCCCGGCGGAACCGCTGGGGCAGCTCCTGCTCCACCTGGCAGATGCACCGGTGGTTCCGGCACCGCAGACCCGGTACCGCCTCCCCTTCCGGCACCTCCTGGGCAGGCTTCTCCCACGGAATGCCCAGCAGCCGGAGGATCAAG
This sequence comes from uncultured Oscillospiraceae bacterium, assembly GCA_947626085.1. GTDB lineage: Bacteria > Bacillota > Clostridia > Oscillospirales > Oscillospiraceae > Faecousia. The sequence continues at coordinate 22,418 of CANQQU010000036.1, forward strand.
GCCATCCGCATGAATTTGCCGTTGAGGGCCTGCTCAAAATAGCAGGCTCTCGGGTCGCTGTCCACCAGGACGCTGATCTCGTTGACCCGGGGCAGCGGATGGAGGATGCACAGATCCGGCTTGGCGTTTTCCAGCTTGTCCACCGTCAGGATATAGCTGTCCTTCAACCGCTCGTACTCCTCCATGCTGGCGAAGCGCTCCCGCTGGACCCGCGTCATGTACAGGACGTCCAGGCCCGGCATGGCGTTTTCCAGATCCCGGTTTTCTTCATAGGGGATGCACCCCTGCTCCAAATCCCGGCGGACGTACTCCGGCAGCCGCAGCTCCTCCGGGCTGATCAGGACGAATTTCACCCCTTCATACCGGGACATGGCCCCGATGAGGGAATGGACCGTCCGGCCGTATTTCAGGTCCCCGCAAAGGCCAATGGTCAGGTGGTCGAACCGGCCCTTCCGGCGGCGGATGGTCAGCAGATCCGCCAGGGTCTGGGTGGGATGGTTGTGGCCCCCGTCCCCGGCGTTGATGATGGGGATCTTGGCGCTGATGGCCGCCACCAGCGGCGCCCCCTCCAATGGATGGCGCATGGCGATGATGTCCGCGTAGCATTCTACCACCCGGGCGGTGTCCGCCACGCTCTCCCCCTTGGCGGCGGAGGAGCTGTTGGCCTGGGAGAAGCCCAGCACCTGGCCCCCCAGCTCGTACATGGCCGCCTCGAAGCTGAGCCGGGTCCGGGTGGAGGGCTCAAAAAACAGCGTGGCCAGCTTTTTCCCCTGGCAAAGATGGCTGTATGCCTCCGGCCGGGCGATGATATCCAGGGCGGTGTCCGTTA
>CANQQU010000037.1 GCA_947626085.1 uncultured Oscillospiraceae bacterium
TGGCGGCAGTCCCGCTCCTCCAGGTCGGCCCAGGTCAGGCCCTCCACCGCCATCCACTTTTCCAGCAGCTCCAGCTCTCCGCAGTCCCCGTCGGCGGGATAATCCTCCGCCCGGGACAGGTCGAAGGTGTCCGTGGTGTCTCCCGGCTGGCGGGAGGTGGGCGGCTCCGTAGGAGGTTCCGTGGTGGGTTCCATGGTGGGCTCAGCCGTGGGCGCCTCTGTGGGCGTGGCGGTCGCCTCTGTGGTCGCCTCCGTTGTCGACTCCGTGGGCGAGACCGAAGATTCCCTAGCGGGCGGTGAGTCCGTTCCGCCGGGAAGCGAAGTGGGTCCCTCCTCCGTGCCCAGGATCAGGTGCGACGGCAGGGACGACTGAGGGGCAGACGGGCCGCACCCCCACAAGAATACACAACTCAGTATCGCGAGCAAGGCCGTGAAAAAGCAGCGGATCGATCGGTCCATTGGAACGCATCCTTTCTTGCGGTGGGATGCTCCCAGGGCGGACGAATCATCCCACATGATCGTACCCATCCATCAAACCACCAGCGCGCCGGTCAGGATGCGGCGGGCGTTGCCGAATCGTCGATCCGCTTGGCTACCACCACCAGGCGGCCGTTTTCCAGGGAATACTCGCAGGTGGACAAGGTGATGAGCTTGTCGCCGTACTCGGCAGAAATGCCGGTATCGTAAAGGGCCAAGTCCTTGATATCCGCCACAAACTGGTTAAAGTCCTCCGCGCTCTCCGCCCGGACAAATTTGTGGAAGGGATAGCCGATGCCATAGTAGCCGGAGGTGATGAACACGGCGATGATCTGATACTCGTACTTCTCCGTCAGGGTCTGGAACACAAAGGTCTGGTTCTCTTCCCAAAAATCCTTGCTCTGATATTGGAGGAGCCCGGCGAACATGGAACCGTCCCGCATATTGTGGCCGTAAATCACCACATTGTCCGTGGGCTCAAAGACGTCGCAGTCCTCCTTGATGTACAGCGTGCCGTGATCGCTGTACTCCTTCTGGAAGTTGGCGTGGAGATAGAAATCCTTCTCCTCGGGATGGTGCATCACCGGGTAATCGATGATGATATCCTCGCTGTCCGGGAAGCTCAACCAGCCCACCAGGTCTTCGTTCTGGCGGTACATCTCCTGCAGCTCCTGGGCGATAACATCGGTAAGCCGCTGGCAGGAGACTTCGCCATCCGAACCCTTGACATAGACGATATACTCGCCCCTGCCCAGGTCGTAGGACGCCAGCACCTCCCCCTCCACCGGCAGACCGGAGGCGTTCCGCAGCCTGGCGGGATAGGGGGAATCCGTGGAACCGACTCCGCCCACCTGCCAGGGCTGGTCCGTCTCCGCGCGGAATAAGTGGATGATCACCGGGTCCCACTCAGCGTCGGCCTGATCAGTAACGCTGTGATCAAAGGTAACGGTGCGCAAAAGGGTAAAAACGCAGTGGCGAATATAAAAATCTTCCTCCGTCCAGTCGGGATACCAGCCGGTGGCGATTTGCTGCCGCACCGCCGCGTCGGTGGAGATGGGGTCAAAGGCCAAAAGCTCCACTTGGAAGGACAGCACCCCCGGCTCCGTCTTTAAAAGCTCCACCTGACCCATGGCCGCCTCCCGGGCGGATTGGAGCTCCTGATCGGTAAAAGGATAGATGTGGATCTCCTCCGGCTCCCGGATCACCTGAAAATCCGGCCCCACGGTCATGCCGGCGGGCCTGCTCTCAGTCGGTTCGGCTTGGGTGGGAGCGGCGGTGGTACTGGTGGGAGGCGCCGTAGGCGCTGGGTTTTGGGCGCAGCCTGCCAGTAGGAGCGCCGCCAGAACAAAAGCAAGAATACGAAGCATGAGATCCTTCATAGGAGTCCCTCCTCTTTTTGAATAAAGGTTTTGTACAGTTTCTTAAGCGCGCGGGCCTCTCCGCGGCCATCTCCCGATGGTTGGGTGGCGCGGAAGGATAATCATGCCCGCATGCTCTGGATCATCGCGTCCAACGCGTCGATCTCCTCCGCGGTCAGCCGCTTGCGGGAGACGAAGGCCGCCATAAAAGCCGGCAGAGAACCCTGAAAGGTCTCTTCCACAAACCGCTCGCTCTGCCGGGCGTAAAACTCCTGCCGGGAGATCAGGCTGGTCACGATTCCCCCCTGGTTCTGGAATATTCCCCGCTGACACAGCCGCTTGAGGACCGTATAGGTCGTAGTGCGCTTCCAGGAGAGGGTCTTCTCCGCCTGGACTACCAGCGCGGAGGTGGAAATCGGCTCCCCATTCCAAATCATGTCCGCAAACCGGGACTCCACCGCGCCAAGCCGCATGGACTCCATAGGGTCTCCCCCTTTCTGTCTACTTTCAGTAGACTTTTATCCCTAGTCTACTACCTGCCGGGCGTTTTGTCAAGGGAAATTCTGGGGTTCAAAATATATTTACAGCTCTTTTCCCCTTTTGCTTGACAAGGCGGTTACAAAGTGTTACAATTAAGCCGATCATTTCCAAAGGAGGGGTTCTAGTGAAACATCAAAAGGCCATGATCGCGCTGGTTCTCGCCGTCGTCATGGTTTTTACCCTTTGCCCCACCGCGCCCCAGGCCCACGCCCAGACCTCCGGGGAAATTCGGGAACAAATCAATGCCCTGGAAGAGGAACAGCAGGCAATTGGGGAGGAAATGGCCGCTCTGGAACAGCAGATGTCCGACAATTTGGCGGGTATGCAGGAGATCGTTGAGCAGAAAAACCGGATCGACCAGCAGATCTTTCTGCTGAATAGTGAAATCGATAACATCAACCAGCAGCTTGCCGCCTATGCGGTACTGATCGCCGACAAGGAAGCGGAGCTGGAGGAAGCCGAGGCCCGTCTGGGAGAGCTTAACGAAAAGAACCGGGAGCGGATCCGGGCCATGGAGGAAAACGGGACCCTGTCCTACTGGTCGGTGCTGTTCAAGGCCAACAGCTTTTCGGATTTTCTGGACCGGCTGAACATGATTGAGGAGATCGCCGCCGCGGATCAGCGGCGTCTGGAGGTTCTCCGGGAAGCGGCAGAGCAGGTGGATGCCTCCCGTGCGGAGCTAGAAGCGGAGCGGGAGAATTTGCAGACGGTTCGGATCCAGCTTACCGCTGCCCAGACTGCATTGGCCGACAAACGGGTGGAGGCCGACGCCCTGCTGCTGCAAATGCAGGCCCAGGGAGAGGAATACCGCCGGTACATGGAAGAGAGCGTCGCCCGGGAAAACGATGTTTCTGAACGGCTCCGGGATTTAAAGATCGCCTATGACGAGGCCGCCTTTTTGGAGTGGCTGGCAACCTCCCAGCCCCCCACCACCGAAGCGACCTCCGTGCCCGATCCATCCGGGCAGAACGGGAATCCGGAAAATCCGGAGGATCCGGATAACGAGGAAAACCCCGATGAGCAGTCCGACCCAGGCAGCGCCGGCTACGTCGGCGGCGGGGACTGGCTCTATCCCCTGCCCTTTGTCGCCGCCGTAAACGACACCTTCGGCTGGCGGGACACCCATCCGGTCTATGGCGACGCCCGGATGCACTACGGCGTGGATCTGGACGCCCCCACCGGCACTCCAGTCTACGCCAGCCGCAGCGGGCTGGTATACTACACCGACTATGAGGAAGGCGGCGCCGGGAACTACGTCATGCTGGAGCATGGAAACGGCTACCGCTCCGTGTACATGCACCTTTCCTACTATATCGTGTCCATGGGCGAGTACGTCACCGCCGGGCAGATCATCGGCTACTCCGGCGCCACCGGCGGCGTCACCGGCCCGCACCTCCACTTTGGCATTATGGTGGATGGGGAGTACGTCAACCCCATGCCCTACATTACTTAATAAAAAGCCTCCGGCGCGGGAATCCTTTCCCACGCCGGAGGCTTTTTACATCATCAAATATAAAAGAAGGGTCATCAACGCGTTTCCCCGCTGGTCCGGGTTGTCTCCGGCAATGAGCAGCAGAAGCAGGACCACCATTAAATCTCCCGTGTCGAAATCCGCCGGCAGAAGCTGGCGCAGGAAGCCGTCTACGCTCTGGGAAGCCGGACGGTGGGGAGACTGGTTCTGCCGCTCCCGCTGGGGCGGCTGGCTCCGGGTCGTGGGCTGCTGCTCCTGGGAAGGGGCGGCGGTTTCCCGCCGGTCAGGAATCTCCCGGTCCTGCTGGGGAGCGGGCGCGCTGTCCTCTCGGGTGGTCTGCCGGGGCGGCGGAGGAGCGGGGATCACCGGCTCCTGGACCCGCTGCCGGCGGTAGGAGCCGTCGGGCTGGGGAAGATAACGGTTGTACATGCTCCTCACCTCCCTCTGGGCAGCAGGCCCTGGCCGCCGGCGGAGGCCATCTGCGCCATTTTTGCCGCCCGCATGGCCCGCTCCAGCTTTTCCAGCCGGTCCTGGCTTAGGAAGGGACGCAGCGCCTTTAATAGCGCCTGCTGCTCCTGATCGATGCTCCCACCCCGGAACAGGCCCGCCATTTTTTGCAGCATGCCCAGATCCGGAAGATCGGGAACCGGCTGTTGGGACGGAGGCGGGCTCTTGGCGGGCTGGGACTGCGGCTGGGGCGGACTGTTGCCCTCCCCCATCTGGGATTGTAGGCTCTGGGCCATGGCCATCAGCTGCCCCATCATCTGCGGATCCTTTAGGACCGCGCCCAACTGCTTTTCCAAATCATCCATTGGATCCCCTCCGCAGCTTTTCCGCCAGCGCCTTGGCCTCCGGGGACGCCATCAGCCCGGATAGAATTTGACTGGCCTGCTGGAAATTGCCCTGTTCCGCCTGCTCCATGACCTGGCGCAGGCCCTCCGGGTCTCCCTTCTGGAGCAGCGCCAGGAGCTTCCGCGCCTCGCCGCTCTGGGCAAGCCTCTTGGCATCCTCCAGAGTCGGCCCCTGGTTCCCGTCTTTCATAGGAACGCCTCCTCTTCCCATTCTGCTCCTATCCTATGCGCCCAGACGGGGATATGTGCCATCAAAAACGGGAGGCTGCCCGCCTCCCGCTTCTTATCGCTGTTTGACGCTGGTGCCCATCACGTCGGAGATCTCCGAAACCGTGATAAACGCCCGCCGGTCGATCTCCATCACCAGACTCTTGAGCTTGGGGATCTGGAACCGGTTCACCACAAAGTAGATCACGCACTTGTCCTCCTGGGAGTAGTACCCCCGGGCGTTGATCTGGGTGATGCCCCGGCCGAACTCCTCCGAAATGGCCTTGCAGATCTCCTCCTGGCAGGTGGTGACGATCATCACCGATTTGGCCTTGTCCCAGCCCTCTACGATAAAGTCCACCGTCTTGTTCCCCACCGTGTAGGTGATGATGGAGTACAAGGGCAGAATCCAGCTGGAAAACACCACGCCGATGGTCAGATAGAGCAGCACGTTGTAGATCATCACGAAGGTCCCCACGGTAAGCCCCAGGCCCTTGGCGAAGATCACCGCCAATACCTCCATGCCGTCGATGGCGCCGCCAAACCGGATGGTAAGGCCGCTGCCCGCCCCGGAGATCAGTCCGCCAAAGATGGCGCACAGCAGCAGGTCCTGCCCGGCAAAGGGGGAGGCGGTGGAAACGTCTACCGGCAGCACATTGGTAATAAGGTAGGACGCCAGGGAGTACACCCCCACCGCCCAAAGGGAGTAAAGCGTGAACAGCAGCCCCTGCTTTTTCATGCCGAAAATGAACAGTGGAATGTTCAGCAACAGCAGGAACAGCGACAGGGTGTATTCCGGCGGGGTGAGCTGCCAGAGCAGCATCGAGGTTCCGGAAATGCCGGAGTCATAGAGGTTCACCGGGGCCAGGAACATCACCACGCCCACGGCGTTGACACACCCCGCCAAAGTCAGCACCAGCAGATTTCGCCAACGGAACTTCCTCAACTCCTTGACCTTGATCAGCTTGCCCAGCTGCCGGAGGGCGTCCCCCGCCCGGCGGCCGAAATCAGAAAGGGCAGTCCTCGTTTTTTCCAAAAAAGCGGTTTTCTTCACGCCGTTCCTCCTACAGCCATCCGGCATCCTCGGTCTCCGCCCGGCGCTGCCGCCGGAGCAGGGACGCCACAGCCTCCCGGGGGTCCGCGTCCTCATACAGCACGGAATAGGCCGCCTGGCAGATGGGCATGGCCACGCCCTGGCGGCGGCTCAGCTCCCAAGCGGAGCGGGCGGCATAGTAGCCCTCTACCACCGCGCCGACCTCCTCCACGGCCTGTTTGGGGGTCTTCCCCTGGCCGATCAGGATCCCCGCCCGGCGGTTCCGGGAGTGCATGGAGGTGCAGGTGACGATCAGATCCCCTACCCCGGCCAGGCCGGCAAAGGTCTCCCGGCAGGCGCCCATGCTCACCCCCAGCCGGGCGATCTCCGTCAAGCCCCGGGTCATCAGCATGGCCTTGGTATTGTCCCCATAGCCCAGGCCATCGGAGACCCCGGCGCACAGGGCGATCACGTTTTTCAGAGCGCCTCCCAGCTCCGCGCCCACAATGTCCGGGCTGGTGTAGATCCGGAAAGCGTCGGACATCAGGGCGTCCTGAGCAAATTCCGCCAGCTCCCGGTGGGTACTGGCCGCCAGACAGCCGGTGGGAATGCCCCGGGCCACCTCCTCGGCGTGGCTGGGGCCGGTGAGGGCCGTCACCGGGCGGTGGGTCTCCTGCTCCACCACCTGGCTCATCCGCAGCAGGGTCCCCGGCTCGATGCCCTTGGTTACAGAGATCAGCGCCGCGTTTTCCCGCAGGTATGGCGCGATCCGGGCGCAGATCTGCCGCAGCGGAAAGGAGGGGCTGGCGATGATCACCAGCTCCCGGTCGGAAAGCTCTTCCTCCCGGGCGGTGATCTCCAGCTCCGGCGGGAGGGGAACGCCGGACAGGCGGTTATTCTCCCGACTCATGGTCATCCGCTCCGCTTTTTTGGGATCGTGGGACCAGAGCAGGGTGTCGTGCCCGTTATTCAGCAGCCGCAGGGCCAGGGCTGTGCCCCAGCCGCCGCTGCCTACCACGGCAGCTTTCATGACTTGTCCTCCTTATGGAACAGGGAGGTCTTCTTCTCCTCCCCCTTCACAAGCCGCTTCAGGTTCTCCCGGTGCATGAACAGGGCCAGCAGGCCCATGAAAATACCGCCGGCCAGGACCCAGGGCCGGTCGTGGTGCAGCCAGATAAAGCCTGCAATGAACCCCACCGCCCCCGCCACCGAGCTCAGAGAGACCAGCCAGGTGGTGAAATAGAACAGGGCGAACAGCGCCAGCAGCATGAGCCCGATTCGCCAGTCGGTGATCATGGCGGCGGCAAAGCCGCAGACGATGCCCTTGCCGCCTTTAAAACCCAGCAGGGCCGGAAAATCATGGCCCAGGGACACCGCCACGGCGCCCAGCATCCGGCCCTCCAGCTCCAGGCCGTAGGGCGCCAGCAGCAGTCCCCCCAGCAGGCAGGCCAGCACCGCCTTGCCCCCGTCCACCACCAGCACCAGGGCCGTGCCCCAGCCGCCGTAGTTCCGGGCAAAGTTGGTCAGGCCGGCGTTGCCGCTGCCGTGGGCGCGGACATCCTCGTGGGCCATCAGATGGGAGATATTCACCGCGCCGTTGAGATTCCCCAGAAAATAGGCGCACAGCGCCCCGATCAGGATCGGATACCACATGGACTATTCCTCCTTGTCGCCCTTTTGGCGGATGGTGATGCGAATGGGCGTCCCTTCCAGCCCGAATACGGAACGGATCTGATTTTCCAGATACCGCTGGTAGGAGAAGTGGAACAGCCGGGCATCGTTGCAGAAAATGACGAAATGGGGAGGCTTGGTACTCGCCTGGGTCATATAATAGATCTTCAGGCGGCGGCCCTTATCCGTGGGCGGCTGCACCCGGGCGGTGGCCTCCGCCAGCACCGTATTCAGAGCGCCGGTGGTGATCCGGCTGTTATTCTGGGCGTACACAGACTGGATCAGGGGAAACAGCTTTTCCACACGCTGGCCCGTCAGAGCGGAGAGAAACAGCACCGGGGCATAGGTCATATAGCTCAGGCCCTGGCGCACCGCCGCCTCCTGGTCCCGCATGGTGTTGGTCTGCTTGTCCTCCACCGCGTCCCACTTATTGACCACGATGATGGCGGCCTTCCCCGCCTCGTGGACCAGACCGGCGATTTTGGTGTCCTGCTCCGTGACGCCGTCCCCGGCGTCGATGAGGATCAGGCACACGTCCGCCCGGTCGATGGCGCTGATGGCCCGCATATTGGAATAGCGCTCGATGGCGTCGTCGATCTTGCTCTTCCGGCGCATACCGGCAGTGTCAATAAAGCGGTAGCGGCCTGTTTCGTTTTCAAATTCGCTGTCGATGGCGTCCCGGGTGGTGCCCGCCACGTTGGAAACGATGACCCGCTCCTCCCCCAAGATCCGGTTCAGAAGGCTGGACTTGCCCACGTTGGGCTTGCCCACGATGGCCACCTGGATCACCGGGGAAATCTCCTCCGGTTCCTCTTCCCGGGGAAACTGCTCCAGGCACCAGTCCAGCAGATCGCCGGTCCCGTGGCCGTGGAGGGCGGAGATCTCAAACAGGTCTCCGAATCCCAGGTCATAGAACTCATACACCGCCGGGTCCGTGGGGCCAACGGCGTCGCATTTGTTCACCGCCACCGCCACCGGCTTTCCCGAGCGGCGGAGCAGTGCCGCCACGTCCCGGTCAGCGGCGGTGACGCCCGCCCGCACGTCCGTGACCAGAACCACACAGTCCGCCAACTCGATACCGATCTCCGCCTGGCGGCGCATAAATTTCAGCATCTCGCTGTCCGTTCCCGGCTCGATGCCCCCGGTGTCCACCAGGGCGAAGGTCTTTCCGCACCACTCGCAGTCGGCGTAGATTCGGTCCCGGGTGACGCCCGGGGTGTCCTCCACAATGGACACCCGGCGGCCGGTGAGCTTGTTGAACAGCATGGATTTTCCCACATTGGGCCGGCCGACAATGGCGACCAACGGTTTTGCCATGAAGATCCTCCTATTTATTCAGCGTGTTCGTATCGTCCCTTGAGGGACTTGGGACGGTACCGCAAAAATACCGCTCCCAGGAAAATCGCGGCACAAAGCGCGCTGATCTTCCAGCCCAGGGAGAACGCGTCATTGCGGTAGGTGAAGACCACCGTGTGATCTCCCTCCGTGATGGGCACGCCGCACATGGCGCCGCCCACCAGCACCGTGGAAACATCCGCGCCGTCCACGGTCACATGCCAGTTCCCGTCCTGGGGGATCGAGGTGTAGAGCAGCCCGTCCCGGTCACAGTGAATGGAGCCGGCCAGCCGGGTGGTCTGGAAGGAGGTCAGCTCCAGAGGGCAGGCGGAGAGCACCTCGTAGGCCTGCCGGAATATCTCCTCATTCAGGATCCCCGCCCGGAGATTGATGGTGCCATTCTCCTGGGCATCGCAGTTGAAGCGCACCTGCACCGTGTCCCCAGGCGCCACCTGGCTGACCGCCAGCATCTGGGGAAGGCTGTAGGATTCGCTGTACAGCTCCGCTCCGTTCAGCCAGAAGGAGAAGCTTTTGCTCTTGGAAAGATCCAAAAAGACGCAGAGCAGCCCGTCCCGGTCCACCTGGTACTCATAGGTAATGGTCGCGGCGCCGTCCCCGTTCTCGTAGGAGCAATAGTTGCCGGACTGGTTGGTGATGGTGGCGGTGTCCGAGAAAAACAGCTGGGTATTGGTGCCCGGCCGGTCCCAGACATCCCCGGTGATGCCGGAGGCGGCCCGCAGCAGCTCGTTTTGCAGAGTGAATTTATCCGCCTGGGTGGAGAACTGGACGTTGGACAGTTGGGTATCCGCCAGGAAGCCCAGGGGCAGATAGGCATTGTTTTCCAGCAGATAGACGTTGCCGTAGTGGTGGACCTCGTCAAAATAGTTGTTCGCCTCCACCCTGCCGTCCCGCTCCAGCATATATTTGAGCCCCAAAAACAGGTTCGCCACCGGAGAGGATTCCTCAAAGCAGTATCGGTTATAGGTGTTCCTTGCCCCGTAGCCCAGGGCCTGCATAAACAGCGTCACCTTGACGTTGGCGGAGCTGGTGAAGGTGGAAATGCCGTTGTACCCGTTGATGGCCCCGTCGTTCAGGGTCTGGGAGTGGGTGACCTCCGCCCGGTAAAAGAGGTTATCTTCCTCCCGCTCCTTCATATAGCGGATCATGGAGGCGGCATACTCCTTCCCGCTGGGGTAATTGGAGACGCCGACGCCCGGAAAATAAACCCCAAAATTCACCAGATTGGCAACCAATTCCAGGGCAAACAAGCCCAGCAGCAGCTGCCCGGACAGCTCCCGGCGGCGGATTCGGTCCGCCAGATGGGCCTGACGCTCCTCCGGTTCGGCGTCCCGGCGGATGGGGCTGTTGTGGTTCCCGTAGACAACGGCGGCCACATACAAAAACAGGAACGCCAGATTGTAGATCAGGAACACCGGGTCGCTGCGCTGGTTGGAGCAGGCCAGCACCGCCAGCGTCAGGGACAGCCCCAGGAAATACTGCCAGAGCTGGAACACCCGCCGCATCAGGTAAGCCCGATAGGCCATGTACAGCAGTACAAAGCTGAACAGGAAGCTGAACCGGTAAGGGATCATATTGGTGAAGTGGAAACCGTGCCAGATATAGTCCAGCTGCCGGATGATGAAGCTGAGCATGAAGAAAACCAGCAGGGCCAGGGCGCAGAGCTTGTCCCGCAGCTTGACCCGCTTGGCAGTGAGAAACAGGAATCCGAAGAAGATGGATCCCACGCCGCAGTACAGATTGGGCAGGCCCTCCTTAAAGGTTGGCTCCAGACCGCCGGCCATATTCCCCGCCACCTGGCGCATGGCGTCCAGAAGCCCTTGCCAAGTGTTCTCACTGGCGATGTTCAGCCGAAATCCCTCGGGAAAATTGTTCACCGCCGAGTGGGTGTTTTGCAGCGCCGCCAGGGCCGGGATCTCCAAAATGGCCGTCATGCCGATGGCAAGAACGGAGAAGCAGGCGATCCGGACCAGATCGGCAAAGAACCGCTTGATTCCCCGAAAACGGCAGATCTCATAGCAGAAAAACAGAAGAAAGACAAAAATACAGGTGAACAGGCCAATATAATAGTTGGTGAAGATGGAGAGAAACAGGGAAACGGTATAAAGGACGAACTTTTTGTCCCGCAGCAGCGCCACGGTGCCCACCGCCACCACCGGCAGCAGGGCAAAGGTGTCCAGCCACATCACGTTCCACTGGTAGCCCAGCGCCCAGGCGCACAGGGCGTAGAGCCCGCCAAACAGGGAGATGGACAGATCCTCCCGCCGGAAGGTCTTCTTCAAAAACCAGGCGAAGGCCAGCCCGGCCAGCCCCAGCTTGATGGGCATCAGCATGGCGAAATAGGGCAGCAGCAGGTTCTCCGGCACCAGCACGGAAAGCAAATTCAGAGGCGACGCCAGATAGTAGGAGATCAGCCCCAAATAGTCCATCCCCATGCCTACGCTCCAGGTGTAGAATAGGCCCTTGCCGGAGCGCAGCGCGTCCCGGAAGGTGACAAAGAAGGGATAGTACTGGTGGTACATATCGGAATAGAGCATGGAATACCTGCCAAAGGGCACATACTGGCTGAAGATCATCACGCCCAGCATGCCCACGAAGGGAATGCAGAACGCCAGGGCCTGGTAATTCCATTTGATTTTCTTTACACGATCCAGTCGTGGCAGTTTCATAAACCGTTCCTCCGGTCTGCATATAATAATGTATTGTACCACAGTTTGCCGCAACAGTAAAGAGATTCCAGAAAAAAATACCGCTCCGGCAATCCGGGCGGCGCAACCCCCAGCCAGATTGGCTGGGGGTTCATAACCTCTATATGTCTTTCAGCCTTCCGGGTGAGCGGAGCGGTCTTCCAAATATTCCTCTCGCGTCAATTCCAACTGGATGAACCCGTCAACCATACCTGTTTCCCGAAAGCCCACCGCTTTGTGGATGTGATAAGCGGAATCCCGATTCGTCTCAAAATCGTTGTGCAGGCGAGAAATGCCATCCACATTGAACGCACGATCCAGCAGCAGGCGAAGCCCCTGCTTGCCGTATCCCTTTCCCCGCTCCGGGGCGTAGATCACGATTCCCATGTCATACCAGTCCCGCTCCGGGTTATAGTGATAATTCACATCTCCGACAAAGGTTCCGTCACCTTGCCGTTGCAGAAACGCGTAGAACCGCTCCGGCGCTTTCCCGATCCAAGACTCCTGCAATCTCTGCCACTCTTCCTCCGGCGCGGGAATACACCCGTCCGGCGGGAACCATGGCGCGTTATAAGCCATTGTTTCCGGGTCACGCATCATTTTCACATAAAACCAGCCATCCTCCGGACGAGGGATATAGAACTGTAAATCATTTGGCATTTTATACTGTTCCTTTCAGGAAACGCCGATTTAAACTTCAAACGCGAACAGATTTCCAAGCGGAATCGTAAAGCCTAATGCCTGATACATGTTGATGTCACAATCCGCGCATCCAACTGTGAGAGAACCCACGCCGCTTTCTTGATAAGCAAATCTGACTAACTGCCTGGCGATTCCCTTGTGCCGATATTCGGGAGCGATGTAGAAATCTTCAAACACGCCCCCTGTTTGGTAGTTAAATGTGGAATAGGTTGGTGTGATGGAGCAGCAGGCGATCAACCTGCCCGCATCCGCGCACCCGTAAAAGAGAATCTGCCCCTTTTTAATCGCCTCAGTGAGGCTTTCAAAGTTCTCCTCCGTAGGCGGTTCTTCTCCAATCTCCCGTTTGTAACCGATGTGAAGCGCTTTCAGTCCGTCCATATTGCCGTTCGTTATACGAATGTATTCCATTTGTTCTCTCCATTTCAAGTGTCGATTTGTCGAACAGTCGCACAAGAGGGCCGCAGATCAGTTCCCCTGCTGGGTCTGCCTTGCCGCACGGTACAGTTTGGTCAGCTGATCAAAGAGCAGCGAGCGCATTTCCTCGTCGGCGCTGAGGGTACGGACATAGGCCAACAGCCGCTTGGGCTGGGCCAGCTGGTTGGTATAGTCCGCGCCGGCCTCGGTGATCAGAGCGTAAAGGCTGTCAAAAAAGGCATTGCGCTGCTCCTGGGTCATTCCGGCCAGCCAAGTTTTGATGGTCCTGTCGATAAACTGGGAATCGGCGGTGGTCTGCTCCGCGCGAACCAGATCCGGCCCCAGCACCTCCCAGGTGTAAGGGTCGTGCTGCATCACCCCGCCGATCTGCCGGCTGCGGATCACGGTGAAGGGCTCGTCGTGCTCCAAAAGCATGCCGATCAGGGAAGACTGGGGAATGTAGGTGTGGATCTTAGGCACCATCCGGCGGTAGCCGGGGTTTTTCATCATTTTTTCCGTAAAACCGGGGCCGTCTTGATTGTAGACCCCGGCGATCCGGTCCTGGACCGCTTCCGTACAGAGGGACGCGGCGTACACCGCCACGTTGCCGCCCTTGGAGTGGCCAGTGAGCCGGAGAACGCCGGGAAAAGCCCCCGCCAGGCGCAGAAGATACTTTAGCCCCAGCTCCTGGGCCGGTATCGCGTCCTGGAAGCACATATTGAAGTCTTCCTTCCAGCCCACCAGGGAGTGGTCCGTCCCCCGGTAGGCCGCAAAGGCGCTGCCGTCCCCCAAAATAGCGGTAAGGGCGGCAAACTGGGTCTGTTCCCGGGGCAGCAGTACGTCCTGGTAGAAGGTCAGCTCCGCGTCGGCAAACCGGGGCGATTCCGCCAGGGCCCGCAGAAGCGGAATATCGGACTTGACCCGAATCCGCTCTTGGATGTCGGGGGCCTCCAGCAGCCGGGGAACCGCCTCCCCCAGGGGAATCCCCTCCCCCGGTTCCTGGGGCAAAAAATCTGTAAAGTTAACATAACTCAATGTGGAAAAGATCAGCGCGTCCACCGGGTTGACGCCCATGTTGGAAAAGGGCACGTCCCCCCGCCAGCGGAGATACTCCAGGATATCGGCCATGGTCCCGCCTCCTAAAAACCGCGCCGCCCTGCCGGACGGCGCGAAAAATCAGTCCTCCTGCCCTTCCCGATCGTCCATGGATTCCAGGGCATCCACGGGGGTGATCATTCCCGCCAGACGGGCCCGGCGCTTGTCCTTCATGATCTCCACCTGCTTGTGGAGCAGCTCCTTAAAAGCCATGGGATCCTTGACGTTTTTCAGCACCAGGGTGGGCTGGGTCTTGTCCGAGGACATCACCGTAACGGTGCCCACGCCGAACATCCGCTGCCAAAGGCTGCGGCTGGTGGTAACGTCCCGGACCCGGTAGAGCAGGACTTCCTCATCCTTTAGATTCAGGAACCCCTGGCTCATAAACAGCCGGTCCTCCGACAGGGCGTAACGGGTAAAGCTCAGGGGCATCCCCATAAAACGCTTCCGGTCCGACCACAGATAGGTTTGCTCCATGACGGCAGCCTCCTTCTATATATTTAATGTATATATATTACAACGCGCCGCCTGAAATGTCAAGAATAAACCGGCGCGGCGCCCCGGGAAGTGGAGCGCCGCGGCTTTCACGTTACAAAATCAGGCAGATCAGGCCCGTGGCTCCCTCGTTGACGATGCGGGTCAGGCTCCCCCGGAACTTGGCCCGGACATCCTCCGGGGTCCGCACCAGCTTGGTATTCAGCCCCTCCTGGATCAGCTCATAGACGGATTTCCCGAAAATATTGCTCTGCCACAGCTTTTCCGGATCCTCCCCGGAGAGGAAGGCGATCAGGTCCTTGGACTGCTTTTCGTCCCCCACCATGGGGCTGATCTCCGTGTCGATATCCACCCGCAGCATATGGATGGAGGGGGCGCCGGCCTTCAGCTTGACGCCGAAGGCGCCGCCCTTCCGGACGATCTCCGGGGTCTCCAGGGTCATCTCCTCGGCGGTGGGCATGACGATCCCGTAGCCCGTGGCCTTCACAGCCGCCAGAGCGTCGGAGATCTTGTCGTACTCCCGTTTTACCGCCGACAGCTCCGCCAGCAGGGAGATCAGCTGCCCGTCGTTCTGGACGGGGACTCCGGCCTTGGCGGTCAGAATGTCGTAAAACAGCTTTTCCGGGAATCCCAGGGCGCAGGACACGGTGCCAGTGGCCAGATCCACCTCCCGGATGGAGAAGTCCAGGACCTGCTCCATCTCCTTGAGCTTTTGGAGGCTTGCCTCCGCCTGGCCCAGCGTGGCGATCTCCCCCGCCCGCTGGAGCAGGGCCTCGTACAGCGCGGCCTTCACCGGATGCTCCGGCTCTAAAACATCCATCCACCGGGGCAGGTACACCCGCAGCTCCCCCATGGGGAAGGCATAGAGCAGCGCCCGCAGCAGCTGATTGATGACCCCCACATCCATGGCCTGGCAGTCTGCCGTCATCACCGGCACGCCGTAGGTCTGGGCAAGGGTGTCCCGCACCTGCCGGGCATCGTCGGACTGGGGCGTGCGGGAATTGACCACCACCAGGAAGGGCTTCCCGGTGGCCATCATGTCCTGGATGGCTCTGGCCTCCGCCTCCACATAGTCCGAGCGGGGAATGTCCGTGATGGAACCGTCGGTGGTCACCAGAATGCCCACGGAGCAGTGGTCCTCCATCACCTTTTTGGTGCCCAGCTCCGCCGCCTGGGTCATGGGGATCTCCTGGTCGAACCAGGGGGTGGTGATCATCCGGGGCACGCCGTTTTCCTCGGCCCCCACCGCGCCGGACACCATGTAGCCCACGGAGTCGATCATCCGAACGGACAGCCGGGCGGTGCCGTCGGGGCAGATCTCCACCGCCTCCTCCGGCACAAATTTGGGCTCGGAGGTCATGATGGTCTTGCCGGAGCCGCTCTGGGGCAGCTCATCCCGGGCCCGCTCCTTCCGGTAGGGGTCGTCGATGTTGGGGATCACCAGCTCCTCCATGACCCGCTTGATGAAGGTGGACTTGCCGGTACGCACCGGGCCCACCACGCCGATATAGATATTGCCGCCGGTGCGGGCGGCAATATCCCGGTAAATGTTTTCCATAGCCAGCCTCCTTAATCCGGCAGGAGGCCCGCTCCTGCCACGGTCTACCCAATGGTATGTCCCAGGCAGGGCAAAAATTCCTTCGTCAAAGGCTTTCCCACTTTTTCACGCCCCAGGTCATCAGCAGCCGGTAAAAGAACATACTCAGCAGGGCGTAGACGCCGCAGCACAGCGCCAGGTAGACCGTGGGGTTTAAAAAGGACAGCCAAAAGCCGTAAGCAAGCCCCAGCACCAGGGGCAGGCCCATCATCCCAAACATATTCACCAGCACCGCCACGGACTGCTTGCAGGGATAGGCTTCGCTGAGGTAGTCAAATCGGGCCCAGTGGAGCCCCGCGACCATGCCCAGCAGACCGCAGAGCAGGGCCCCCAGTCCGGCGGACAGGGCGGCCAGCAGGCAATCCGCCGCCGGGCACCGGAAGACGACGCCGAGGATCAGGCCGCAGACGGCGGACAGCGGCGCCGTGAGCAGCACATGATTTTCCAGCTTTCCCAGCAGCACCTGCCGGGAGGAGACGGGCATGGATTTTAAGATCCACAGGCTCTTTCCCTCCAGGGACACCGAGGGCACGGAGACGCACATGGTGCTGATCCAGAAGGCCAGCACCGCCGCGATGATCAGGCCAAAGTAGGGCCGGCCCATTTCCGCCAGCTCCCCCAGCTCGCCCAGCATCTGCCAGATCCGGCCCTGGAACAGCGCCGCTGCCCCGGTCATCACCACCATCAGCACAATACCCAAGCCCATATTGGCAAAATACACCGGCGTTCCCAAAAACCGGCGCAGCTCCTTGGAGGCGATGGCGCGCCGGGGGGCGTGGACGGTCAGCTTGCTTAGCGCCAGCCGCTTCCGCCGCCGGACGGCGGGGCCCATGGTGACGGTGCCCAGGAAGGTGGCGGACAAAAACCACCAGGCCAGCCCAAAAAGAGCGGCGCACACCGCCAGGAATCCCAGCAGATATCCGGCTTCTCCCAGGCTGCCCCGGCCCATGGCGTACAGGGGCCAGGCCCAGGTTCTCAGGGTCCCGGCCAGGGCCTCCCCGCCGGTGGACAGGGCGTCCAGCACCCGCTCGCTCTGGGAAAAGGCATAGTAATAGACTGCCAGGAACAGCACGACGAACAAAAGCGAGGCTATGGATTTGTTGATTCGCGCCAAAAGCAGGTGCAGCAGCCACCCCAGCAGGCAGGCCGCCGCCTGGGCCAGCGCCGTGACGCCCAATAGGATCAGAATTTGGCAGATTAGCGCCCAGGCGCTAAAATGGACCAGGGCGGCGTAGACCGCCATGGCCGGGATCAGAACGATCCCCGCGAAGACCAGATTCATCACCAGCAGCGGCGCCATCCGGGAAAAGAGGATCGCCCGGGGCGGGATGGGCATGGCCAAAAGCCGCTCGTTATCCTTGGCGTCGTAGAGCTGGCTCTGTGTGGAAAAGACGCTGCCGATCAGGGCCAAGGCCAGGGCCATCAGCCCGGCCAGGGCGAAATACAGCCAGTCCAGCCCCAGGGCGTGGTAGGGCTCCGCCAGGAAGGAAAACAGCAGCACCGAGGCCCCCACCACAGCGGCCCCCAGGTAAATATAGCAGAAGATCAGCAGGGCTGTCATGCCGCCGGAGCGCTTTTTCGTCGTCCGGTTCTGGCGGAACATGGCCGCCATCAGCGCCCGGAACCGGACGTACATCAGCGCCCGGATCATGACTGCCCCTCCAGCTCCAGAAACACCTGCTCCAAAGAGGCCTGGCCCCGGACGGCCTCCATCTCCCCGCTGGCAACCAGGCGGCCATTTTTGATGATCGCCACCTTGTGGCACAGCTTCTCCGCCACCTCCAGCACATGGGTGGAGAAGAAAATGGCCCCGCCCTGTTCACAGTGCCGGTGCATCACGTTTTTCAGCTGGTGGGACGCCACCGGGTCCAGGCCCACAAAGGGCTCGTCCATCAAAATCAGCCGGGGAGCGTGGATCAGGGCCGCGATCAGAGCCACCTTCTGCTTCATGCCGTGGGAGCAGTCGGAGATGGGCAGCGTCAGATCGTCGGTCATGCCCAGCATTTCCCCGTACTCTTGGATCCGCCGCTGCCGGTCCGCCTTGGAGACCCCGTAGACGTCCGCCACGAAGGACAGATACTGAATGCCCGTGAGAAATTCGTAAAGATCCGGGTTGTCCGGCACATAGGCCAGGGCCCGCTTGCAGGTGATGGGATCCGATTTGATGGAGTGGCCGTCCACATAGATCTCCCCCTTGTCAAAGGGCAGGACGCCGCAGGCGGCCTTCAGCGTGGTGGTCTTCCCCGCCCCGTTGTGGCCGATAAAGCCGTAGATCTCCCCTGGGGCGATGCGCAGGGTCAGATCGTCCACGGCGGTTTTGGGGCCGTAGGTCTTGGTAAAATGTTCGATGCGGAGCATGTTGGTTCCCTTCCTTTCCTTACTTTTCCTATTTGATATCAATATGATATCAAATAGAGGCTCCCTTGTCAAGAGGAATTTTTCCCGGCCTTCGCCCGGAAAAACTTGAAAAAAGGTTTGACAAATGGCAAAAAAGACAGTATAATAGCTAGGCATGACTTATGGGAGGGGATCGCCGTGATGCTGGAGCTGACCGAAATTCTGGATCGGCCCGGGGCGTCGGCGCCCTTTTCCACGGACGTAGACCTGACAGATCTGGTCTACGGGACCCAAAAGCCCCTTTCCCGGGTCACCGCCCAGGGCACCGTGCGCAACACCGCCGGGGTGCTGGTGCTGAAAGGCGTCGCTCGGGTGGAGATCACCGGGGTTTGCGACCGCTGCGCCGCGGATTTTTCCCGGCAGGTGGATTTTCCCCTGGACGCGGTGCTGTCCGCCGACGCCTCCGACGAGGACGATGAGAACGTCTTCCCGCTGGAGGGGGGTTGCGCCGACCTGGAGGACATTGTCCGCACGACCGTGGTGCTGAATCTGGATCAGCAGCTCCTGTGCCGGCCCGACTGCAAGGGTCTGTGCTTCCGGTGCGGGAAGAATCTCAATCTGGGCCCCTGCGGCTGCGCGCCGGAGCCCGATCCCCGGATGGCCGCCCTGGCGCGGCTGCTCAAGAAGTAAAAAACAGATGCTGTGAAAGCAGTTTGACCAAGGAGGTGTCGATCATGGCTGTTCCCAAGTGTAAAGTGTCCAAGGCCCGCCGCGACAAGCGCCGTGGCTCCAACTGGAAGCTCTCTGCGCCCAGCGTGTCCGTTTGCCCCAAGTGCGGCGCGCCCATTACGCCCCACCGGGCCTGCAAGGCCTGCGGCTACTATAACGGCCGTCAGGTGCTGACCGTGGAGGCAGAGTAACAGCAAAATCCCACGCCGGCAGCGCCGGCGATGCCCGCCGGGCGGGTCGGGGAATTCTTCCCTGACCCGCCCGGCGGCGTTTTATGCTTAGAACAGGCCGCAGGCCCGGCGGCAAGGCCAGGTCCCCCGGAAATTCCGGGGGACCTGGCTTTTTCAAGCAGGGGCTGTCCGCTATATAAAGACGCTTGCAAATGTTGCTCTCTTTTGGTATAATAAGATGGGTTTTTGTAAAATTGTGGGAAAGGCGGTGAACCGCATGGCGATTTTTCAGTACGGCGAGTGGATCAAGACGAAGCGGGAGGAACTGGGCCTGTCCCAGGAGGAGCTGGCGGACGGCATCTGCGCGCCATCCTCCCTGTCCCGCGTCGAAAGCGGCGAGCATACGCCCTCCAAGGAGATCTTTGAGCGGATTCTGGAGCGTCTGGGCTATTCCAGTACCATTGCGGACAGTTTTGCCAACCAGCTGAATTTTCAGCTGCATGAGCTGAAGTATCAGCTCCGTCAGGCTTACATCAATCGGGATGTGGACCAGGCAAAGGAGCTTCTTCGGAAGTATGAGTCCATTTGCCCGCCCTCATCGTTAAACAAACAGTTCATACTCCTGTACAACACCATTTTTTATGGCTCGGAGCTGAGTACGGAGGAAACGCTGGAACGGTTGGAGCAGGCGCTCCGGATCACCTGCCCCAAGTATTCGGAACAGCGGCTTCCCAAGCTCCTGTCCTATGAGGAGATCATCCTGGTCAACGGGATCGCGATCTGTTTCCGGCGTTTAGGCCGCCCGAAGGACGCTATCCATCTGTACTATCACCTGAAGCAGTTCTATGACAGGCAGATGGTCAATGCTGAGGAGATCCTGCGGACCCAGCCCATGGTACTCTACAACCTTTCCAAGGTCCTGGGCCTGGAAGGCCGTTACGACGAGTGCGTCGAGATCTGCGACCTGGGCATTCGGGTCTGCAAGACCTCCGGCAGGGCGGCAATGCTGGCGCAGCTGCTCTATAACAAGGCCTGGGCGCTGGAAAAGCGGAACCAGGGCACGGACCGGGAAACTGCCCGGCAGTGCGCCGTGGACGCTTACCAGCAGGCCCGGCTCCTGGGTCAGGAAAAAGAAAAGACATTTTTCGGGAAATTTATCAAAGATACATTCCCGGAGATTGGTCACTGCAACAACCAGGCATCCTCATATTCGCAGCAGGGCTGATTTTCTCCCTCCTGGGGCGCATGGAGAATGGGGCTCCAAAGCAGCGCCAGGCACACCAGCAGCAGGCTGATCACACGTTTCATGTTGTTTCCTCCTTTCCGCGTTCTCTCCGCGCCGGGGCCCTCGGCGTGGAGGCTGCTTCCATTTTAAAAGCAGACGCGGGAAAAGACCATAGCACTTCAGACAAATTTAATTTGTCCAATGCGCTATGGTCTTTCTCTGATCCGGGTGATAAAATAAAAGGTTATCGGCCGCCGGCGGCGAAAAAAATTGGAAAAATTTTTGGGTATTTTCAAAATTTGTCCAAGATGCTATGGTCTTTTGAGAATCACCGTGCTACAATGGCAGCAGAAGGGGTTCCGGAGGCCGAAAGCCGGTCCCTCCGGGCCGGACCCAACGGGGCGCTCTCCGCTTTGTGCTGAGCGGGGAGCCTCCGGCGGGCCGGGCCGCCCGCCGCGCAGCACAAAGCGGCCGCAAATCTTCCGGTAATATTTCTATCACTACATAAGGAGGAACAATCAAATGAAAAATCGCAAAATTCTTTCTCTGCTCCTGGCGCTGGTCCTGGTGTTCAGCGCCGCCGGCACCGCGTTCGCGGCAACCTCTGATTCCGGTTCCTGGAAAACCTACTATGGCACCATGAACGGCACATCGACCTACACCGCCTCGACCAGGTCTGTGAATGTCACGACTTCGTTCGAGAAGTCGCTCAGCACTTACACGATTGGCCTTCAGGACGGAATCGAGTGGCACATTGCGGAAACCGGTGAATATGAAGGTTTGGAAACGTCGGCTATCTTCAAGCTCAGTTCTATATTCGACACTTTCCGTCTTGCTAACGGTTCTGCCTTGGGATGGACCCCGGACGGCGCAAGAGGCGTACATGTATGCTACGATGCAGTCTCATCAACTCATTACACTGAAATCACTACTGAGTACACGTATGTTACCTTCTGATCGCCTGCCGCAGACCGTCATCCGTATTTCACCTTTTATGGACCAGGCCCACATTTGTGGGCCTGGCGCCAAATACGCAAAGGAGGTATCGCTATGCGTCGAAGCATTCGTATTTTGGCTGGGATCCTGCTGATCGCTTCCCTGCTCGCCGCCTGTGGGCCGGCCCTCAGTGGTCCTACAGAAACCGCAGGCAACCCCTTCACCCAGGAGACTACCGCCGCGCCGGAGGAATCTACCGGCGCCGCCGGGGCGCCCGGCACGCCTGCCGGCGATCCCACCGTTCCCAAAGGATTTGTTATGCCAACCAGTCATGGAATGGGCATGCGCATCGATTGGGAAAAGCTCCCCGGTCACAATATGCCCACCTACTCGCCGGAGTTTACAGAAATTGTTGATTACTCTGGCGGTGAATTTCAAGTCCCCATCGTTCTCTCCCCCGATGGTTATGAATATGTCGGCTGTGGCCTGGTTGTATTTTTGGACGGTATCCCCCAGCCCTATCGCCTGAATGAGCAGGAGGACTATCAGTACCTCATTCCCCTATACCTGCCCGATGGGGATCACGAGCTCACAATCTCATTTATGCCGGTCACCGGCACCGAAGGAAAGTTTGCCGAGTTGTGGATCGCGGTCGTCGCTGGGCCGGAGTTCGTTGTCCGTGATTCAAGCCTTTCTGGGTATGCTAGCCGTGCTATCCTGATGAGTAATTATGTAGAAATCCACTTCAATGTTACGCCGGAGGCACAGACCGTTCCGCCGACGGAAGACCGCAAGTTTACCCAGACCGTTTCCTACGAAAAGCTCTCCTACACGGAGTCCATCGCGCTGCCAGAAAACCGGCGCCGCACGCAAAACGTCACAAGTCGCACGATAAATGGAGGTAATTTATCTACAATATTTAATGTCTCCGCTGAAACGCCTGTCACCGTCCAGCTGACGGTCTACGGCGCGCCGGATGTGGATTACCGGCTGGTCTTCTACTATGACAATCTGCCCCTCAACTCGCAGCCAATGGAAGTGATTAACTTCCAGGATGGAGAAAAAGCGGTGATCGAAACCACGGTAGACCTGACCGGATTCGACGGGTATGCCCGGCTGTCGGCTTATTTGGTGCCGCTCAACGCCAGAATACAGTCAGATGGAACCAACGTCGCGAATATGCAGATTTTCTGCCACTGTGAAGTTGATGCAATCCTTACCAGCGCGAAGGATGTGAATGAACTTTATTCTGGGAACAGTTGATTTTTGCCCCGTGGATTTTCCACGGGGCAAAAAACAGCTTGTCAAAAAAGTCTTTCAAAACGCCCCAAAAGATGCTATAATAGTGGAAACAGGGGGTGCGGGAATGGAACA
>CANQQU010000038.1 GCA_947626085.1 uncultured Oscillospiraceae bacterium
CCGCTGTAATAGGCGAACCCGCCGTTTACGAATTGCCCGCCATGCTCCTCGGCAAACTGTTCTCCAAAGGCGGAGAATTCAAAGAAATCTTCCATGTCCGGGTGCATGCCGTACCCATCCACATTGTCCACGAGATAATGGGCAATGTCTTCCTCATCGGAAACCTTGGGAATAAAAGCGAAGTCCTCCAAGCGTTCCGCAAGGGCAGCGACTTGGGACGCCTTTCGCGCGTCGGCGAGCTCCGCCACAGCGGCGAGCTTTTCCCAATCCATATTCTCAGAGGAAAGTTTTCCCAGCATGGCGTTGACTTCATAGATCCCCTCGCTGTTCAGCAGGGCTTCGATTCTCCCCGCCATGGGTTCTGCCACCAAGGGCGAAACGTCCATGTGAATCGCGCAGGCCTGGATGGAGGACGCGCCCAGTCTTGTAACCGCTTTCCCGATGGCAAGTTCCTCCTCGGGCAGCAGCAGGAGCTCCTGCCTGCCGTTGTACTCCAGCGTTGCCGCGACGACAAAGTCAGAGCGGTCATAGTAAGGGGGAAAGGTATGCCCATCATACACCTCGTTCAGTTCGTCGAAGGGATTGTAGATGAGCAGGCCCTTGGCTGTGATTTGCGCGAGTCCACGGTCAATGAGTTCTTTACCGATGGCGGCATATTTGGGATCGTCCTCATCATTCGTCGGGACAGCCCCTTCCGTATTCATGACGTAGGCTCTGCCGATTTTCCCGTAATTGCTGACGTTCCGCGCCAGGGTGAAATGATCCAGGTTGAACGTCAGGTTGATGAGGTCCTTGGGAGAAGGGTTATCCAGCTTGGAAATTCCAATGAGAAACTGATCCATCTCCAGCGCGTCGAAACTCTCCATGCGCTTGGCAAGATAATTCATCTCATCCAGATTGACCTGCCGGCCTTCCAGGACGGAAAATTCTTCCGGCCAGTAGATACCCTTCACGGTGACCGGGGGCTGTTGGTCCGGGCCGTCAATCACGAGAATTTCAAATAGTCTATCGTACAGATCGCTTTCGCTGATGGGAAAACGGATATCCGTTTCGTGGCCGGCGTTTCCGATTTTGAGTTTAATCATAACTTTTCATTTCCTCCTTGAAGTGAATGGCGCTGAGGCCAAGCCGCTTGATCGCCATGGCGTTGCAGATCAGGGTAAAGGTTTTCGGCGCAATCAGCTCGGGATCGGCAAGGTCGCTGACCGTCAGATTCTTTGTGCCGAGGTAGAGATCCTTTGCCGCGCAGAGGAGGGTGTAGCCGCTTTCTGTGCTGTCCTTCGGTTTGAAGCTGTGGAACTGGATCTCATCCCGTTCTACAAATTTTCTGATCCGCGTCCAGAGTTTGTGTTCCGCCGTCAGCAGATACAGCGCCGCCATGAGGGCCTTGTCCTTTTGGTTCAGGCGCTTGATCGCCTCGGAAAATACGATGCGGTGTTTTTCATTTCGGTACTCCATAAGTGCTACTTCCTTTCCTAGAAAATAAAAAAAGAGCCAACCGTTTGAAAAAACGATTGGCTCTGAAAAAACGAAAAGCAGGCGGGATTTTTCCTGCCTGCTGATCTTAATTTTTGCGATATTCGGCTTCCACGAGGGTTCAAGTCTACAAAAAGCGAAAAAAACGCATTTTATATCTACGGTTTTGAATACCGAAATTTCGCCCCTTAAAACGCCGAAAAGCCTTGCGGCGCAAGGCTTTTCGGGGACAATATCTTTTTTATTGTCTCTAGATGGAGCGGGTAATGGGAGTCGAACCCACCTGTCAACCTTGGGAAGGTCGCATTCTACCGATGAACTATACCCGCGTTGCCTCTGTATTATAGCAGATGGGGTTGGAAAATGCAAGCCCTTTTTTATGCCCCGGACCGCAAAAAACTTGCGCGGAGGGACATACTATGATATACTTTTTGCTGAAAGGAGGCGTTTCTCTTTGGCTGCTTACGAAATGGTTCGGGAGATCCAGAATCTTTGCCGCAACAACCAAATGCGGGACGTGTTTTTTGAGGAAGTGGAGACCGACGATCCGGAGGCCTATGTCCGTGGTCTACTCCCGGGGAAAGCCGTGGAAATGACCATGGATCTACAGGACGGGGGCGGCATGACCATCTACGCCGCCTGCGACGGGCTGACCCAGAAATTTGTCTTCACCCCCCTGGACTGAATACGGAAGCGGCACAGCCCGGAAGCTGTGCCGCTTGCTTTTTTATTGGTTGATGCGGGGCAGCTTGCCGCTCAGGCCAGGTCCTCCACGGTGTCCAGAGCGTCGCCGCAGGCATCAAGCAGTGCCTTGCCGCCGATGACGCACACGCTGCCCTGGGCGCAGGTCTGATCCAGCAGGTCCGCGAACTGCTCCATATCCGCCCAAGTGGTGGAGAGGATCTGGCTGTACAGCTCGTCCTGGTCCGCCTGGGTCCGGCCGGAGAGGTACAGCGCCGCCGCGTTGCGGCCCTTGAGCCGGGGGGTGAGCATGGGGTCGGCGTCGGAGATGGTGCCCAGGATCAGGCCCTCGATCTCTTCCTTGCTGTAGTGCTGGGCCCGGAGGAAGTCCCCGGCCCGGTCAAAGGCGGCCAGAGAGCCGGCGGCGTTGGGGTCCCGGTAGGTGTGGAAGACCACCTGGCCGGCGCTGGCGATCTGCAGGCCGCAGCCGTAGGCGCCGCCCTGGACCCGGATGGTGTTCCACAGGTAATCCAGGGACAACGCACTGGCCGCCACCCGCTGCTCGCCCCGGTAGGTACTGCCCAGCAGCAGCTGGTTGCCGCCCTTGGCGGCGAAGGAGACCTCGGCGGGGATCACAAAGCCCTCCCGCCGGGCGCCCCAGCCGGGATAAGACGCCGGGGCAGTCACCGCCTCGCCCATGGGCAGGGGCTCCGCCAGACGGGCGGCCAGGGCCTCGTCCCGGTCCCCGGTCAGGCACAGGGTCAGCCGGGCCCGGCACAGCAGCCGCTTGGCCAGCGCCTCCAGCTGGGCCAGCAGCGTGTCGTCCCCCTGGGAGAAGGCGGCCTCGGTCTTGCACAGCCAGCGGTAATTTTCCAGACCGCCCAGGGCCTCCGCCACCATGCCAGAGGCGGAGAATCCGGCGGCGGCCCGGGTAGAGGCAAACCGGTTGCCGCTCATCACGATGTACTGCCGGGTGTCCAGCTTCTTCTGCCGCAGGAGCTTGCCCACCAGGGGCCGGTCTCGGAGAAGGGAGCCGGTCAGCACCTCGGCGATCAGGGGCAGGGCCTGGTCCACGCTGGTTTTCAGCATGCTGGTGGAAACTACCAGAGCCGGGGCGCAATAATGGGGGTCGCCCTTCCGGGAATAGCCCTCCATGCCGGCGTCAAAGGCGCCCAAGTGGGTCTTGATGGCGTTGAGCAGGGACAGGCTGTCCCGCTTTTCCGTGGCGGCCTGGCCCAGCAGGCTGGCCAGCAGGTCCGCCAGGGGCAGCTCTTCCAGGGTCAGGTCCCGAGCGTCAAAGTAGAAATCGGCATAGACGATGCCGCTGGTGTTCACGGGGACGTACAGCACCGGCGTCTGCCCCGTTTTCCCCACCTCCATGGGGATGGGCTCCGGCTTCTTGGCCACGTCCGACAGCTTGAGCTGGGGCAGAGTGGCCAGGGCCTCCGGGGAATCGGGGGCCTGCTGATGCTCCTTCAGAGCCTTGGCCTGGGCGGCGACCTGGTCCTTTTTCTCCTGGTCCCAGGTGGCAAGCAGGGCCGCAAGCTGCTCCGCCTCCCGCTTCCGGGCCTGCTCCCCCACGGTGTGGGAAGGAGCGCAGTAGACCTGGGCGCAGTGGGTGTTCTCCAGGAAGGTCTTCTCCAGCAGCTTCTCAAAATAGCCCTGGTCCATTTCCCGGCGCAGCTGGGCGAACACTTCGCCGAAGCACAGGCTCTCCGCCGGGTCGCCGCCGTAGAGCCAGGTGTCCATAGCGGAGATGGCGTAGATCACGCCGGGGGACATCCGCCCAAAGTCCGCCTCCCGCACCCGGAACTCCCGGCTGTTCAGGGCGGCAACGATCTGGTCCTTGGGAATGCCGTTTCGGGCCAGGCCCGTTAGCACCTCCCGGCACACCGCCTGGATCTGGGGAACCTTCTCCTCGTCGGTATTGTGGATCGAAATCTCCGCCACGATCTGCTGGACGGCGTTGGCGTACATGGACACGTCCTCCGCCAGCCCCTGCTCCAGCAGGGCCTTCTTCAGCGGGGCCTCGTTAGAGCCGCACAGCACGTCGGACAGCACGTTCAGTCCAATCAGCTCCTTCTGCTGGGCGAAGGTGCCGCCCACAAAGCCCATGGCCAGGTGGCCCCGGTGGGCCGGGTCCTCATTGGGGGCGATCTCGTATTCGATCCGGGCGGAGTGGAAACCGGTGGGCGCCTGCATGGGGATCACCGGTTCCGGGTCGGGGCTGGGGCCATAGTCCTTTAAGTACCCGTCCAGCAGCGCCAGGGTGGCGTCCAGGTCGATTTGCCCGTCCAGGAAGATCCGGCTGTTGCCGGGATGGTAGAACCGGCGGTGGGCGTTCAGGAACTGCTCATAGGTCAGCTCCGGGATGTGGGCCGGGTCGCCGCCGGAGTCGTAGCGGTAGCAGGAATCGGGGGACAGGAGCTTTTGCATCTGGGACTCGATGAGAGTGTCCTCGGAGGCGTAAGCGCCCTTCATTTCGTTGTACACCACGCCGTTGCGCAGGAGGCTGCCGTCCTCGGCCAACTCATAGTGCCAGCCCTCTTGGAGGAAGATGTTCTCCTGGGAATAGATGGCGGGGTGCAGCACCGCGTCCATGTAGATGTCCACCAGATTGGCAAAATCCTTCTTATTCCGGCTGGAAACGGGGTACATGGTCTTGTCCCCGAAGGTCATGGCGTTGAGGAAGGTCTGCAGGGAGGTCCGCAGCAGATTGACGAAGGGCTCCTTCACGGGATATTTGTCGGAACCGCACAAAACGCTATGCTCCAAAATGTGGAAAACGCCGGTGTCGTTCTCCGGCACCGTCTTGAACGCGATGGCAAAGGACATATTTTGGTCCGGCCGGTCCAGCCAGGCCAGCCGCGCGCCGTTCTTCTCATAAACCATTTCCACCAGCTGGGCCTTCAGCTCCGCCAGCTCCCGTACCCGGGTGACCCGGAAGCCGTGAAGCAGGGTATCTACTTGCATACTATCCAACTCCTTATTTTGATTCGCGCGGAGGCGCGCATTTACTTATATTATAGCGAAAATCAGAGGAAAAGCAAGTACCAATACGCCCAAGGGCCGCCTTTGTCGGCGGGGGGCGAAAAGGCGGAAATATTTTGTCCTTCCCGCTTGACAAACGGAGGCGCAATCGGTATAATGTTACCAATTTCACAGAGCATCGTGTCCCGGCGTGAAGACTGCGGCTCTCGCAGGCGCCTGGATGAGGGAAGCCGGTGGGAGTCCGGCGCATTTTACCGTTGCCGTATGTGTAGGAGTCAAAAGGTCGCGGCGTGAGCCGGCCATTGGGGAAAGCCCTGAGAAGGTAGATCTTTGGACGCAGGGGCGAAAGCTCCCCAATACACGAGCCGGAAGACCGATGATGTGGCTTTTCAGACGTTCCCGCAAGGGGGCGGTGTTTGTCGTGCGAAAATCGGGCATGGCCAATTTGGTCATGCCCGATTTTTTATTTTGGAGGTGCCCGCCTATGGAAACCCAGCCGAAAACAAAACTACTCCGCCAGACCCTGCCCTATAAGCTGACGGTGCTGCTGCTCCTGGCGGGGCTGTGCCTGGCGGCCACCCTGGCCTGCACGGCCATCGGCAGCGTGAAATATTCCCTTTGGCAGGTGGTCCAGGCCCTGTTCCGGGAGGACGCGGAGGCCCGGCTGATCATCTGGAACGTGCGGCTGCCCCGGGTCCTGTGCGGCGGGCTGGTGGGGGTCTGCCTGGCCCTGTCCGGGTGCATCCTCCAGGGGGTCATGCGCAACCACCTGGCCTCCCCTTCCACCATCGGCGTCACCAGCGGGGCCAGCTTCGTGGGATATCTGACTCTGGTGGCCTTCCCTCAGTTTTACAGCCTGCTGCCGGTGGGCACCATCTTCGGTTCCTTCGTCACCACCATGCTGATCTATCTGCTGGCCTACGAAAAGGGGGTCAGCCCGGTGAAGATGATCCTCTCCGGCATGGCGGTGTCCGCCATGTTCAGCGCCTTTAACGACATCATCCGCAGCTTTTTCTCCGAGCGGCTGGCCAACGCCACCGGCCATCTGGTGGGCAGCCTCAACGGCACGGTCTGGGGCGATTTACAGCTGATTTTTCCCTATATGCTGGTGGGGGTGTGCATTTGCTTTTTCCTCCCCGGGAAAATGAACATCCTCATGCTGGGAGACGAAATGGCAAGCTCCCTGGGCCTGCGGGTGGAGCGGTTCCGGCTGTTCCTCATCGCCGTGGCGTCGCTCCTGGCGGGGGCCTCGGTGGCAGTGGCGGGGCTCATCAGCTTCGTGGGACTCATCGTGCCCCATATCGCCCGGCTGATCATCGGCTCGGACTACAAGTACCTCTTCCCCGCCTCCATATTTCTGGGGTACTCCTTCATCGTCATCTGCGACACCGTGGGCCGGGTGGTGCTGCCGGTGGGGGAGCTGTCGGTGAGCATCGTGCTGTCCTTTATCGGCGCGCCCTTCTTCCTGTACCTGCTCAGGACGAAGGAGACCGCCTGAAGGGAGGAAAAACCATGTACTTTGGCTTTGACAATGTCTCCATTGCCTACGGCAAGCGGAAAATCCTGGAAAACGTCACCATGGAATTTGAAAAGGGGAAGATCACCACCATCATCGGCCCCAACGGCTGCGGCAAGAGCAGTCTGCTCAAGACCATTCCCCGGGTGGTGACCCCCTACACCGGCGGCCCGGTGTACATGGACCGGCCCTTAAAGTCCTATTCCCCCCGGGAGCTGGCCCAGCGGATCGCCTACCTGCCCCAGGTCCACACCTCCCCCCGGGACATCACCATCCGCACCCTGGTTTCCTACGGCCGCTACCCCTACAAGCGCTTCGGCCGGAGCATGACCGGGGAGGACCGGGAGATGATCGACCGGGCCCTGGCCCTGACGGGCCTGGACAAAATGGGGGACCGGCTGCTGAACAACCTGTCCGGCGGGGAGAAGCAGCGGGCCTGGCTGGCCATGACCATCTGCCAGCAGCCGGAAATTCTGCTGCTGGACGAGCCCATCACCTACCTGGACATCGGTTACCAGGTGGAGGTGCTGGAGCTGATCCGGGAGCTGGGGGAAAAGCTGAACATCACCATCGTCATGGTCCTCCACGACATGAATTTCACCGCCCGGTATTCCCACCGGGTCTACGCCCTGGCGTCCGGCGGCGTCTACGCCGCCGGGGCGCCGGAGGAGGTCATCAGCCGGGCCAATATGGAGGGCCTGTTCTCCATCGACGCCCAGATCCTCCGGGACGAGAAGAACCAATGTCCCTTCCTGATCCCGGAAAAACTCGGTACGCACTCGCAAAAGGCGTAAATATATCAAAAAGAGGTATGTAAGCATGAAAAAATTCACCGCGCTGCTCCTGCTGCTGGCCATGGCCCTGAGCCTGGCCGCCTGCGGCCCCGCCTCCTCCGGGGAGACAAACCCGCCGTCCACCTCCTCCACGCCTCCCTCCTCCTCCGCCCAGACGGAGGCGCCCACGGAGAGCCCCACCGAGCCCCCCGCCACGGAGCCGGAGGTCGATAACCAGGTGGTGGAGTACTACATGAGCAAGGCCAACGAGGTCACCGTCACCGACACCCAGGTACTCTTCACCGACGACGGCAGCGGTCAGGAGCTGGCCATCGACAAGGAGCCCAAGAAGGTGGCCGTGCTCTACGGCAGCCTGGTGGCTCTTTGGTACGAGGCCGGCGGTACCGTGCCCCTGGCGGTGGGCGGCAAGAGCGCCGTAACCCTCTATAAGGAGCAAATCGGCCGGGACATCACCCAGGACGAGGGCGTGAAGGTGGTCACCGAGAAGTCCTCCGGCACCGGCTGGGACGTGGAGGCCATTCTGGCGGAGAAGCCGGACCTGATCGTCTGCTCCATGGGCATGAAGGGCTATGAGACCATCTCCGGCCCCGCCGCCGCCGTGGGCATCCCCGTCATCGGCATCGACTATGACGGCGTACCGGACTATCTGAAGTGGTTCAAGGTGTTCTGCAACCTCACCGGCAACGCCCAGCTGTGGGACGAGGTGGCGGAGAAGACCGCCAACGGCATCATTGACATTGTCTCCAAGGTGCCCCAGGTGGAGCAGGCCCCCACGGCGGTGATCCTGTCGGTCAGCTCCGACACCTTGAAGGCCTACACCGGCGAATCCCAGCCCGGCACCATCCTCCACGAGCTGGGGGGCGTGAACCTGGTGGACCCGGACAACACCGCCCAGTCCGACAGTGTGGAGATTAGCCTGGAGGACCTGTACGCCCTGGACCCGGACTATCTGTTCCTGAGCTGGTACGACGAGCCCGGTCAGATGTATGACCAACTCATGGACATGGTGGGGGACAATCCGGTGTGGCAGGACCTGCGGGCCGTAAAAGAAGACCACTTCTACCTGCTGGACAAGAACCTGTTCCACAACAAGGCCAACCATATGTACGACGAAGCCTATCGGGTGCTGGCGGCGTACATCTATCCCGACACGGAATTTTAAAGCGCGAAAAACGCGGGCCGCTTTCCGGCGGTCCGCGTTTTTGTAAATTGAAGCACCTTTTTTAATTGGACGCCATGCCGTCCACCCGGAGCACCACGCCGGTAATATAGGAGGCGTCGCTGGATGCCAGGAACACAAACGCCTTGGCAATGTCCTCCGGCTTTCCCATGCGCCGCAGGGGAATCCGAGCCACCAGCGGCGCGATCACGCTCTCCGGCACGGAACGCATCATGTCCGTCTCAATGATCCCCGGGGCCACGGCACAGACCCGGATGCCCTTGGGTCCCAGCTCCCGGGCCAGAGACACCGTCATGCCGTTGACGGCAAATTTACTGGTGGGATAGGCCAGGCCGCTGGGCTGGCCGTAGATACTGACCATGGAGGAAGTGTTCAGGATCACGCCACTGCCCTGCCGCTCCATCAGCGGGACCGCGGCCTGGCAGCAGTTGAACACAGCCTTCACATTCAGATCCATGACCTTGTTGAACAGCTCCGGGGTATAGTCCCGGAAGGGCGTACTCTCCGCCGCGCCGGCGTTGTTCACCAGGATGTCGATCTGCCCGTACCGCGCCGCCACGTCCTGGAACGCGACCTTGACCGCTTCCGGGTCGCTCAGGTTGGGCCAGACACCCTCGACGGTTGCGTCCGGATGGGCCTTGGTCAGGCCGTCCACGGCCCGCTGGGCGGTTTCCTGGCGGCTGGCGCAAAGGATCACCTTGGCGCCCTCCCCCAGAAACGCGTCCGCTGTGGCATAGCCGATTCCCCGGCTGCCTCCGGTGATGATTGCGATTTTACCCTGCAATTTCATGACGCTTCCTCCTTTTCTATTGTTTTTAAGTGATAATAATATTATACTGCACCCGGCGGACAAATGCAATGCCTGATTTCATTTTTCACGCAAATCCCGGCTCCCGGCGCAAAAAAAGTTTCTCAAAGCGCTTGACAAGTCCGGCAATTTCTGATATAATACGCACGCGCTCAGGAAATTGAGCGGCTGGTCGGGTGCCCGGCCGGGTAAAAAGTTTGTTTCACGCGTCCTATGGGGGTATAGCTCAGCTGGGAGAGCGTCTGAATGGCATTCAGAAGGGCAGCGGTTCGATCCCGCTTATCTCCACCATCGCGTTAAGCGCAAAGAGAGTCCTTTCTCTGGCATCAAAGCCGGAGAAAGGATTTTTTTGTTTTCGGTTTTCCCTCTTTTTTTCCGCAAGCTCCAATCCTGTCCCATTCTGTCTCCGGCCTGTTCTCCGGCATTCTGCCGGAGGCGAACATCTATTTCAAAAAAACCTAAAATCGCAATACTCCAGTCAATGAGTGATTGATATAATAGTCGTCCATACTTTTTGATTGGAGGAAAAAACAAATGCCCAGCAAGAAAAACATCATGATCGTGTTCCAGGAAGAAAAGGTTAAGGCCACGTTCTTTTCCGAGTATTCGACGATCTGGTACGGAAGAATGAAAACGAAAGTAACCGAGTCAACCTACGTCGGCTACGAAAACACTTACCTAAAGCTCAACGAAACCTTTGGAAACATGAAGCTGACCGACATACATCCTTATCACGTCGAGTCCTACCTGACAGCGGCCTACGAATCCGGCCTTTCCGGATCCTATGTCGCAAAGCTCCGGTCAATGCTGAACCAGATCCTCCGCGGCGCAGAGGCTGATGGCCTGATCTTCAAAAATCCTGTTCCTTTGGTCGGGCCGATTTTCAACCAGCGTGTGCAGGAAGATCCGTTCAATACCGGGAAAGACGCCTTTACCGCCGAGGAAGTCCAGGCGCTGTTCAATGAACTGCCAAAAGACAAAATCGGCAATTCCATCCGTGTGCTTCTGGCCAGCGGAATGCGAATGCAGGAACTCTTGGCTTTGGAACCGCAGCACATTGAAGATGGGTTTATCCGCATCTGTCAGGCAGTAAAGCAGGTCCGGGGCACCGCTGTCATCGGTGTTCCGAAATCGCTGGGAAGCTACCGCGACGTGCCGATCCCGGCATTTGCGATGCCGGCGATCCAGGATCTCATCGGCCTTGGCAGCCGCTTCTTGGTCCCCGGATTGTCAAACCAGGCTCCTTATAACCCTGGCGCGTATCGCAAAATCTATCTCCGCTACATCAGCGCGGTTGGCGTCAGGAAATTACCGCCCCATTGCTGCCGGCATACTTACATCTCCCAAATGCAGGCTGCCGGAGTAGACCTTGAAACCATTAAGCAAATCGTGGGCCATTCTAAGATCAAAATGACCCGTCACTATCTGCACATCCAGGACAATTTGAAAAAGGATGCTGTCAACCGCCTGGCTCAGATCTACTTTGGAGACGCGTAGTAGACAAGCTGTATGAAGCAGTATGCTCGGGAATTAATGCCGCTGCTTGGCTATAAACGTTGGGAAAATTTTGATAAGGCCATTTCACGTGCGATTGAGTCCTGTGAAACAAGTGGGATTGAGGTGTCTGATCAATTTCGTGAGGTCACGAAATTGATCGTTGCTGGTAAAGGAGCGCAAAGACCTGTCAAAGATTATATGTTGACGCGGTATGCCTGCTATCTCGTCGCTCAGAATGGTGATCCCAAAGAGGGAAACACCAGGGCAAGAGGGCTGTATGAGAAGATGGGGTTTCGTATTACGGGAGTTAAACCGGATGCGATACGGTTGAAAAACGGCACTCTTGTAAATGAGTACATGATGCTGAAACGGCTGTAATCTGCAAATTCCCGTTTATCGAAAAGAACAAACAAAAAGCTCCTCACCTCCGATGCGGAAGTGAGGAGTTCCTTTTTGTCCTTATGCCCTTATTTCCGTTCCGTCCTTGAAGGTGAACCGTACATCCTCTTTGGAGTAGACCGTCACGAAATCTAGCAGCACACACCAGAGGGAGGGCTCGAACCGCTCCACCAGGGTGTTCTGCGCCTTGAGGGTTTCGAGGTAGACTTCGATGGTCGCCTGCCTGGACTGTTATCCTTGATGGCGGCTTCGATCATCTCCAGCCGCGCCTTGGCCTTGTCGAACCGTGCGGTCAGAGCGTCGTTCAGAGACGGTTTCACATGATTGCATCTAAATAAAGGACGATAACAAAAAGGCTCCCAACAGATTTGATCTGAAGAGGAGCCTTTTTGGTTTTCCCGTTTGAAAGTTATCAGTTTGAATTTACTTGTTTTCGTAAATCCCTACGTTGAACCCCCAAACCGGGCGGCGCTATTTTTAGTGGGAAGGGATTTCAATGTCTGGTGGTAGGCCAGAACCCGACGAATCCAACCCTCCACAGGCTCCTGCCGGATATCTTTGGCGTCGTTGAGGAATTTGAAAGAAGCGATTGGGTCCTCCCGGTCCAGATCGTACACGGCGCTGACGTCGATTTTATTTGGAAGCTCTGCGCGAAGCTGTTCTTCCAGCGTCATTCTTGGTCCCCCCTTCTATATGATTCTCTCCCGGCATCTTCTTTTCCGGATTCTGGAATAAGGCCGTAAACCACTGGGTTTGTTGGGAAACAAGGGAATTGCAGAACTGGACAAAGGCAATCTGTTCCTTTTCCGGCAGAAGCGTATAGCGGTCAAAGATTTCTTCCGCAATGGCGTTGTCGCAGTAGAGGGGTTCATCCAGCCGCAGAAGCCAGTGAGCGGACACCCCATAATATGTAGCAAGATCCAGCAGTAGGGACTCGTTGATATGAAACTGCTGAATATATCGAAAAGATAAGTACCTGGCGATATCCGCCTTAATATCCTCCAAAGAATGTTGGTACTGCTTTACAAAGCTGCCGTTCCCGGCCTCATCCTCTTTTGGCTTGGGATGCTCCACATACAAATACCGCAGCCGCAGCCGCATGGTATATAGATCCTTTCTGTCGTAGGCAGATGTGAAATAGTTTGCCCGCATATACCCCAGAAGCTCCCGCAGGGCATCTTCTTTTGGGAAGGACAGTATGGAAATCAGGGCGGCGTCGTTGGGCGTGTATGTTGGTGTTACCCGATGATCTGAGCCGAAAAGGAGCTTGTACATCGGTACATGGGCAGCTCTGGCATAGGCGTCCAGCGCTGTGATTTTTAGCCGAAATGGGCTTAGTGAAAATCGCCCGTCTTCCAGCAGAAACGCATCCTGCTCTTTGAGTTCCTGAATAACGGCTGGATCACATTTGAGCAGTACTTTCATAATGTTATCCGACAATGGCCCCGGATTGAACATAAATACTTTTTCCATAGAAGCGCCTCCTATTTCTTTGTTTACCTATAATCGCACAAAGCAACCAGTTCAACCATTATAATCGCCTATGTTTGTTTGTACAGATGAGTAAAAAGTAACAACGATGGAACGCAGAGCGCGGTGAAAGTCGCATGTACGGTGTGAAGTGGGGGAAAAGACGGAGATGGCATCAAATTCTTACCTATCACTATTGGTCGAGGATCTGAAAAAGGTCTTGATCCGCGAGGATCCCGGCCATGAAATTACCTTCAAGGTGGAGTAGAATCCACCCCGCGCCTGGACTGGCACGGAAAAAAGAATTGCAATATCCACAAAATATGCTATAATAGGGGCAGGAGAGATCCTGCCCCCGCAGCAAAGGAGGTAAAGCTATTGGAAACCACGCTTGCCCATGAGATCGAGTTCCAGGATATTGAAAGCCAGAGCAAACGGCACGATGCCGCGGCAAAGCGCGTTCTGTCCTGCAAGGAGATCGCGGCGTCCATCCTGCAAAGCTGCCTGGACGAATTTAAGCCCTTTTCGCGGGAACAGATCATGGCGAACTTGGGCGAACCCAGCGTCGGTACAGCGCCCTTGGATCCTGGACAGATCCGCGGATTGAATACGGAGGACCATTCGGACGGCTCCATCTATTATGATGTGCTGTTCACCGCTACCGTTCCGGATTCAAAAGAAAAGATCCGGCTGATCATCAACCTGGAAGCCCAGTACGAGGCCAATCCTGGGTACTCCCTGGCAAAGCGCGGACTGTACTACTGTGCCCGGCTGATCTCCAGCCAGAAGGGCCGGGAGTTTTTCGGGTCCGACTATGACAAAATCCAAAAGGTCTGCTCCATCTGGATCATCGCTGACCCGGGGAAGAATAAGCAGAACGCCATTACTTCCTACGACATCTGTCCAACCCTTGTCAAGGGGGACATGGTAGGAGAAAAGGACCATTACGACCTGATGCGGATGATCTTTCTCTACATAGGCGGAGAAGAACGGGAAGGCTACGATGGGATACTTGAAGAACTGGGCATCCTGTTCGATGAGGAGAAGGACGCGAAAGAAAAGATCGGCATTCTTGAAGACAAGTTCAAGATGAAAATGAGCTATGAGTCGAAAGGAGCGGTGAGTGAAATGTGCAATCTGAGCAAAGGCATTATCGAGCGGAGCGAGAAAAAAGGCCGCGCCGAGGGCCGCGCTGAAGGCCGCGCTGAGGGCCGTGCTGAGGGCCGTGCTGAGGGCCGCGCGGAGGAACGGATTGAACAGCAGATCATTGGTCTGCGTACCGTGATGCGGAAAATGGATTGTTCCTTAACGGAGGCCATGGATTTCATGGACACACCGGAATCCGACCGAGCAGCCATCATTGCCAAAATGGGCCAGTAAGAACGAACCACAGCGCCGCTTCGGCGGCGCTGCTTTTACTCTGCTCTGATACGCTCCATTCAATAGACCCAGGCCAGGAACCTTCACGGTCCCTGGCCTGGGTTTTCCATGGTCTTGTATAAGATCACCCATCCTAGCGCAGATAGCTGATTCCCCCGCTGGCCCACATGGCCAGGATCAGCATGGCGCACAGGAGCAGGATTAGAATATAGCAAATCAGCCGCTCTCTTTTCATCTCTACAATCACGTTTCTTTCAAGACTCTTCGGTTCGCAGAAAACTGGTCAAATTCGCCCGATCCGTCAGCGGGAATCTTGGATGCCGGAAGGGGGATAGGGGAATGACCAGGGTTGCGGAAATCACCAAGACCTATGTTCCGGACAATACTTGTGTTTAAGATGCCGTCAGTTCTTCTTGCGCTGCAAGAGGGCAGCGGCGATGGAAGCCAAGAGCCCTAAGAGGGCG
Source organism: uncultured Oscillospiraceae bacterium (assembly GCA_947626085.1). GTDB lineage: Bacteria > Bacillota > Clostridia > Oscillospirales > Oscillospiraceae > Faecousia. The sequence continues at coordinate 14,657 of CANQQU010000038.1, forward strand.
CACAGCGTGAGAACGGGCCAGTTGGCGGCCTCCGGCGGTTGATTTGGGGCCAGAAGGCACCAGGACGCCAATTCCGGGTCCCCGGAAAAGGCACCGCAGAACAGAAAATACATTGCCACCGGAATCGTTCCCAAAAGCACATTCCGAAACAGGACGCACAGCAGATACACCGCGCCCATGCCGAAGCAGCATTCCAGCGCCGCTCGGGGCAATTCCAGGAGTACGCCGGGGAAAAAGGGCAGGGCTGCTGCCGTACCCAGGGCCATCAGCAAGCAGTATCCCCCATAGAGCAGCGCCATCTCTCCTATTAGGCTCTTATGGCCTTTGGAGCAGGCCCAGAGGGCTTCACTTCCGTCTCCCTCCACCCAGGCAAGCAGATACCCGCCGGGCCAGAGGAGGCCGCAAAGGGGCAGGAAGGTCTGGCTGCACCGGATCAGAACGCTGAAAGCCTCGCTTAGATTCTCTGTCATCACCGTCATGGCTGTAAAGGCGGGGATCGCCAGCAGAATTACCGCCGGCGGCGTATACAGGCAGCCGGGCATCCTTTTCAGGACCCGCCACAGCATCCGCAGCCGCCGCCCCATTACACGGCCCCCTTGAGATAGCGCATATATCCGTCCTCGACGGTGGCGGGGATCCGCTGCCCCGGCTGCTCCACGTCGGACAGCACCCGCAGGCGCTCCTGCCCTTCCGCCAGTTCGTCCCGAAGAAGAAAGAAGGGCCTTTGAAGGTTTTCCCGCTCCGAAACGGGCACGGAATACACCTTCCCCTGAGCGGCGGACCGCAATTCGTCGGCGGTGGCCACCGTCAGGATCCTTCCGCCGTTCATGAGGATGATGTGGTCGCAGAGCGACTCCACATCCTCCACAATGTGCGTGGAGATCAGCACCGTCCGCCGGCCCCGGAATTGGGCGAACAGGTTCTTAAACCGCAGCCGCTCCTCCGGGTCCAATCCGGCGGTGGGTTCGTCCAGAATCAGGTTTTCCGGATCTCCCAAAATGGCCTGCGCGACGCCCAGGCGCCGAACCATGCCGCCGGACAGGGCTTTTACCTGCCGCTTTTCCGCGTCCTCCAGGCCCACCCGGGCAAGGCTGTCCAGAATCTCTTCACGCCGTGCTTCCCGGGGAAGGCCCTTCAGCTCCGCGAAAAGGTCCAGCGCCTCATAGGCGGTCAGGCTTCCCATCACACCGAATTTCTGGGGAAGATAACCGGTTTCCCCTTGGATCGTGATCGTCCCTCCGGTGGGCCGCAATACGCCCACCAGGCAGCGGATCAGGGTGGTTTTTCCCGCGCCGTTGGGTCCCAGAAGGCCGTAGATCCCCTTTCCCAGGGATAGGCCCGCGCCGGACAGGGCCGTTTTCTTGCCATATCGCTTTGTCAGCGCCGTTACTTCAATCATTGCTTCTTTCCCCCAAAGTAAAGAGAAATTCCACCGGGTCCTGGCTATGCTCCGTCTCTTGCAGATACGCGTAGACCTTGGGAAGCACCTTTTCCCCCCCCCAGCTTTTCCGCCTGGTAGGCAAGGGCATATCTAAAGTTATCGGAGGCTTGGGCCCAGGCGAAAAATTCGTTTTCATCGGCTGAACTGGGGTCATAGGTCAGGAGGATCTCAAAATCCTCCTTCTTAGGTGGGTTTTCATCACTGTATGGTCCCAAAAGCCCCTCCGGATTCGATAAATAACCTTCCAGCGCCAGATATAAGCTGTTTACCGGCTCTTTCTGGGCCTGGGCCGGGAGCAGACTCAAAAGATAAGATCTGCATATCCGGTCAGGCTCCACCTGAAACAGGAGGATCTGATCCTCCAAAACCACCGCATTCTCCTGAGGAGAGACGTAATTCTGGATGGTAAAGGGAAGCACAAACACCGGCTTTCCTGCCGTCTCCAATGGCCGGGTCTCTCCCACCCGGGCGGCCAGCGCCGCCCATACCGGCTCCAGACCGGCTAGGTTCTCCACCCGCACTGGATCCAAAATGGGGTAGTAGATCCTGTTCTCTCCCTTCTGCTCAGTCCCCACGATCCCGGCGTACAGGGTGAGCGCCCCCGTCTCCCCGGTAAACAGACCGTCATCCGTTTGAGGCAGGTTACTGTATACCGTCAGCGGGGAATCCACCCGGACCCGAAACAGCGCCGGCGTCTGGTCATGCCGTACCGCGACGCACCGTGCGTCCGCGTCCCAGAACGAAATGTGCCCCGGAATGGGGTAATAGGGCACATACCCAGGCAGGCAGATCGCCTGGGCGTTGCAAAAGTATTTTCCCACGCTTCCGCTGTAATGGAAGATGAGCGTTCCGTCGCCGCATCCGTTTACGGTGATATAATCCCCCTCCCGCTGGTATTCCAGGGGGTTGCCTCCACCGTCCGTGACCTTCTTCAGCGCCAGGTCATGGTAAAGGGTGAACCGGTAGACGTTCAGATCCGGCTGGGAAAGGGTGAGCGTCGCTTCAGCCTCCAGGCCGCTTTTGATCCTTAGATCCAGATCATAGGTCTTCACTGTGAAATCCGCCGCCTGCTCCGGCGGCTGTTCCTGGGAATCCCGGTAGCGGACCTCTCCCATCACCGCGCCGTCCATCCGGTAGTCCCTGCGGATCACGCAGTCCCCACCCCGCAACTGAAAGCGGACCGCCAGCCCCGCCGCCAGCAGGGCAAACAGCAGGGCAAGGCGCCGGGTCGCCTTTGCTTTTGGCAGCCAGAAGGCTCCCAGGGCGCACAGTCCCATCAGCCACGCCCCGGCAAGGACCCACCGGCAGAGCTCCAGGGGGAACAGGTACATACCATCCGCCAGAAAGCTGCTGTAAGGGGTCGCCAGGGAGAACCAGTCCAAAATGGTATACACGGAAAAGCCGCCCAAGCTTCCGTCCTTGAAGATCTGGGGCAAAACCGGGCCGGCCAGCAGGGAAAAGATCATCAGCAGGCAGTAGGCGGTGCTTCGCCGGACCCGCAGAGCCAGGACGCTGCCCAGGAGCAGTCCGATCAGAGAGGGGAAGAACAGATCCAGCACAGCGCCGGCGCAGCACAATGACAGTCCGCTGGAAAGGTCGGTGGAGAATTTTGGAAAGCCCATCAGCATCCACACCAGGATATTTCCGCTCCACAACCCAGCCAGCGGAACCAACACCGCCAGCTGGGCCAGAAAGAGCTTCCAGGTTCCTCCGGGAATGGCGGTGATCGTCTCCCGACAGTGGGCGGTCTCCGGAAGGAGAAGATATTCATAGCCCAAAAACGAGAAAAGAGTCAGTCCCAGAAATCCCAGGGCGTCGCAATTTTTCAGATAGTCCTTCAGCCAAAAATCCAGGAGGAACATTCTGGCGCAGAGAAGATTGGTCATCAGAAACAGCAAAATCGTGATCGCCCAGAACCGTACATAGCGAAGGAACAGCTTCCATGCGGTCATATAATACTTCATTCCAACTTCACCTTCCATTTTCCACGGCGGCATGGGTGGTATTCCAACCGCCCATGCCGCTGCGCTCTCTTTTCATTTCTACGATTACGACTCTTTCAAGGCTCGTCGATCAGCATAAAACTGGTCAAATACATATCATCGCCCAGCCCCTTGGGTCGCTTGCCCTCCCAGACTTGGGTGTAGGCGCCGCCGTCCTCCAGACGAAAGATCTTGATTGTGCTGTCTTTGTATTGGGCAATTACGAATACATTACCGTCGTTGCTGACCTGGATCGCGACATCTCGAAATGTGGTGGCAGGCTCCTCCAGATCGGTGGAGCTGATGCTGCTTGCGTCGGAGAAAACAAAGGGGATCTGCTGCTGAGAAACCTGCTCCCCGTTCTGAACCCGGAAGACCCACTCGGGGTTCGCAAAGAAAAAGAGCGTTCCTCCCCGCTGGGCATGTTGGGTATCATTGAGTCCGGCGAAGCCGCAGTAGCCCAATTCTTCATCCCGGGGGGCGTCCTCCAGGATCGTCTTTGTATCCAAAACCTCCCCGGAGGCGATATCGAAGGTGGTCAGAAACAGATCGTAGGTGGGACTGTCCGAGGTGGAAGCGAAGGTTTCCAGGCAGTAGATCCAATCCCCGGCGCACAGGTAGGAGGTGTTTTGGATATTGGTCGGAGGGGTGTCGCCAAAAATAAACGGATCCTCGTCCAACACAAATTCCCCGGATGCCTCGTCGTAGTTTAGAATATAGCAGCATCTTCCCTCGCCTTCATAGTACCCCGGAAGGCCGCTGTCGGTCAGACCCTTTTCCCCGTTCGCGACAAAGCAGAAAAACTGCTTGGTTTCCCGATCATAGGAGAGATTATTTAGATAGCCCTGGATCTGGACGTCATAATTCTTGTCCATGGACACAAAGCGCACAATGCTCAGGTAGCTGGGGTCCTTCTCATCGGCTCCGAATCCCACATTCAGCAGGCAATAGGCGGTGTCCAGTTCCTCAATGTAGCCGGTCTGAGGGGGGCCGCCTTTGTGGTGGCAGAAAATTCCCGTGCCGGAGGCGCCGGGCAGATCGTGGGTCCCCTCGCTGTCCACCTGGATGGTATGATCCTGAAAGAAGAACCAGGTTGCGTTCTTTCCCCCGACCATGAAATGGTCAACACATTCCTCTTCTTCCCGATAGGCGTCCAGAACCGCGCCGTCTTCGCCGTAAAAATAGAGTTCGGAGCGCATATAGGCTGGGCGCACGGAGGCTGTGAGGGTGGAAAAGTGCAGGATCACCTTTGCCTCCTTGGGAATGGAAAGGGTCTCTTGAAATTTGGGCTGCAAAAACAGCCAGAGCAGCCAGCCCCCAACAAGCAGCAGAGCCAGCGCTGCGCAGCCGCCCGCCAGGAGCAGCGCTTTCTTCTTCTTTTTCATTTCCGTTGGATTCCTCCTTGCTCATAATAGACTTTTCGTTTGGCTGAAAGCCCGAAGGCTTTCAGCCAAGCAGAGAAATGCTTCATTTCTCGTCGCCTGCCAACAGTATAAGCGGCAGCGTTCCTTTTGGCAAATTTTGTGGCACAACTGCCAAAAAACTGGCACGAAAGCGGAAAACCGCCCCGGCGCTTTTCGCGCCGGGGCGGTCAGATCCGTTGGAATTATTCAAAGGGGAATCTCCGCGGCAAATTGGAACCAGCCATCCTTGTACTCAAATGTATACTCCGCCTTCCAGCCGTCCAGAATTTTTCGGACAGCCATCAGGCCGTAGCCGTGATCCAGCTTGTCCGCCTTGGTGGTGGCGATCTGCCCATCCACAATGGCAACAGCGTGAGAGCTGTTTCTCACGGATAAGTAGAAGCTGTCTTGAAGCTGTAGCGTGCATTGGATCTCCCGGTGGTCCGGACATTGCTCCGCCGCCTCGATGGCGTTGTCCAGGAGATTGGACAGCAGCACCACCAGGGCGTCTGTGGGCAGGGAAAGGGCGGACAGGTCATTGACCTGGATCTGCATGGCAATATTCTTTTCCTGGGCAGTCTGGTATTTTTCGTTCAGTACCACGTCCAGGATGGAATGCCCGGAGCGGACGCTGAACACCCGGACTGCCTGGGTTTCCCGCAGGGTATTCAGATATTCCTGGGCCTTGGAGATCTGGTTTTCCTCCAGAAGCGTTTGGAGGGTCTGCAAATGATGGCGGAATTCGTGGACGTTCTGCCGCTGGGCCCGGTAGCTCTTTTCCAGGGCCAGGATGTTTTCCGCCTGTAGATCCATCTGCCGGCGGAGCAGAAGATCCTCCTGTTCCTTCCGGGTGGCTTTTTCCATGTAATAAATCGTGAACTGCACCCCGATATTTGCCAGCGCCAGCCCGGCGCTCAATAGGACCGCGCCGATAGAGAGGTCCGCTTCGTTCTGGGCCTGGAGAAATAAAGTAATAATAAAAGCCAGACTGAATAGCGGGAAAAGAAGCGCCAGGAGCATCCACCGGCTTTGAATATGGAACTCTCGAATGGCGCGGAATCGGCACAGATACCAACCGAGGAAAAGAACGAACAGCTTTTCGGCGGTAATGACGGTGGAATATAAAAGCCGCCGGAAGACAAATTCCTCATAGGAAAGCCCCAAAACCGCCATTGCGCCATAAACCGTAACGGTATCCATGATTTCAATTACAAGAAGCCCAAGCACGCATATGATCAGTTTGGGGATCCATTTTCCACCAAACAGGTACAGGCTGACCAGCAGCAGAGTGGTAATAGCAATAAAAGGGTGAAGTTCAGCTGGGGAGATGCTTACAAGAACGGTTTGCAAAACACAATGAGTTAGATATGCCAGACCCATGACTGCCCAGCTTCTTTTTACAGGGAAAAACGCGGAAAAGAGCATAAGGCAGAACAGGTTTTCAATCGCGACCCACAGAATTGTCAAAATGTATTCCATCATTGCCACCCTCGCCAGGCCAGGTACTTTTTCTTGATGTCGTTGTACATCTTTTCGCTGACCCGCAGGATCGTGCCGTTGTCCAGCTCCGCTCCCTGGCTGGACAGCCGGGCCAGAAACCGCATATTGACCAGACAGCTTTTGTGGATCCGCAGAAAGCCCCGCTCCGCCAGCGCCGCTTCGATCTCCGACAGGGAGCCGCGGACCCGGTGGATCACGTCCTTGCCGCCGGGGCGGGCCTCCCGCAGATAAATCTCCACGCAATGCTTTTGAATTTCAAACCTTTCAATTTGTTCCAGAGGCAAATCGATGATGCGCCCGTCCACCTGGATCTTGTAGGTCTCGCTCCGCTTTTTCAGCTGAACCAGAGCCTGCTCCAGGTAGGAACGCAGATCCCGATCTAGATTCTGCTTGAGGATATACCGGAAAGCGCCGACTTCATACCCCGCCGGGGCGAACTCTACATAGTTGGTGACGAAAATCAGCACCGTGTCCTGACGGAAGGCGCGGAGCCGCCGGGCCAGGGCGATGCCGTCGTCCTCCGGGGTGGCCAGGTCCACGTCCAGCAGCGCCAGATCGCACAGAGTAAGCTCCCGGTCGCTGATCAGGGAGGTATCGGTATGGGCAAGAATCTCAAACCGTTCCCCCTGACTACTCAAAAACGCCTCCACACGGCTTTTCACACGGTTCAGAAACAGCGCATCATCGTCACAAAGTAGAACACGAAGCATAAATATCACCTCCCGCCGGATAGTATTATTTTACATGCAAAGCGGTTCAATTTCAATAATAAAATTGCGGCTGCCTGTACAATGTTCTGACTGGATCAAAGATCCGGTCATGGTTATATAGCGCATCATATCTGTGAGACGATTAAAAAAGGAGCCGCGAATGCGGCTCCTCAAAACATATTCTGATCGACTGAAGCGACCGCTTTCGCGGCGTCATGTTGCTTTTTACTGGCCCATCTTGGCGATGATTGCGGGACGGTCTTCCTCTGGAATGCCCAGAAGCTCCATAGCCTTTACCAGCGGAACATTCAGATTCCGCATAAGATTACGCAGATTTTGAATTTGCTTTTCAAACGCGCCCTCGGTGCGGCCCTCGGCGCGGCCTTCAGCCTTGACTGCTTGGCTCAAATTACACATTTCAGTGATCGCTCCTTTCGTTTCGTTGCTCAGCGCCAGCCCAAATTCTTTCTGCAACAGATTCAGCCGCTCGGCGGTCCCCCGATTCGCGTTCAGAATCGCTTCCAGAAAAGGCAGCGCACCGGTAAAATTCTGATACTGCGG